>NZ_JBVHHE010000022.1:66007-84806 GCF_055561235.1 Kitasatospora sp. NPDC022856 | reverse complement strand
GCCCCGCCGGGCGCGGGGGGGCCCCCCCCCCCGGGGGGGGGGGGGGGGCGGGCGGGGGGGGGGGGGGGGGGGGGGGGGGCCCCCCCCCCCCCCCCCCGGCCGCTCAGCCGCTCAGCCGCTCAGCCGCCGAGGATCGGCCCCAGGTCGATCCGGGCCAGCCGCTCCGGATCGGTGAGGACGTCGAGCGCGGTGACCCGGCCGTCCCGGATGGTGAACGCCATGAGCGACAGCGGCTTGCCGTCCGCGAAGGACAGCACCCCGGGCGCGCCGTTGACGAGCACCGGGCGGGCGTTCTCGGCGAAGCGGGCGAAGGTGATCGCCTGCGAGGCGACCTCGGCCGCACCGCGGCGCAGCGTGCTCGGCCGCAGGGCGCCGCCGTCCGAGCGGGCCACGATCCCGGGGTCGAGCAGCGCGAGGAGGGCGTCGAAGTCGCCGCCGCGCGCGGCGCTGAGGAAGGCGTCCACCACCTCGCGGCGGCGGTTCAGGTCGCCGTCCTGGGCGGGCGCGGCGCCCTGGACGCGGCGGCGGGCCCGGCTGGCCAGTTGGCGGGTGGAGGCGGAGGTGCGGCCGAGGATCGGCGCGATCTCGTCGAACGGGACGGCGAACAGGTCGTGCAGGACGAAGGCGAGCCGCTCCGCCGGGGCGAGCGTGTCCAGCACGATCATCAGCGCGATCCCGACCGAGTCGGCCATCAGGAGCTCCTGCTCCGGGTCCACGACGCCGAAGGCGCCGACCACCGGATCGGGCAGCCGGACCGCGCCCTCCTGCCCGTCCGGCCCGTCCAGCGGGTCCTCGCGCCGCGCGGTGCGCGAGCGCAGCAGGTCCAGGCAGACCCGGCCGACCACGGTGGTCAGCCAGGCGCCGAGGTTCTGCACGGCGCTGACGTCCGAGCGGTCCAGCTTCAACCACGTCTCCTGGACGGCGTCCTCGGCCTCGCTGAGCGAGCCCAGCATCCGGTAGGCGACCGCCCTCAGTTGGAGCCGGTGCTCCTCGAACTGCCCGGCCAGACATTCGTTCCCGCTCACCTGTCACATCCCCGTTCCGCGATCCGTCGGTGCAGTGAAGGACGATAACCGGCCCGGCGCGCAAGGCACTCGGGCTCCTGACGCGACGGAGGAAACGCCGTGACCGCTCGGATGAAGAACCCCGCGATGGTCCTGCCCGACGCGATGAAGGGCATCCAGAACATCTACAAGGCCATGTACCAGGGCGGCGTCCCGCCCCAGATCATGGAGCTGGTGCACCTGCGGGCCAGCCAGATCAACGGCTGCTCCGCGTGCGTCTTCGCCGGGGTGACCAACGCGAAGAAGGCCGGTGCGACCGACGAGCGCCTGCACGCCGTCGCCGCCTGGCGCGAGGCCCCCTTCTTCACCGGGGAGGAGCGCGCGGCCCTCGCCCTGACCGAGGCGGCCACCCGGCTGGCCGACCGTTCCGGCCCGGCCGTGCCGGACGCGGTCTGGGACGAGGCCGCCGACCACTTCAACGAGGAGCAGCTCTCCGCGATCATTCTGATGATCGGCCTGACCAACCTCTTCAACCGGCTGAACGCCACCATCCAGGAGCCCGCCGGCGCGACCTGGGGCTGACCGCGGTGCGGGCCCGCGCACCGGCACCGGCCGGCACCGACCGGCGGCGCGGAGGCCGGGGCCGCCGCCCAGCCGCCCAGCCGCCCGCGGCCACGCGATAATCCCCTACGGACACAACCCGGACGGCACAGCGCCCCGCACGGATCGGCCCTCCCCATGAGCACCACCTCCTGGACCGCGTTCGGCGGCGATCTGCACCTCGACCTCAGTGGCCGGCGGGCCGCCGGGGTCGGCCTGCGGGCGGCCCTGGAGGACGCGCTGCGGGAGGCCGTGCAGGACGGCCGGCTGGCCCCGGGGACGCGCCTGCCCTCCTCCCGGGCGCTCGGCGAGGACCTCGGGATCGCCCGCAACACCGTGGTCGAGGCGTACGGGCAGCTGACCGCCGAGGGGTGGCTCGCCTCGCGGCAGGGCTCGGGCACCACGGTGGCCGGGCGGACCGCCCCGCGGTCCGGCCGTCGCCCGGCCGAGGCGCCGCCCGAGCGCCGGGCCGCCCGCCACGACCTGACGCCCGGGCGGCCGGACGTCTCGCTCTTCCCGCGCACCGCCTGGCTGACCGCCGCGCGGCGGGCGCTCGCCACCGCGCCGCACGAGGCCTTCGGCTACGGCAGCCCGCTCGGGCGGATCGAGCTGCGGCAGGCGCTCACCGACTACCTCGCCCGGGTGCGCGGCGTCCGGACCGACCCGGACCACCTGCTGATCTGCTCCGGCTTCACCCAGGGCATCGGCCTGCTCTGCGCCGCCCTGCGCGAGCGCGGTCCGGCCCGGACGCGCGGGACCCGCACCCTGGCGGTCGAGGGCTACGGGCTGCCCCCGCAGCGCGAGATGGTCCGGGCCGCGGGGCTGACCCCGGCGCCGCTGCCGGTGGACTGCGCGGGGGCCCGGACGGACCTGCTCGGCGCCCGGCGGGACGCGGCCGTCCTGCTCACCCCCGCCCACCAGTACCCGACCGGCGCCGCGCTGGCCGCCGAACGCCGGTCGGCGGCCGTCGGCTGGGCCCGCGAGCAGGACGGGTACGTGATCGAGGACGACTACGACGGCGAGTTCCGCTACGACCGGCAGCCGCTCGGGGCGATGCAGGCGCTCGACCCGGAACGGGTGGTGTACGCGGGCACCGCGGCCAAGAGCCTGGCGCCCGGCCTGCGGCTGGCCTGGCTCGCCCTGCCGGACGCCCTGGTCGAGCCGGTGGCCCGGCGGAAGCAGCTGGCGGACACCATGTCCCCCGTGCTGGACCAGCTGACCCTCGCCGAGCTGATCACCTCCGGCACCTACGACCGGCACGTGCGCCGCTGCCGGCTGCACTACCGGCGGCGCCGCGACGCGCTCGTGGCGGCACTGGCCGAACGCGCCCCGCACGTCCGGGTGACGGGCATCGCCGCCGGGCTCCACGCCGTGCTGCAACTGCCGCCCGGGGCGCCGACGGAGGCCGAACTGCTGGCCCGCGCCGGGACGCTCGACCTGGCCGTCACCGGCCTCTCCTGGCACCTGGCCGACCCGGCGCTCGCCCCGGACGCCTCGCCGGCCCTGGTGGTCGGCTACGCCACGCCGCCCGACCGGCTCTTCCCGGCCGCCCTGGACGCGCTCTGCGAGCTGCTGCGGACGACCTGACCGGGCCGGTCCGGGGCCGTTGAACAGCCTTACCCCACCGGCTACTTGTTCCGGTTGCCCAGCTCGAAGAGCAGCATGATGAAGCCGGCGAAGGCGTGCGTGGCGACCATGTAGATCAGCACCCGGATGCCGACCCGGCGGTTGGCCCACTTGCCGGCGTCGACGGTCTTCGGGGCGTCGGCGGCGGCCGCGACGGGAGTCGCTGCGGCGTCGGCGGTAACGGCGGTAACGGCGGTGACGGTGGTGGGATCAGCCATGGGAGATCTCCAGGAGGTCCGACGGTGGGTCAGTGCGGGGCTGCGGGGCCGCTGCCGAGGCAGAGTTCGCCGCCGGGGCTCTGCAGCAGGGTGTGCACGAAGAGCAGCTCCACCCCGTCCGCCGAGTCGGCGGCGATGCAGTGCGGGGTGAGCGAGTCGAAGTGCGCGGAGTCGCCCTCGTCGAGCAGGTGGGTGCGGTCGCCGAGGGTCAGCCGCAGCCGGCCCTGCAGGACGTACAGCCACTCCTCACCGGGGTGGACCCGGACCACCGCGTCCTGCACGCCCGGGGGGACGTGCACCCGCAGCGCCTGCATCGCCCGCCCGGGCGCGCCGGCCCGGCGGTAGCCCCAGCCGCCCGCGCGACCGGGGTCGATCGCACCGCCGCGCACCACCGGGTCCGCCTCGGCCGGGGACTCGCCGAGGAGGCCGGAGACGGAGGTGCCGTAGGCGCGGGCGAGTCCGAGCAGGACGGGCAGTGAGGGCTGGCGCCGGCCGGTCTCCAGCCGGGACAGATAAGCTGGGGAGAGTCCGACCCGGGAGGCGGCGACCTCCAGGGTGAGGCGGCTGCCGAGCCGGTGCTCGCGCAGCCTCGCGGCGAGGCCGGCGACCTCCAGGTCGTCGGTCCGGTCGCCGGGGGTGGAGGGGCCGGCTGGGCTGGTGGTCATGTGACCAGTGGACACCCCGCCTGCCGTGCGGGCAAGAAACTTGCCTCAGAGGCAAACCGCCGCGGTCCCCCTCGACGGGGCTGGACCGGCCCTACGGGCGGGGGATGTTCCGCAGGTTGCTCCGGGCCAGGTCGATCATGCGGCCGACCCCGCCGGAGAGCACCGTCCGCCCGGCGGCCAGCGCGAAGCCCTTCAGCTGGGCGGCCGTGATGCGCGGCGGGATGGAGAGCGCGTTGGGGTCGGTGACCACGTCCACCAGCGCCGGACCGGGCCGCTCCAGCGCCTCCGTGAGCACCTCCCGCACCCGCGCCGGGTCGGTCACGCGCTTGGCCGGGATGCCCATCGCCCGGGCGATCCCCGCGTAGTCCACGTCCCCGTTGTCGATCTCCGCCTCGGGGTAGCCGGAGACCAGCATCTCCAGCTTGATCATGCCGAGCGCGCCGTTGTTGAAGACCACCGTCTTCACCGGCAGCCGGTGGCGCACCACCGTGAGCAGTTCGCCGAGCAGCATCGAGAGCCCGCCGTCCCCGGACATCGAGACGACCTGCCGGCCGGGGCAGGCCAGCTGGGCGCCGATCGCGTGCGGCAGCGCGTTGGCCATCGAGCCGTGCAGGAAGGAGCCGATCACCCGGCGGCGGCCGTTGGGCTGGAGGTAGCGGGCGGCCCAGACGTTGTTCATGCCGGTGTCCACGGTGAACACCGCGTCGTCGGCGGCGACTTCGTCCAGCACCGAGGCGACGTACTCGGGGTGGATCGGCAGGTGCTTCTCGATGTCCCGGGTGTAGGCGCCGACGACGTCCTCCAGCGAGCGGCAGTGCTTGTCCAGCAGCTCGTCCAGGAAGGCGCGGTCGTCCCTGGGCTCCAGCAGCGGCAGGACCGCGCGCAGGGTGGCCGAGACGTCGCCGTGGACGGCCAGCTCCAGCGGGGTGCGGCGGCCGAGCCGGGTGGCGTCGTGGTCCACCTGGACGGTGCGGGCCTGCGGGAGGAAGGAGTCGTAGGGGAAGTCGGTGCCGAGCAGCACGACCAGGTCGGCGGAGTGCAGCGCTTCGTGGCAGGCGCCGTAGCCGAGCAGGCCGCTCATGCCGACGTCGAACGGATTGTCGAACTGGATCCATTCCTTGCCGCGCAGGGAGTGCCCGACCGGCGCGTTCAGGGCCTGCGCGACCGCCATCACCTCGGCGTGCGCCCCGCGGACGCCCGCGCCGCAGAACAGGGTGACCTTGCGGGCCCCGTTGAGGGCGCGGGCGAGCGCCCGGACCTGGTCCCAGGGCGGCGCCGCGACCGCCTGCTCGGTGAGGAAGTGGCTGCTGCCGGTCGGCCCGGCGGCCGGCAGCGCGGCGATGTCGCCGGGGAAGGCCAGGACGGAGACGCCGTGCGCGCCCAGCGCGTGCTGGATCGCGATCCGCAGCAGCCGGGGCAGCTGCGCGGGCGTGGACACCGTCTCGCACCAGCTGCTGCAGTCGGTGAACACCCGCTCGGGGTGGGTCTCCTGGAAGAAGCCGGTGCCGATCTGCCCGGACGGGATGTGCGAGGCCAGCGCCAGCACCGGCAGGCCGCTGCGCTGGGCGTCGTACAGGCCCTGGATCAGGTGGGTGTTGCCGGGCCCGCAGGAGCCCGCGCAGACGGCCAGCCGCCCGCTCAGCTCGGCCTCGGCGGCCGCCGCGAAGGCGCCGGCCTCCTCGTTGCGGACGTGCACCCAGCTGATCCCCTCGGCCCGGCGGATGGCGTCCACCACCGGGTTGAGGCTGTCCCCCACCACGCCGTAGACCCGCTCCACCCCGGCCTGCCGGAGCACCTCGACCATCTGCTCGGCCACACTCACCACGGGGCGCTCCTTCACCGGCCGCCGGTTGCCACGGGACACCTGCACCCTCCGGCGGAGCGCCCCGCGCCGCACCCCGGCCGGGCCGAAGGGGTGACGGGCGGGGCCGGGCGTCACTCGGCCGCGAGGTGCTCCGGCCCGGGGCCCAGGGTGCCGCCGATCACCCCGGCCTGCGGCTGGCGCCGGGCCGGCTCGCGGCCCGGCGGCTGGCTGCACCGCTCCTGGGCGGGCGGCACGGTGGTCGGCAGGGTGACCGGCGACCCGACCTTCACCTGCACCCCCTCGCCGTCGTGGCGCAGGTGGATCACCTCGCCGCGGCGCAGCGTGTACGTCGTGCCAGCGTGGGTGATCCGCACCCCGAGCAGCTGACCGCGCACCATCAGCGAGAAGCTCAGCCGCATCAGCCCGGGTGGCAGCCGGGGCCGGAAGGAGAGTGCCTCGCCGTGGTCCCGCAACCCGCCGAACCCGGCCACCAGGGCGATGCAGGCCCCGGCCAGCGAGGCCATGTGCAGACCGTCGCCGGTGTTGCCTCCGAGGTCGTGCAGGTCCATCAGGGCGGCTTCGGCGGTGTAGTCGAACGCGAGGTCGAGTTGTCCGACCTCGGCCGCGATCACCGCCTGGGTGCAGGCGGACAGCGAGGAGTCGCGGACGGTCAGCCGCTCGTAGTAGGCGAAGTTGCGGGCCTTCTGCTCGTCGGTGAACGCGTCCCCGCGCACCTGCATGGCGAGCACCAGGTCGGCCTGCTTCACCACCTGCTTGCGGTACAGGTCGAAGTACGGATAGTGCAGCAGCAGCGGGTAGTTCTGCGCCGGGGTGTGCTCGAAGTCCCAGACCTGGTGGTCGGTGAAGCCGTCGGCCTGCGGGTGGACGCCGAGGTTCTCGTCGTAGGGGACGAACATCGCGGCGGCGGCGTCCCGCCAGGCGGCGGTCTCCTCGGTGTCCACCCCGAGCGCGGCCGCCTCGTGCGGGTGCCGGGCGGCGGCCTCGGCGGCGGCGCGCAGGTTGCTCTGCGCCATCAGGTTGGTGAACACGTTGTTGTCGGCGACGGCGCTGTACTCGTCCGGGCCGGTGACGCCCTCGATGCGGAAGTTGCCGGCCGCGTCGTGGTGGCCGAGCGAGCGCCACATCCGGGCCGTCTCGACCAGCAGCTCCAGCCCGTACTCGCGCTCGAACTCGACGTCCCCGGTGGCGCGCACGTAGCGGGAGACGGCGGCCGCGATGTCCGCGCCGATGTGGAACGCCGCCGTGCCGGCCGGCCAGTAGCCGGAGCACTCCTCGCCGCGGATCGTCCGCCAGGGGAACACCGCTCCGGCGAGGCCGAGTTGGACCGCGCGCTCGCGGGCCAGCGGCAGCGTGGTGTGCCGCCAGCGCAGCGCCTGGTTGACGGCGCTCGGCAGGCAGTAGGTGAGCACCGGCAGGACGAAGGTCTCGGTGTCCCAGAAGCTGTGCCCGTCGTAGCCCGGGCCGGTCAGCCCCTTGGCGGGGATGGCCCGTTCCTCGCTGCGGGCACCGGCCTGGAGGACGTGGAAGACGGCGAACCGGACGGCCTGCTGGAGCTCGACGTCGCCCTCGACCTCGATGTCGCTGGTCTCCCAGAACTCCTCCAGGAACCCGGCCTGCTCGGTCACCAGGCCGTCCCAGCCGGTGTACCGGGCCGCGGTCAGCGCGGCCTCCACCTGGTCCCGCACGGCGGGCAGCGAGCGGGTCGCGGACCAGCCGTAGGACATGAACTTCACCAGCCGCAGCTTCTCGCCCGGTTCGAGCAGGGTGGTGACGCTGATCCGGCAGTTGTCCGCCTCGGCCTCGGCGACGGTGTCCAGCCGGTCCGGGCCGTCGATGATGTGGTCCATCCCGGCCGCGACCCGGATGCCGCTGTAGCGGGTCCGGTGCACCAGGACGGCCTTGGTGCCGCCCGCGTGGTGCGCCTCGGCGAGCAGCGGCGCCTCCAGCACGGCGGAGGCCCGCGGGTCGCTCTCGGCACCGCCGGGCAGCTGCTCGTTGGCGACCAGCTCCGACTGCAGGACGATCCGGACCGGACCGTCCACCGCCTCCACGGTGTACCCCACGGCGGCGATCGCCCGCTGGGTGAGGGAGACCAGCCGGGTCGAGTGCACCTTGATGGTCCGACCGGCCGGGGAGGTCCACTCCGCCTCGCGCCGCAGCAGCCCGGCCCGGAAGTCCAACCAGCGCCGGTGGCTGAGCAGTTCGCCGTAGCGCAGGTCGAAGGGCTCGTCGTCCACCAGCAGCCGGATGATCTTGCCGTTGGTCACGTTGATGACGCTCTGGCTGGACTCCGGGTAGCCGTAGCCGCCCTCGCCGTACGGCAGCGGCCGCAGCTCGAAGACGCCGTTCAGATAGGTGCCGGGCAGGCCGTGCGGCTCGCCCTCGTCCAGGTTGGCGCGCAGGCCGATGTGGCCGTTGGAGAGCGCGAAGACGGACTCGGCGCGGGCCATCGCACCCAGGTCGAGGCCCTGTTCGGTGATCTGCCAGGGATCGACGGCGAAGTTGTCCAGCCCGGTCATGCCGCACCTCCTTCGAGCAGCTCGGCGAGGTCGGCGACGACCACGGTGGCGCCGTGGCGGCGCAGTTCGTCGGCCTGGCCGGTGCGGTCCACGCCCACCACCGTGCCGAAGCCGCCGGCCCGGCCGGAGGCGACCCCGGCGAGCGCGTCCTCGAAGACCGCGGCGTGCGCGGGCTCGACGCCCAGGGCCCGGGCGGCGGCCAGGTAGGTGTCCGGCGCGGGCTTGCCCGGCAGGCCGTCCCGCTTCGCCACCACGCCGTCCACGACCACCTCGAACAGCTCCTCGATGCCGGCGGCGCGCAGCACGTCCCGGCAGTTGGCGCTGGAGGAGACCACCGCGGCGGGCAGCCCGAGCCCGCGCAGCCGCCGCACGTAGGCGACCGAACCGTCGTACGGCTGGACGCCCTGCTCGCGGATCATCCGCAGCACGGTCTCGTTCTTGGCCAGGCTGACGCCGTGCACGGTGCGGGCACCGGGCGGGTCGGCGTCGGTGCCCTCGGGGAGGTCGATGCCCCGGCTGTGCAGGAAGGCCCGGGTGCCGTCGAGTCTCGGGCGGCCGTCGACGTGGGTGTCGTAGTCGGTCACGGCGTCGAAGGGGACGAACTGCCCACCGGTGCGGGCCGCTTCGGCGCGCAGGAAGGCGTCGAAGGTGTCCTTCCAGGCCGCCGCGTGCACCTTGGCGGTCTGAGTGAGCACCCCGTCGAGGTCGAAGAGGAAAGCGCGGATGTCGTCCGGAAGCCCCAGCATGGGTGCAGTCTTACCCGCGAAACCGGGGAAGCCTCCCATTCCCGGCGGCGCGTCGCGGGAACGGGAGGCTTCCGGGGGCGCCGCGACTACGGGGCGCTACGGCGTGATTACGGCGCGGTGGGTTACGCCGTGACGGGCTACGACGTGACGGGCTACGACGTGACTGGCTAGGGCGCGGTGGCTACGGCGCGGTGGGCGAGGCGATCACCGCGAAGACGGCGCCCTGCGGGTCCTGGACGACGGCCATCCGCCCGGCCGCCATGTCGAACGGCGGCTGGAGCACCGAACCGCCGCCCCGGACCAGGGCGTCCACGGTGGAGTCGGTGTCGTCCACCGAGAAGTAGGTCAGCCAGTGCGGGGGCGTGCCGGGCGGCAGGTAGTCCGGGAGCCGCTGCATGCCGCCCACCGAGCGGTCGCCGACACTCAGCGAGTAGTACCCCTCCACGCTCTCCAGGGCGGCCGGGCTCAGGCCCAGCGCCCGCTGGTAGAACGCCCCGGCCGCGTCGGTGTCGGTGGTGTTGAGCTCGTTCCAGACCAGCGCGCCGGGCTCGTTCACGACGCCCGCGCCGATGAAGTCGACCTTCTGCCAGACGCCGAACACCCCGCCGGTCGGGTCCGCCGCGACCAGCATCCGGCCGACGGTGCCGACGTCCATCACCGGGTACAGGATCGTGCCGCCGCTCTCGGCGACGGACCGGGCGGCGGCGTCGGCGTCGTCCGAGGCCAGGTAGGTGGTCCAGCCGACGGGCGGGAGGGGCTGGCCCTCGGGCGCCATCTGCGCCATGATCCCGGCCACCGGCTTCCCGTTCAGCGCGCATACGGCGTAGCCGCCGAACTCGGGCGGGCCGACCTCCCCCTGCCAGCCGAACAGGTCGCGGTAGAAGTCGAGGGCGGCCTGCTGGTCGCTCGCCATCAGGTCGATCCAGCACGGGGTGCCGGGCGCGTACGGTGCGGTCACTTCGGGCATTGCTGGGCCTCCGGGAGTACGGGTTCCTCGTCCTCCGCCACGACCGGCCGGGGTGCCCGGAGCCCGGGCCCCGGGCCGCGACGCGGGCGGAGGCCCGGGCGGCGGCGCGACCGGCGGGCGGTACACCGCCCACCTTCACCGGGCCACCGCGATCCCGCCACCGGACGGCGACCCGGCGGGCCACCCGGACGCGGGCGGCGGACGGGGCCGCCGCGGGCGCCCTCCCGCCGGTCGGGTCAGCCGTAGGAGACGTCGGCGCAGATGTCCTCGTCCGCCGAGCGGGCGTCGTTGGTCACGCTGGTGGGCAGCGGGGCCGGCACCGAGGGGGCGGCCGCGGCGCCGGGGGCCGCGGCGGTACCGGGGGCGGCCGCGCCACCGCCGTTCGCCGCCGCGAAGTCCTTGCCGACGATCACGGTGATGCCGGCCGACTTGGCCGCCTCGACGGTGGCCCCCGGGAACAGCTCGGCGACCTTCTCGGCGTTGGCCTTCTGCCCGGATCCGTACTCGATCATCGTGGTCGCGTACTTGGTGCTGGCCGCCGGGCCGGCCTTGGTGGCGGTGAACTTGGCCGCCTTGAGCGCCTCGCTCGCCTTGCCGTCCAGCCCGGTGGTGGTGGTGCCGTTGTAGACGGACACCTTGACCGCGGCGTTGCCCGGGTCGGAGGCCGCGGCGGGCGGCGTGGTCGGCGCCGCCGGAGCGCTCGGCGAGCCGGCGTCGGTCGGTGCGGCCGGCGCGTCGGTCTGCTGGCCGGTGGCGTTCTGACCGTCGATGGTCCGGTCGGCCTTGAGGGTGTCCCAGAGCTTGTTGGCGTCCGGCTGGATGATGTCGATGTTCTTGTCCTGGGTGCGGTAGCGCCAGGGCAGCGTCACGAACTTGAGCTCGTGCATGTCGATGTTCTTCAGCGAGAGGCCGAAGGAGAGCAGCTTGTCGGCGGAGCCGAGGCCCGGGTCCACGGTCATCGACTTGGTGGCGGCGTCCGCGAGCGGGAGCAGCGTGGTGGGGTTGAGACCCTGGCTCTTGATGCTGGAGGCGAGCGAGCCGAGGAAGGCCTGTTGCCGCTTCATCCGGCCGATGTCGGAGCCGTCCCCGATGCCGTACCGCAGCCGGACGAAGTTCAGCGCCTGCTGGCCCTCGACCTTCTGCTTGCCCTGCGGCAGGACGACGGCGCCCTTCTTGGGGAGCTTGGGGTTGATGTCGTTCTCGTAGATCGGCTTCGGCAGGCAGACGTCGACCCCGTTGACGGCCTTCGTCATCGCGGAGAAGCCCTGGAAGTCCACCACGATGGTGTGGTCCACCCGGATGCCGGTGAGCTTCTCCACCGTGTTCTGGGTGCAGGCGGGGTTGCCGTCGTCGCTCTCGCCCTTCGAGAACGCCGCGTTGAACAGGTCGCTGGTGGCGGCCTTGGTCCACTTGCCGTCCGGGAGCTTGCAGGACGGGATCGCCACCATGGCGTTGCGGGGGATGGAGATCCCGACGGCGTGCTTGTGGTCCGCGTAGACGTGCAGCAGGATCGTGGTGTCCGAGCGGGCGCCGCCGTCCTCGCCGCCGCCCAGGTCGGCGTTGTTCTTGCCGCGGCTGTCCGAGCCGATCAGCAGGACGTTGACCGGCTTGTTGCCGTCCGCGTCGGCCTGCGCCTCCGGCGGCCGGTCGCCGGCTATCGCGTCCGCGTCGAAGGTCTTGATGTTGGCGTTGAGCTTGAGGTAGATCGCGCCGCCCGCGCCGGCCATCAGCACCAGCACACCGGCCGCCGACCAGGCGACGATCTTCTTCACGTTCTTCTTGGGCTTGCGGCTGTTGCGGGCCGCCGCCCGGCCGCCGCCGGCCGCGGCCCCACCGGCACCGGCCTCGCCGGCCGCCCGGCCCCCCTTGCCCTGCGCCGCGCGCCGCGCCTGCGCCCGGCCCCCGGCCCGCGGCTGCGGCACCCCGCCGTCGCCGCCCTCGGCCGTGAGCGCGCCGGGCGCGTCGTCACCACGAGCCGGGCCCTCGCCCCACTGACCTGACATCCGTGTACCTTTCACCGGCCGACGCGACGCCCCACGACCGGGCACTCCGCATACAAGAAGGACGGTCCGGGCCGCCCCCAGGTTGCACATACGAAGGTCGTAATGACCGACGAACGCCCCCGCGACCCTTCCCACCCCGTCCCCCGGAGCCCCCGCAGGCCCACAAGCCCCTGTCGGAGCATACAAGCCGGTCGTATTATTCCAGCCGCCTCGCCCACCCCCGTCCCCCGACCAGGACCCCACCCCCATCTCCCCCGGCCCCCACGGCACTTCGGCCCAACGCCCGACCCCCACCACCCGTCCGGGCTGGACCGCGGACCCCTGACGCACACTCACCCGCGCACCGGGCGGCGAGCCGCCCCGCCCGCCCGGCGGCCCGCTCCCGGAAACCCGAAAGGCCCCGGTCAGACGGTGTCTGACCGGGGCCTTCACGGGTGGGCCGCCAGGGGCTCGAACCCTGAACCTACGGATTAAAAGTCCGCAGCTCTGCCAATTGAGCTAGCGGCCCGTCGGCCGCCCCGTGCGGGGCGGGCCAGGGCGATCCTACCCGTTGGCGCCCACGCCTCCGCCAGTGGATTGTGCGGACGCGCCGGGCTCAGCGGGCGGCGGGGACGGGTGGGGTGCGGACGAGCGGGGTGTCCTGGGCGGGCGGGGTGTAGTGGGCGGCGCGGACGCGGCGGAGCCAGGCCTCGGCCGGGCGCGGGTCCGGCGCCGGGGGGAGGGCGCCGGGGCGGGCGAAGCGTTCGGCGGCGGCGGCCAGCAGCGGCTCGGCGGCGGCGGGGTGTTCGGCGATGCGGTCGCCGAGCGCGCGCACCCGCTCCGGGTCGGGCAGCCGGACGACGTTCTCGCCCGTCTCGTGGAGCCGGACGCCCTGCTCGGTGAGCCGGACCAGGTGGCGGGCGTGCTTGGCGGCCCGGCGGAGACCGGCCGGGTCCGCCGTGTCGCGGCCGAGCAGCTTGCGGAACTGCTGGTCGGCGTAGCCGAGATAGGAGTTCCGGACGGCCGTGGCGCTCAGGAAGGAGCTGCGGATCGCGATCAGCTCCTCGCCCAGCGGGCTGCGCACTTCGTACAGGTCCGCCGGCAGCCAGACCAGTTCGGAGGCGGTCGGGTTGCAGGTGAGCGCCAGGCGGCACCACTTGGCGGCCTCGTGCAGGGTGGTGTCGGGCTCGGTGGTGACCTGGGACTCCGCCGGGCGGTGCAGGCCGTGGAAGTCCTCGGTCGGCGCGGCGAACAGGCCGAGCCGGTCGACGTCCGAGCCGGCGTGCGCGAAGCCGTACGCGGTCGAGCCGACCACGCCCGCGAGCAGGACGGTGCCGGGCGCGGGGGGCATGAGATCTCCTCGGGGGTCGCGGCGGTCCGAGGAGTGTGCCCCGCCCGGGCCGCTCGGGGCGAACGAATTCCGGTGCCCCGAAACGGTGTCGGCCGCTCCCGCCGGCCACCGGGGTAGCGTGCGGACCATGGACTCCTCCCTTCCTCCCACCGCCGCCGACCGCCCCGAGGTCCTCCTGGTCACCGGTGCCGGGCGCGGCATCGGCGCGGCCACCGCCCTGCTGGCCGGGCGGCGCGGCTACCGGGTCTGCGTCAACTACCGCGCCGACGAGGCCGCCGCCACCGCCGTGGCGGACGCCGTCCGGGCCGGGGGCGGTACCGCCCTCGCCGTCCGGGCCGACGTCACCCGGACCGCCGAGGTGGAGCGGCTGTTCGCCACCGTGGACGCCGAACTGGGCCCGCTCACCGCCCTGGTGAACAACGCCGGCACGCTGGAGAAGCAGTGCCGGCTGGAGGAGATCGACGAGGACCGGCTGAACCGGATCTGGGCCTCCAACATCACCGGCCCGTTCCTCTGCGCGAAGCAGGCCGTCCGCCGGATGTCCACCCGGTACGGCGGGCGCGGCGGCGCCATCGTCAACGTCTCCTCCGCCGCCTCCCGGCTCGGCTCGCCGAACGAGTACGTGGACTACGCGGCCGCCAAGGGCGCCGTCGACTCGATGACCCGCGGACTCGCCCTGGAGGTCGCCGCCGAGGGCATCCGGGTCAACGCCGTGCGCCCCGGCCTGATCCACACCGACATCCACGCCCTGGGCGGTGAGCCCGGCCGGGTGGACCGGGTCGCGCCCGGGCTGCCGATGCGGCGGGGCGGACGGCCGGAGGAGGTCGCCGAGGCGATCCTCTACCTGCTCTCCCCCGCCGCCTCGTACAGCACGGGCACCTTCCTGGACGTCTCCGGCGGCCGCTGAGACGACGCCGTCCGTTTCCTTCCCCGGCCGGCTCTCCCGCCCGTACGGTGGACGCCATGACCGACGACCTGCCGGACCGTGAACCCGACCTGCCGTCCGCGTTCCTCGACATCCCCGGTGTGCGCAACTTCCGCGACGCCGGGGGCGTCGGCGCCCTGCGCACGGGCGTGCTCTACCGCTCCGGCTCCTTCCACAACCTCACGCCGGAGGGCGCCCAGCGGCTCAAGGACCTCGGCCTGCGCACCGTGATCGACCTGCGCAGCCCCTTCGAGCTGGCGACCTGGCCCGACCTGCGGTTCGGGCTCGACCACGAGGCGCTCAGCCTCCCCACCCTCCCGGCCAACCGCGAGGACATCGACCGTCCGTGGCCCGAGGACCAGGCCGAGCTCTACCCCTTCATGGCCGAGACCGCCGGCCCCTCGCTGGTCGCCGCGATCCGCCGGCTCGGTACCCCCGGCGGCGTACCGGCCGTCGTGCACTGCGCCGTCGGCAAGGACCGCACCGGTCTGACCATCGCGGTCGTGCAGTCCCTGCTGGGCGCCTCCGAGGCCGAGCTGATGGCCGACTTCCTGCTCTCCAACGCCGGCCTCGGCCTGCTCGACGGCCCGACCCCCTACCTCGACGAGACCGGCACCGAACGCGTCTCCCGCCCGATCTCCACCCCGCTCCTGGCCTCGTCCCTCAGCTGGATCCGGGCCCGGCACGGCTCCGTCGCCGACTACCTGCGCGCCCACGGCACCACCGACGAGGAGCTGACCGCCCTCCGGACCAACCTCTCGGCCTGACCGGGCCCGCGGGCCGCCCCGCCGCGGCCCGCGGGGCCCCCCTACCCCTGGCGCTCCAGGCGCCACCACTGCGCGGGCGAGTCGTCGTCCTCGCGCTGTTCGACCGGACTGCCGGGGGTGGTGGCGGTGAGCGGCTTGCCGCTGACGAAGCTGGTCAGGGTGTAGGTGCCCGGAGCGTCGAGGTGGTGTTCGAGGAGCCATTCCTGCGCCCCGAAGGCGTTGGGCGACCACTGCTGGATCAGGACGCCGTCCTCCGCGGAGGCGCCGGTGACGTCCAGGCGCTTCCCGCTGGCGGCGTTCTCGACGTGGTACAGACCCCCACCCTGGTGGACGGCGCCGAACCGCCAGAGCTGGGCCTCGGAGCCGCTCTCCGCTCCGAGGACGACCTTGGCACCGCTGCGGCGGCTCCCGTCGGCGACCTCCAGCAGCAGCCCGCTGCCGACGTTGCGCACCCGGTAGAGGCCGTCCGTGATCACGTGGTCAGTCACGCCGGCAGTCTCTCACCGGGGCGGCCGCCCCCGTCCCCGACGGCTCGGCCGGGCAGTCCCGACGGCCGACCGGGCCGGTGGGCGGATCGTCGCCCCCCCGGTAGCGGGCCACCGCCGGGCGGGCGCCTATGCTGCGGCGAATGGTGTCCGACCGCATTCCCCCGCACGACGGCTCCCCGGATCCGTCGGACCGTCAGCAACCCGCCCTCGACCGGGCGACGGCCGAACTGGAGGCGGCCGTCGCGGCCGGCGACGACGAGCGGGTGGCGGCCGCGTTCCAACGGCTCGGCGGGCTGCTGGGCCCGGCCGGCGAGGCCGAGTCGGCGGCGGTCGGCCCCCGGCTGGCGGCGCTGCTCCCGGAGCTGCCGCCGTTCCCCCGGGCGCGGCTGGCGATGATGGTGGGCGCCTGCGTCGAGCGCGGCGCCGACCCGGTGGCCTGCGCCGGACAGGTGCTGGCGGGCCTGCGCGGAGCGCTGAGCGGCGCGCTGCTGCTGGTCGAGCGCTGGGCCGAGACCGGCGGCGGCGACCTGCCCGACCCGGACGAGGACGACCCGGCCCTGGCGCACGCCCGGATCGAGGACCCGGACCGGCTGGCCGAGTGGCACGCCCACCGGGCGGTGATCGGCTGGTGGACGCTCCACCTGTGGCAGATGGCCTCGTTCGCGGTCTGCACCCACGCGGCCGTCCGCACCGCGGCCCGGGCCGACGGCGTGACGGACGTCCTGCTCGAACTGATCGACCGCTACGGCGAGGGGCAGCACGACCTCAAGGGCCTGACCCACCTGGCGAAGACGCTCGACGACGAGCCGCTGCTGGTGCTGGACCGCCCGAGCGGTACCGGCTACCTGCTGCGGATGGACGGTCTGACCGACAACTTCCAGTTGCACACGCTGCTCGCCAACGTGCTGATCGGCGGCGGACACCTGCCCGGCTCCCCGCCGGACCCGGAGGCCGTCGCGCTCAGCCGGACCGAGGAGCTGGACGGGCGCCGCCGGGTCACCGCGTACGGCTCGTTCAACCTGGTCGCGCCCGACGGGACGTGGATCTGGAACGAGGGCACGCCGAGCGACATCCCGGTGGTGGACGGCTTCCGCACCCTGGTGCTGGAGCCGCAGGCGTACGAGCGCAGTTGGTCGGCGGGCCGGTACATCCAGCAGGTGCCGGGGGACCTCCGGCTGGAGCGGGTGCTGGCACCGGCCGAGGCCGCGGACCGGCTCTCCCGGGCGGCGCGGGCCCTGCCGTTCGAGGAGGCCTTCCGGTAGCCGTTAGGGCGGCCCCACCCGGTAGGGGGCGCCCGTCGGCCCGGAGCCGGGCCGGGTGGGAGCCGGGGCCGGGTGGGAGCCGGGGCCGGGAGTCCGGCGGGTTAGGGTCGGACGATCCGAGGATGCCGAGGAGTGGAGTCGACGATGGCGAGGATCCCGAACGTGCTCTCGACCGCCGCGCCCGCCGCGCTGACCGCGGCGAGCGGCCTGGTCGGCGGCTACGGCGTCGCCCGGTGGACCGGCCGGCGCGAACTGGGCGGTGCCGTCCTGGCCGTGGCCGGGGCGGGCGCCGCCGCGCAGTGGCACCGCAGCTCGGGCGCGGCCACCGCCGCCGCCCTGACCGGCCTCTACGTGGCGGCCTTCGGCGGCTCGCATCCGCTGGCGAAGAGGATCGGCGCCTGGCCGTCCGTCCTCGCCGTCACCGGCGTGGTCGCCGCCGCCTCGACCGCCGCGAGCGTGCTGGGCTCCCGCCGGAGCTGAGCCGACCCGCCCGGACCCCGGTGGCGGCCGCCCGTCAGCCGGCCACCGCGCCGAACCTGGCCTCGAAAGCGGCCCGGTTCGGCGAGACGGGCGTGCGGTCCCAGACCGCGAACACGACCCGCTCGAAGGCCGCGCCGTACTGCGCCAGCGCCCCCTCGAAGGCCTCCGCCACCTGTACCGGGTCGTTGCCGAACACCCCGCAGCCCCAGGCCCCCAGCACCAGCGCGCGCACCTCGTGCCGGGCCGCCGCCGCGAGCACCCGGACCGCCCGCTCGGCGAGCACCCCCCGGACGTCCACCTCCGCCGAACGCCGTGCCAACTGGCCGGCGTTGGGCGCCGGCGAGGTCAGGAACGTCACCGGGTAGGGCTCTGCCAGCAGCTCGCCGTCCCCGCCCCGGATCACCGGCACGTCGGGCGAGACGATCACCCGGTGGCTGTACCGCAGGTCGTCACTGGCGCGGTGCGCCGCGTAGTAGTCCGGGGCCTCGCGCAGGCAGGTGTACAGCAGGGCGCTGCGGCAGAGGTCCTCCTCCTGGGCCCGGGCGCCGCGCAGATAGCCGCCCCCCGGGTTGCGCGCCGAGGCGAAGTTGAGCACCCCGACCCGGCCCGCACCGGCCGCCACCAGGCGCCGGGCGGCCGCGATGCTGCCCTCGGCCGTCACCTCGACGGCCGCCGCCCCCGACGCCGCCGGGGCCGGACCGGGCCCGGGCGCCGCCGCCCGCAGCAGCTCGTCCAGCGTCTGCGGCCGGTACGACACCGTCCCCGCCCTGGCCGCCGCCAGTCGCTCCGTCACCTGGACGAGTTCGCCCCCGGCTGCCCGGTAGCTCCCCCGCTCGGCGATCTCCTCGTTCACCACCGCCACGCCATGCAGTCTGCTGCTCATGTCCGTGACGGTAAGGGACGGGGCCGCCCGCGCGCCACCGGTTATTCTCACCGACAGAACAACGCGGCGACCGGCGGGCGGGGGAACGCGGACGGGCCCGCCCCACCGAAGTGGAGCGGGCCCGTCGGGCGTCGGCGCGGATGCGCTACGCGGGGTCAGTTCTTCCAGCGCGGCTTGCGGTCGTCGCGGTTGAAGCCACCGGAGTTGAAGCCGCCGGAGCGGCCACCGCGGTCGTCGCCGCGGTCACGGTTGAAGCCGCCGGAGGCCTGCGGGCGGCCACCGGAGCGGTGGTCGTCACGGCGGGAGAACGGACGGCTGCTGCTGCCGGCGGCGCCACGCTCGTCGCGGCCGAAGGCCGGGCGGTCACCGAAGGTGCGGGCCGGACGGTCGCCGAAGGAGCGGCCGCCGCGGTCGTCACGGTCACGGTTGAAGCCACCGCCGCGGTTGTCACGGTCACCGAAGGAACGGCCACCGCGGTCGTCACGGTTGAA
>NZ_JBVHHE010000022.1:16956-65908 GCF_055561235.1 Kitasatospora sp. NPDC022856 | reverse complement strand
ACCGGAGCGGCCGCCGCGGTCGTCACGGTCACGGTTGAAGCCACCGCCGCGGTTGTCACGGTCACCGAAGGAACGGCCACCGCGGTCGTCACGGTTGAAGCCACCGGAGCCACCGCCGCGGTTGTCACGGTCACCGAAGGAACGGCCGCCGCGGTCGTCACGGTTGAAGCCACCGGAGCGGCCGCCGCGGTCGTCACGGTCACGGTTGAAGCCACCGCCGCGGTTGTCACGGTCACCGAAGGAACGGCCACCGCGGTCGTCACGGTCACGGTTGTACGCCGGGCGCTCGGTGCGCGCCTCGCGGTAGGACGGGGCCCGCTCCTCGGTCACGGCGGCGGCCGGGGCGGCCGTCTCCGCGGGAACCTCGGCGGCCTCGGCGGTCTCGGCGGCCTCGGCCTCGGCGGCGGGCGCCTCGTCCTCGATGCCCAGGTCGGCCCGCTCGCGCGCGGCGCGGGCGGCCAGGCGGTCGGCCTCCTCGCGCAGCTCGGTGGCGCGGCGCTGCGCGCGCTCCAGCTGGCGGGTCATGTCGGCGAGCTCGCGCTCGGCGGCACCGGCGATGCCGGCGGCGCTCTCGGCCTGGACCTCGATCAGCGAACGGGCGCCGGTGATCTTGGCGACCTCGGCGTCGAAGGCGTGGTCGAGGATGTGGCGCGAGGCGTCGACGCCCGCGTCCTCCATCAGGCGGAACACGCCACGGCGCTGGTGCGGCAGCACCAGGGTGACGACGGCGCCGGAGCGGCCGGCGCGGGCGGTGCGGCCGGAGCGGTGCAGGTAGTCCTTGTGGTCACCGGCCGGGTCCACGTTCAGGACCAGGTCGATGCCGTCGACGTGGATGCCGCGGGCGGCGACGTCGGTCGCGACGACGACGTTGACGTAGCCGTCCTTGAAGTCGCCGAGGACGCGGGTACGGGCGCCCTGGGTCATGCCGCCGTGCAGCGCGTCGGCCTTCACGCCGGCCTCGATGAGCTGCTCGGCGACGCGGTCGGCGCCCATCTGGGTGCGGACGAAGATGATCGTGCGGCCCTTGCGGGCGGCGATCGCGTTGGTGATCGGCGCCTTGTCCTTGGGCTTCACCACGAGGATGTGGTGGGTCATGGTGGTGACCGCGCCGGCCGACGGGTCGACCTCGTGGGTGACCGGGTTCTTCAGGTAGCGCTTGACCAGGCTGTCGATCTCGTTCTCCAGGGTGGCGGAGAACAGCAGGCGCTGGCCGCCGGCCGGCACCTGGTCGAGGATCTCGGTGACCTCGGGCAGGAAGCCCATGTCGGCCATCTGGTCGGCCTCGTCGAGCACGACGGTCTTGACCTCGCCCAGCTTGGCGCTGCCGCGGTTCAGCAGGTCGCGCAGGCGGCCGGGGGTGGCGACGAGGACGTCGACGCCGCGCTCCAGCGCGTAGATCTGGTTCGACATCGAGGTGCCGCCGCAGACGACCTTGAGCTTGAGGCCGAGCACCGAGCCGAACGGCTCCAGCGCGTCGGCGACCTGCATGGCCAGCTCGCGGGTCGGGACGAGGATCAGGCCGCGCGGGTGCTTGGGCTTGGTGCGCTCGCCGTCGGCGAGGCGGGTCAGCAGCGGCAGGCCGAAGCTGAGGGTCTTGCCGGAGCCGGTACGGCCGCGGCCCAGCACGTCCTTGCCGGCCAGCGCGTCCGGGATGGTCGCGGCCTGGATCGGGAACGGGGTGGTGACACCGCGCTTGGCGAGGGCGCGCACGACGTCGTCGTGCAGGCCCAGGTCGCCGAAGGTGACGGTGGGCTCGGCGGCCTCGGCGCTCTCCTCGGTCGCGGCCTCGTCGGCGGCGTCCTGGTCGGCGGCGGGGTCGATGTCCTGGTCGGCGTCGAACAGCTCGACCTCGGGGGCATCGACGAGGGTGACATCGGCGGCGGACTCGCTCGCGGGCATGGCGAAGCGGGCGTCGTCAACGAGAGACATGCAAAACCTTCCGGAAGTGGCACGCGCCAAAGTCCGGGTTCTGTTTCACAACCGCCTCTATGCGGTCAGCCACGGATCGCCGGTACGCGCCAAGGGCGCCAGATGGGAATTAGGGCGCCAGTCAAATGAATCAAACGAACGATCTACCACCATAGGGGAACCTCGGGATCAAAGGCAAATGCACTGGCCAGCGCGCTAGTGGCCGCCCGAAGCGGCGCTCGGGGCCGAAGATCCGGAGTTGCCGGGCGTGGGCTCGGGCGCCGGCGTGGCGGGCGGGGCGGGGGTGACCGGGCTCGGATCGGGGGAGGCCGACGGCCGGACGGTCGGGCTCGCCGCCGGCGGGGTCGCGGCGCCGCCGCCGGAGCGCCCGTCCCCGGTGCCGCCGGTGGAACCGCCGCTGCCGGTGCCTCCGGCCGCCCCCGCACCGCCTGTGCCACCCGTACCGGCCGCCGCCCCGCCGGCCGAGGTACCGGTACCCGGTTGGGGTGCGCTACTGGCGTTCACGCCCCCGGCATCACCGTTCGCGCCCGGCGCGTCCTGCCCGGGGACGGCTCCCGGGGCCTCCTCCGCACCGGCGGCCGCACCGTTCGCGCCCGAGGACGCCCCGCCCGCCGCCGCGTTCTGGCCCGCTCCCGGCGTGCCCCCGGGCTGCGCGCTCCCGGAACGCTCCGGCCGCCCGGACGCGCCACCCTGGCGGACGCCGGCCGGCGTGGCCGACGCGCCGCCCGCGGGCTTGCCCACCGTCCCGGCCTGCCCGACCGGGACGGTGCCGTGCTTCTCGTCCGCGCCCGGTCCGACCGACATGCACCCGGTCAGGCCCAACCCGGCCACCGCCAGCACCGCCGCCGCGCGCACCACACCGTCGCGCACCGCCACCGCCCTGGGCTTGCGCTCCGGCGCCTGCCGGACCACCACGGCCCGCACCACGACCGGCCGGTCGACCGCCGGACGAACCACCGGCGCCCGACCGGCCGAACGTTCCTCCTGAGCACCCACCTCGCGCACCGAACGCATCGCCGCCACCGAGCTCCCTCTTCCACTGCCCCACCCGGGCCCGGGCCGCCGCCGTCGCGCGCGGCACTTTCGGTGCCCAACGCGCGCCCCGGGCACCGGGACACGGGCCGCCCGACAGGAAGCGCCCGGCGCCATCCACCCGGCGCAACACCACCGGCGCGAACCCCGGCGCTCACCACGGCGCTCACCACGACGCCGAACACCGGTACGAGCGCCGGCGGAAGCCCCGACCACCGCGCCGGACCCGCCCGGACCCGCCCGGCCCGCCCGGCCCGCCCGGCCCGCCCGGCCCGCCCGGCCCGCTCAGCCCCAGAGCGCCGAGGCCGCCTCCGCCCCCGCGTACACCGCGGCGAGCCCCGCCGCCACGCTGCCCGCCACGTTGGCCAGCGCGTACCGTCCGGGCCCGCCCTCGGCCAGCCGCAGGGTCTCCCAGGAGAAGGTCGAATAGGTCGTCAGCGCCCCGCAGAAGCCCGTCCCGAGCAGGAGTTGGACGTGCGAGGAGGCCGCGCCGGCCGCCACCGCCCCGGTCACCAGCCCGAGCACCAGGCAGCCGGCCACGTTCACGGTGAAGGTGCCCCACGGGAACGCCGAGTCGTGCCGGGCCCGCACCGCCCGGTCGGTCAGGTACCGCAGCGGCGCGCCGACCACCGCCCCGGCCACCACCAGCAACCAGTTCACCGCCCCGCCCCCTCCGCCGCCTGAACGGCGGGCGCCCCGGCCGACCCCGCCGACCGCCTCACCCCGGCCTCCGGACCGCGCCCGGGAGCAGACGGCGCGTCATCCCCGCCGCCCCCCGGACCGCGGCCAGCGCCACCAGCAGCGTCAGCCCCAGGTAGGCCGCCCCGGCCCCGGGCCGCCCGTGCGCCAGCAGCTGCCGGATGTCCAGCGCGTACGTGGAGAAGGTGGTGAACCCGCCCAGCACCCCCGTGCCGAAGAACGGCCGGAGCAACGGGTGCGCGGGCCGCCCCTCGGTGACCACCACCAGGAAGACCCCGATCACCGCGCAGCCGGTCCCGTTCACGACCAGCGTGGTCCACGGGAAGCCGGCCGGCCCGGTCGGCCAGAGCAGGCCGGCCCCGTACCGCGCCGACGCCCCGATCGCGCCGCCCAGCGCGACCGCCGCCACCGCGGGCCCCTGCCCGCGCAGCACCGGCTCCCGGCGCGGGGGCACCGCGTCGGGAGCCGCGCCCGCCCCGCCCTCCGATGTCGTCATGGGGCCATGAAACACCGGCCCCCACCGCCTGGCACACCGTCACCCCAGACCCGACAATGATCCGGTGGAGATGACCCGGGAAGACTTCGAGACGCTCGTCAGCGACGCCCTCGACCGGATCCCCCCGAAACTCGCGGCCATGATGGACAACGTCGCGGTGTTCGTCGAGGAGGAGCCCGACCCCGCCGACCCGGAGCTCCTCGGCCTCTACGAGGGCACTCCGCTCACCGAGCGCGGCGAGTGGTACGCCGGTGTGCTCCCCGACCGGATCATCATCTACCGGGGCCCGACCCTGCGGCACTGCGAGACCCACGAGCAGGCGGTCGAGGAGGTCCGCACCACGGTCATCCACGAGGTCGCCCACCACTTCGGCTTCGACGACCACGAGCTCGACGAGCTCGGCTGGTCCTGACCGGCCCGCCGGGCCCGCCACCCGGCCGGGCCGAAGTCGTTTTGGCGATCCGCCCGACATCCCATATGCTTCTCGACGTCCCCGAACGCTGGAAACAGCCGGACAGGCCGCAAGCCCTCATCGTCTAGTGGCCCAGGACGCCGCCCTTTCAAGGCGGTAGCACGGGTTCGAATCCCGTTGGGGGCACAGCAGTACCGTAGTAAAGTGCAGTGCGCAAGACCTATGTGGAGCAATCCACACCAGGTCCCGTGGAGCAGTTGGTTAGCTCGCCACCCTGTCAAGGTGGAGGTCGCGGGTTCAAGTCCCGTCGGGATCGCTCGTCTCGCAAGAGACGGTGCAGTACGGCCAGGTAGCTCAGTTGGTACGAGCGTCCGCCTGAAAAGCGGAAGGTCGCCGGTTCGACCCCGGCCCTGGCCACAGCTGCGAACAGCAGAAAGGCCCCGGAGAGTTCGCTCTCCGGGGCCTTTTGCGTGCCTGCCGCGTCCACCGGGCGCCGGGGCACGCCGACGGGGCGGGTACTCGATCCGAGTACCCGCCCCGTCGGCGGTGTGCGTGCGGTGTGCGCGCCGGTCCTCCGGCTCCCGGCCGGGAGGGGCCTCAGTAGGCCGAGATCCGCTCGGGTTCCCGCGCGGCGCCGGCCGCCGCGTGCCGGGGGTGGGCGACCGCCGCGGGGCGGGGCCGGACCGGCCACCAGAGGGAGCGGCCCAGGAGGGCGGCCAGGGCGGGGACCAGGACCAGGGACAGCACGAGCGCCGAGAGCATGATGCCGAGCGCCATCGCGAAGGCGACCTGTTCGCTGCCCGGGGTGGTGGCGAGGGTGGCGAAGGAGCCGGCGAGCACCAGTCCGGCCATCGCGATGGCGGGTGTGGTGTGCCGGACCGCTCGGGCCACGGCGCCCCGGGCCGGGCCCGGGCGCTGCATCTCCTCGCGGATCCGGTCGGTGATCAGGATGTTGTAGTCGGTGCCCAGCGCCACCACGAACAGGAACAGCACCAGGGGGAGGGTGAAGCTGATGCCCGGCTCGCCGAGGGCGTGCTGGAAGAGCAGCGTCGCCGCGCCGAGGGTGGCGGCGAAACCGAGGCCGACCGAGAGCATCAGGACCACCGGGGCGAGCAGGCTGCGCAGGAGCAGCAGCAGGATCAGCGCGATCAGCGCGGCCGCGACCGGGAAGACGATCCTGAGGTCGTGGTCGACGGCGGCCGAGACGTCGGCGAAGATCGCCGGTGTGCCGCCGACGTGGGCCGTCGTCCCGGCGGGCGTGTGCTGGGCGACCGCGGCCCGGATCGGGCCGGAGGCCAGGTCACGGGCCTCCGGGCTCTGCGGGTCGACGGTCGGGTAGAGGTCGATCCGGGCGGCGCGGTGGTCCTGGTTCAGCACGGTGGCCGCGACCTGGCCCACGCCGTCGACCCGGGCGAGGGCCCCGGAGAGGCCGGTCAGCCGGTCCGTGCTGAGGGTGCCCCCGTCCGTGACGGTGACGTAGACGCTCGTCGGGTCCGACACACCGGCCGGCAGCGCGTGGGAGATCTCGACCGCGGTGGCCGCCGCCGCGGTCTGCGGGCCGGAGTCGCCCCGGCCGTAGTCCATCCGCAGGCCGATCGTCCCGGCCGCCAGTGCGGCGAGCAGCGTGACGGAGGCGGCCAGCATCAGCAGCGGCCGCCGGGCGACCAGTTCGCCGAAGCGGGCGGCGCGGCGGTCGCGCGGCTCGCGGAGCAGCGCCTTGGAGGGCCAGAACATCTTGCGCCCGGCGACGGCGAGCAGCGCCGGCAGCAGGGTGAGGCTGCCCAGCAGCATCACCAGGACCGCGACGGCTATCGCGGGGCCCATCGAGCGGAACTGCCCGAAGGTGGCCAGGCCCAGCGTGGCGAACGCGGCCACGATGGTCAGCGCCGCCGAGGTGATCGCGGTACCCACCCGGGCGGAGACCTGCGCGGCCGCCTCCCGGGCCGGCTGCTCGGGCCGGGCGCGCAGGTGCTCGCGGAAGCGGAACAAGAGGAACAGCATGTAGTCGATGCCGATGCCCAGCAGGACGACGCTGATCAGCCCCGGGGTGCCCGCGTCCAGCTTAAGCCCGGTGAGCAGGGCGGCCCCCGCGACGGCCCCGCCCGCCACGCCGCCGATCAGGGCGACCGCGAGCAGCGGTAGCACCGCGGCCAGCGCGCTGCGGAACACCAGCACGTTGAGCAGGACGATGAGCCCCATCACCACGGCGCCCCCGACCGTGGACGCGGTCTTGTGGGAGTCGGCGGAGTCGACGGAGTCGGCGAGGCCGCCGGTGAAGCCGGTGCGCATCCCCGCCTCGGCGAACTGCGTCCGGGTGCCGTCCCGGAAGGCCCGGTAGACGCCCTGGACGCCCTGGTCCGCGGCGTTCCCGACCAGCTCGACCGAGAGCAGCTCGAAGCTCCGGTCGGGCGCCACCATCGCCGGGGCGATCCGGGGCGTCTGGGAACGGTCGGGGAGCAGGAACGTCGGCTCGTCGTCCGCCCTGGGCATGGCGACCCGGCGCTTGCCCAGCTTCTCCGCCTCGGCCTCGACCCGCGTCTGGTCCGCCGCGCTGAGGGCCTTGCCGTCGGACCGGGCGACCAGCACCGTCACGACGGTGGCGTCGGGGTTCAGCCCGAACTGCTCCTCGGCGATCCGCATCGCGGCGGCCGAGTCGTAGCTGCGGGGCAGGAAGTCGGCGGTCTGGCTCTGCGTGACGCGGGACATCAGCATCGGGGCCAGGGCGGTCAGGACGACGGCCAGCACGCCCCAGAGGGCGACGACCTTCCAGGGATGTCTGGTGGAGTACCCGGTCAGGGCGCGGATCACGATGTCCTCCGACGGACGGACTTGAGTGCGGATGCCTGCCGGGGACGGACTCCCCGACCGGTCTCAAGACCATCACCGCGCAGGCCCTCCGGGCGTCGTGGCGGCGGATGATCCGCACCGGGGCCCGCGCTCCCGCCCGGGCCCGCACCCAGGACCCTGGTCCTGGTCAGGGCCCCGTCCCCGGCCGTCGGGCGGGTCCGCGCACGGCGGCGGCTGTGCGAGGCTGTCGGGGGGACAGGAGGCCGGACGCAGGGGGAGTACCCAGATGCCCAGGAACCGACGGAGCGGGCCCGGCGATGCCCGGGAGCCGCTGGACGCCGACGGCTTCGAGCCGCCGTGGACCCGCAACGACGCGCTGGTGACCGGCGGGGCCTGCGCGATGAACCTGCTCAGCTACGTGTTCTTCGCCTACCCCGACGGCCGGCACGCCGTGAGCGTGCTCGGGTTCCTCCTCGTCGCGCTGGCGGCCCTGCCGCTGCTCGCCCGGCGCAGCCACCCGGGGGCGGTGCTGGCCGCCGTCCTGGTGCTCGACGCGGCCTCCTCCCTGACGGCGTCACTGCCCGTCCACTTCGGGTCCGTGCTGGTGGTCGCCCTGTTCTCGGCGGCCCGGGCCTGCACCGGCCGGGTGACGGCGGTCGCGGCCGTCGCGACGGTGACGCTGACGCTGCTGAGCCAGAGCCACGGCCGGACGCCGACCTGGGAGGCCACCGTCAGCGCGGTCCTCTCCACCCTGATCGTGGTCGGCACCGCGCTGGCGGTGAACCAGTGGCAGCAGCAGGTGGCGGCCAACCGGCAGCTCCTCGCCGACCGCGCTGTGGCGGACGAACGGCGCCGCATCGCCCGGGAGCTGCACGACATCGTGGCCCACCACATCACCACCATGCAGCTGATGGCCGGTGGCGCCCGGGCCAACCTCGGCCGTCCGGAGGTGGTCCGGGAGGCCCTGGTCACCCTGGAGTCCTCCGGGCGGCTCGCGCTGCGCGAGATGCGCCAGCTGCTCGACGTGCTGCGGGCCGGCGACGAACCGGAGGCCGCGCCGTCGCCGCCCCAGCCCGGCGCCGACGACCTCGACCGCCTGGTGGGCGAGGCCCGGCTCGGCGGGCTGCAGACCGAGTTCGTCGTCCGCGGGCCGCAGCGTCCGCTGCCGCCGACCGTCGGCCTCACGGTGTTCCGGATCGTCCAGGAGGCCCTCACCAACACCCGCAAGTACGCCGGGCCGGCCCGTGCCTCCGTGCACCTGACGTACCGCCGGGACGGGGTCACCGTCGAGGTGCGGGACGACGGCGGGGGCGCTGCGCCGGCGGAGCGGACGCCGGCGACGGGTCCGGGCGGTTACGGCCTGATCGGCATGCGCGAGCGGGTCGCCCTGCACGGCGGCACCCTCACCGTCGGTCCGCAGGCCGGCGGCGGCTTCGCGGTGCTGGCCGACCTGCCGCTGAGCGGCAACGACACGGCCGACGCGGCTGAAGCGGCCGACACGGCTGACACGGACCGGACGGCCGGAGCGGCCGTCCGACAGGAAGGGGCGTACCGATGACCGGGACGGGGCCGACGACACCGCCGAGGATCAGGGTGCTGATCGTGGACGACCAGCCGCTGGTCCGGCGCGGCCTGTCACTGATCCTCTCCCCCGACCCGTCCTTCGAGGTGGTCGGGGAGGCCGAGAACGGCGCCGAGGCCGTCGCCCTCGCCCAACGGCTGCGCCCGGACGTGGTGGTGATGGACATCCGGATGCCCGTCCTCGACGGGGTCGGCGCGACCGGCGAACTCGCCGCCACCGTCCCCGGCTGCCGCGTCCTGGCCCTCAGCACCTTCGACCTCGACGAGTACGTGGTGGGCGCCCTGCGCGCCGGCGCCTACGGGTTCCTGCCCAAGGACAGCTCCCCGGAGGACCTCGCCGCGGCGATCCACACCGTGCACGCGGGCGAGGCCGCCGTCGCGCCGCGCCTGCTCACCCGGCTGATCTCCACCTACGTCCGGGCCCCCGGTGGTCCGCAGCCGGCGCCCACCGGTCTGGGCGACCTGACCCCGCGCGAGGTCGAGGTGTGGCGCCTGATGGCCACCGGCCTCGACAACGGCGGGATCTCCCGTGCGCTGGACATCAGCGTCTCCACGGTCAAGAACTACATCACCAGCATCTTCGACAAGCTCGCCGTCCGGGACCGCGCCCAGGCGGTCATCGCGGCCTACGAGTCCGGACTCGTCACCGCGCGGGCGACGGCCGGGGACCAGCCCGGGTAGCACGCGCGGGTGCCTCACTGGTCTCCCCCTCGAACCCCGAGAACGACTGGGTCGGCAAGGTCCGCGACTACCCCCAGATGGGCATCCCGCTCTACCTGCTGATCGACGCCGGGCAACGGACCGTCACCCTGTTCAGCCGGCCCGACGGCACGAAGTACCACCGCCGCGAGGACGTCGACTTCGGCGAGACGCTGCACATCCCCGAGCCGTTCGGCTTCGACCTGGTCACGGGCGACCTGCTGCCGTACCGAGCGGGCCCCGGCGCCGGGGCCCGCGCCGCCCGTCAGGCTGTCCGGGTCTCCGTCGGACGGGTCAGCTCCGTGGTGAGCCAGTCCGCGGTGGCGGGGAGCCAGTCGGCGAGGGCGTTGCCGAGCAGGTGGTTGCCGTGCGGGACGTGCAGGAGTTCGCCCCGGGGTGCCCGGTGGGCCAGTGCCTCGGCGTTGGTGACACCGGGGATCCGGTCCTCGCCGCCCTCGACGACCAGCAGCGGGACGGTGATCTCCGGGGCCAGGGCGGTCAGGTCGACCCGGCGGGCGAAGGCGCGGGCCGCGTCCGTGCTCCCGCAGCGCTGGGTCAGGGTCGCGGTGACGAACGGGACCAGGGCGTCCCAGTCCAGCCGGTAGGGGCCGCTGACCACGGCGGCCGCCCGGATCCGCGGTTCGCGGGCGGCCGTCACCGCCGCGTAGTAGCCGCCCAGGCTGAGCCCGGTCACGCCGATCCGCCCGGTGTCCACGCCCTCCCGGCCGGTGACCGCGTCGATCGCCCGGCCGACCACCCGGTGGTAGTCCGGCTCCGGCGCGGCGGCCCCGGCCAGGACGCCCTGCCCCGGGCCGTCCAGGGCGAGGACGGCCGTACCGCGCGCCAGCAGCGCCTCGGCGACCGCGTGGAACTCCTCCTTGCCGGAGTCCATCCCCGGGACGACGATCACCAGCGGTGCGGGGCCGGGCCCGGCCGGGCGGCGGAGCCAGCCCGCGAAGGACTCGCCCTCGATCCGCTCGGCCGTCGGTTCGAGGTGGGCCAGCGCGGCCCGCATCGCCTCGTCCGCCTCGGTGGCGGTCGCGCCGGCCGCCGCGCGGTCGGGGTGCGGGAGCAGGCCGGCGAAGTGGAACCAGCGGGCGGCCCTCCGGTAGGCCTCGCCGGCCGAGACCGACCGGCCCTCGGCGGCGGCGCGGTCGGCGGCGGCGCGGTGCCGCCGGCCGGCCGCCCGGAACGCCTCGGGCCACTCCTGTGCGGAGCGCAGCGCCGAGGTGACCCGGGTGTACTCGTGCGGGTCCAGGCCGGCGCCGGTGGCCCGCGGGCGGTTCTCCTCGACGAGGGCGGCCGGCAGGTCGGGGTGGTCGAGGAAGGAGAGGTCGGGGGAGCCGGTCATCGGGGAGCACGCTCATCTCATGGTCGGTGGGGCACGGTCGGGCGGAGTCAGGACGGGCGGTCAGGGCGCTCAGGGCGCTCAGGGCGCTCAGGGCAGGGTGAGGACGGCCCTGCCCCGGATCCGCCGCTCCCGCAGGTCGGTGAGCACGGCGGCGGTCCGCGCCCAGGGCGCGACCCGGCCGACCTCCGGGGTCAGCCGCCCCTCCCCCACCAGCCGGACCAGGGTGGCGAGGTCCTCACCGTCGGGTACGTCGGAGTCCGTGTAGTGGAAGTGCCGGAGCGTGGCGGACTCCGGCCCGGCGAAGAAGTCGAAGAAGTCGAGCGTCACCGGGGTCCGGGAGGCCTGGCCGAACCAGATCAGCGTGCCCCGGCGGGCCAGCCGGGCGAGCGCGAGCGGCAGGTCGGCGCCGCCCGTCGACTCCAGCACCAGGTCGTACGGGCCGCGGGCCGCGCCCACCGAGTGGACCACCTCCGCCGCACCCAGCTCGACCAACCGCCGCCCGCGCTCCGCCGAGGCGGTGACCGCGGTCAGCTCCGCACCCGCCGCCGAGGCCAGCTCGGTGACGTAGTGGCCGACGCCCCCGGAGGCGCCGGTGAGCAGCACCCGGCGGCCGGCCAGCGCACCGGCGGTGCGCAGCAGCCGCAGCGCGGTGAGACCGGCCAGCGGCAGGGCGGCGGCGCGGACGGCGTCCAGCCCGTCCGGGATCTCGGCGAGCGAGCCGACCGGCACGCACACGTACTCGGCCCAGCCGCCGGCCGGCGGGTGGCCGACGACGCGGCGGCAGACGGCCGGCCCGGAGCCGTCGGCGGCGGCCTGCACGACCAGGCCCGCGATGTCCTTGCCGGGGCGCCAGCCCGGCCGGGGCGCCTCCAGCTGGAACGTCTCGCCGCGGTTCACCGCGAACGCCTCGACCTTCACCAGGGCCTCGCCCGGGCCCGGTCGCGGCTGCGTCACCTCCGCGAACGCCACCGTCGCGTCCGCCCGTCCGGTCGGTGTCAGCGCCCTCATGGCCCTCGGCCCTCCGTCTCCCCCTCGCCAGCCGGTCCGGCCGAGCTCGTGGTCCCAGCAGACCGCGACCGCCCGGAGCCGGTCCAACAACCGCTCGGCGGTCCCGACAACCGACCGTTGTCGGGGCCCTCCGGGCGGCGGCAGGCCGTGAGCGGGCCGGGAGGCCCTAGGGTGGGCGGCCATGGATCTCGATCTCTCCCAGGTCCGCGCCTTCACCACGGCGGCCGAGGAACTGCACTTCGGCCGCGCCGCCGCCCGGCTGGCGATCAGCCAGCAGGCCGTGTCCAAGCGGATCGCCCGGCTGGAGGCGGCGCTCGGCGCCCGGCTGCTCGACCGCGACCCGCGCGGCGTCGGGCTCACCGGGGCCGGGCACCGGTTCCTGGAGCCCGCCCGGCGGCTGCTCGCCCAGGGCGACCGCGCCGTGGCGGCGGTGGCCCGTACCCGGCGCCCGCTGCGCGTCGACGTCTGGGGGCACCTGTACGCGCCGATGCGGACGGTCGCCCGGGCCGTCGACGGGGTGCCCGGGCTGGAGGTGGAGCCCGTCCCGGGGCGGGACCTCCCCTCGGTGGCGGCGGCCCTGCTGCGCGGCGAGTCGGACGCGGGCTTCGGCCGGGTGCACCCGCTGCCGGACGGCCGGGACGCGGGGCTGGCGCACCGGCTGGTCCGGCTGGAGCCGGTGGACGCGCTGCTGAGCACCGACCACCCGCTGGCCCACCGCGACGTGCTGCGCCCGGAGGACCTGCGCTCCGGCGTGCTGCGCTACCCGGCCGCGGTGGACCGGCTGGACTTCCTGACCCGGTTCGCGGACCGCTTCGGCATCGCGGAACGGGCCGGCTCGACCAATCTGGGCCTGGAGAGCTTCGCCGACCGGATCCGCACCGACCCGTCCTGCTTCTCGCTGCTCCCCGCCGACTGCCCGCTGCCCGGCCCCGCGGGCGGCCCCGGCCGTCCCGGCATCCGGACCGTCCCGCTGGTCGACCCCACCCCGCTCTACGCCTGGTCGCTGCTCTGGCGCGACGGCGCCGAACCGGCGGCCCGGCTGGACCCGCTGCTCGGGGCGTTCACCGAGGCGGCCCGGCGCAGCCGCTGGCTGGAGTACGACCCGGCCCGTGACTGGCTGCCCGGCCCGGACGAGGCGGCCCTGGACGGCTGACGGCCTCCGGGCGGGCCGTCCTCGGCGCCCCCGGCGCCCGGAGCACCGACCGTCGCCCCGGTCCGCCGCGGTTCCTCCGGGCGCCGCCCCGGGCGGGGTTCGCCCGGAGGCCGTGGCGGCTGTGACACTGGAGGGGCTCGAAAACCGAGGTGCGCGCCGCCGCATCTCCTTGCGAACCTAGAGGGATGCCCGCAGTGAGTTCTCCCGCAGTCCAGTCCGCCGACGCGTCCACGGAGGGCGGCGGCCCCGGTATCGGCGAGCTGGCCGCCCGTCTGCCCGAACTGACCCTGCGCGACCAGGTCCGGATCGGGCGGCGGCTGGAGGGCGCCCGGCGGGTCCGCAAGCCCGAGGCCCGCCAGAAGGTCGCCGCCGAGATCGCCCGCGACGTCGAGCGCGCCGAGCTGCTGGTCGCGCAGCGCCGGGCCGCCGTCCCCGAGATCACCTATCCCGCCGAGCTGCCGGTCAGCCAGAAGAAGGACGAGATCCTCGCCGCCATCCGCGACCACCAGGTGGTGATCGTGGCGGGTGAGACCGGCTCCGGCAAGACCACCCAGATCCCGAAGATCTGCCTGGAGCTGGGCCGCGGGGTCCGCGGCCTGGTCGGGCACACCCAGCCCCGCCGGATCGCCGCCCGGACGGTGGCCGAGCGCGTCGCGGAGGAGATGCGCACGCCGCTCGGCGAGGCGGTCGGCTGGAAGGTCCGGTTCACCGACCAGGTCGGCCCGGACACCCTGGTCAAGCTGATGACCGACGGCATCCTGCTCGCCGAGATCCAGACCGACCGTGAGCTGCGCCAGTACGACACCCTGATCATCGACGAGGCGCACGAGCGCAGCCTCAACATCGACTTCATCCTCGGCTACATCAAGCAGCTGCTGCCCCGCCGGCCCGACCTCAAGGTCGTCATCACCTCGGCGACCATCGACCCCGAGCGCTTCGCCCACCACTTCGGCGACGCCCCGATCGTCGAGGTCTCCGGCCGCACCTACCCGGTCGAGGTCCGCTACCGGCCGATCGTCGAGGACGCCGACGACGCGGACGGCGACCACGGCCCCAGCGACGCCGACCGGGACCGCGACCAGATCCAGGCGATCTGCGAGGCCGCCGAGGAGCTCCAGGCCGAGGGCCCCGGCGACATCCTGGTCTTCCTCTCCGGCGAGCGCGAGATCCGCGACACCGCCGACGCCCTCAACAAGCTGAAGCTGAAGTTCACCGAGGTCCTCCCGCTCTACGCCCGGCTGAGTTCGGCGGAGCAGCACAAGGTCTTCCAGCGCTCCAGCTCCCGCCGGATCGTCCTGGCGACCAACGTCGCCGAGACCAGCCTCACCGTCCCGGGCATCAAGTACGTGATCGACCCGGGCACCGCGCGCATCTCCCGCTACAGCCACCGCACCAAGGTGCAGCGGCTGCCGATCGAGGCGATCAGCCAGGCCAGCGCCAACCAGCGCAAGGGCCGCTGCGGCCGTACCTCGGACGGCATCTGCATCCGGCTGTACTCGGAGGAGGACTTCCTCTCCCGCCCCGAGTTCACCGACGCCGAGATCCTGCGCACCAACCTGGCCTCGGTCATCCTCCAGATGACCGCCGCCGGTCTCGGCGACATCGCCGCCTTCCCGTTCCTGGACCCGCCGGACTCCCGCAACATCAAGGACGGCGTCAACCTCCTCCACGAACTCGGCGCCCTCGACCCCGACGAGAAGGACGTCCGCAAGCGCCTCACCCCGCTCGGCCGCCAGCTGGCGCAGCTCCCGGTGGACCCGCGGATGGCCCGGATGGTCCTGGAGGCCGACAAGAACGGCTGTGTCCGCGACGTCATGGTGATCGCCGCCGCGCTCTCCATCCAGGACCCGCGCGAACGCCCCACCGAGAAGCGCCAGGCCGCCGACGACCGGCACCGCCGCTTCCAGTCCGAGACCTCCGACTTCCTCTCCTACCTCGCCATGTGGCGCTACGTGCGGGAGCAGCAGAAGGAGCTCTCCTCCTCGGCCTTCCGCCGGATGTGCAAGGCCGAGTTCCTCAACTACCTGCGGATACGGGAGTGGCAGGACATCTACTCGCAGCTCCGCACGGTCGCCAAACAGCTCGGCGTCACCATCGAGGAGCCCCATCCCGACGCCGAACCGGACGCCGACCGGATCCACCAGTCGCTGCTGGCCGGCCTGCTCTCGCACCTCGGCCTCTACGACGTCGAGAAGCGCGAGTACGGCGGCGCCCGCGGCGCCCGGTTCGCGGTCTTCCCCGGCTCCGGCCTGTTCAAGAAGCCGCCGCGCTGGGTGATGTCCGCCGAGCTGGTCGAGACGTCCCGGCTCTGGGCGCGGATCAACGCGAAGATCGAGCCCGAGTGGGTGGAGCCGCTGGCCGGCCACCTGATCAAGCGCAGCTACAGCGAGCCGCACTGGGAGAAGAAGGCCGGCGCGGTGCTGGCCTACGAGAAGGTGACCCTCTACGGGATGCCGATCGTCGCCCAGCGCAAGGTCAACTACGGCCGGATCGACGTGGAGCTCTGCCGCGAGCTGTTCATCCGCAACGCGCTGGTCGAGGGCGACTGGGAGACCCACCACCGCTTCTTCGCCGAGAACCGCAAGCTGCTCAGCGAGGTCGAGGAGCTGGAGAACCGGGCCCGCCGCCGGGACATCATGGTCGACGACCAGACCCTGTTCGACTTCTACGACAGCCGGCTGCCCGAGGACATCGTCTCCACCCGGCACTTCGACTCCTGGTGGAAGAAGACCCGGCACGACCAGCCGGACCTGCTCAGCTTCGAGAAGTCGATGCTGATCAACGACTCGGCGGACGGCGTCACGGAGGCGGACTACCCGGACTACTGGCAGCAGGGCAAGCTCCGCTTCAAGCTGACCTACCAGTTCGAGCCCGGCAGCGACGCGGACGGCGTGACCGTCCACATCCCGCTCCCGGTGCTCAACCAGGTCACCGCCGAGGGCTTCGACTGGCAGATCCCCGGCCTGCGCGAGGAGCTGGTCACCGCCTACATCCGGGCGCTGCCGAAGGCGATCCGCCGCAACTTCGTCCCGGCCCCGGACTACGCCAAGGCGGCCCTGCGCCAGGTGAGGGACCGCCAGGAGCCCCTGCTGCCCACCCTGGAGCACGTCCTGAAGCGGATGACGGCGATCACCGTCCCGCCGGAGGCCTGGGACGACGAGCGGGTGCCGGACCACCTCAAGGTCACCTTCCGGGTGGTCGACGGCCGCAAGAAGCTCGCCGAGTCCAAGGACCTGGAGGACCTCCGGCTGCAGCTGAAGCCCAAGCTCAAGGAGACCCTCTCCTCGGCCGCCTCGGGCCAGGGCATCGAGCAGTCCGGGCTGACCGCCTGGCCGGCCTCGCTGCCGGTGCTCCAGCGCACCTTCGAGCAGCGCTCGCGCGGCCATTCGCTGCGCGCCTACCCGGCCCTGGTGGACGAGCGGGACACGGTCGGGATCAAGCTCTTCGACACCCCGCAGGCGCAGGCCCAGGCGATGTGGGAGGGCACCCGGCGGCTGCTGATGCTGACCACCAACTCGCCCGCCAAGTCGATCCAGGGGCGGCTGGGCAACCAGGCGAAGCTCGCCCTGTCGTACAACCCGCACGGGTCGATCCCGGCCCTGTTCGAGGACGTGGTGGCCTGCGCCACCGACCGGCTGATGACCTCGGCCGGCGGACCGGCCTGGGACGAGGCCGCCTTCGGCAAGCTGCACGAGAAGGTCCGCACCGACCTCTACGAACTGTCGGCCGACACCACGCTGAAGACGGCCACCGCGCTGATCGCCTACCACCGGGCCTCGACCCGGCTGAAGGCGGTGAGCAGCCCGGTGCTGCTGACGGCGGTCAACGACATCCGGCTGCACCTGGCCTCGCTGGTGCACCCGGGGTTCGTCACCGAGGCCGGCTGGCAGCGGCTGCCGGACCTCAAGCGCTACCTGCTGGCGGTGGACCGCCGGCTGGAGGCGCTGCCCAACCACCCGCAGCGGGACGCCCAGCAGCTGCTGAAGGTGCAGCAGGTGCAGCAGGAGTACGGGGAGCTGCTGGCGGCCGTGCCGGCCGGGCAGCAGCCGTCCCCGGCGGTGCTGGCGATCCGCTGGATGATCGAGGAGCTGCGGGTCAGCTTCTTCGCCCAGTCACTGGGTACGCCGACCCCGGTCTCGGAGAAGCGGATCTCCAAGGCGATGGAGGCGGCCAGGGCCACGCTCTGAGCTGGGAGGGGCCCTCAGGAGCCAGTTCGACCTGGGGGCCCACCATGGGCTACAGTCTGTCTTGTTCGCAGCGCAGCAAAGCGAGCGAACAAGATCAGAACACTCTGGTCCTGTGGAGCAGTTGGTTAGCTCGCCACCCTGTCAAGGTGGAGGTCGCGGGTTCAAGTCCCGTCAGGATCGCCGTAGCCGAGAGGCCCGGAACCGTTTGGTTCCGGGCCTCTCGCGTTTACCCCGGGAGGGATGCCTACCCCGGACTAGGTCTAGACCACAAGCAACGACCCGCGTGATCGTCGTCACTTATCTTTTCCCGAGACCGGACACATGGCACCCCTTCCCCAGGGGTGCCAATTTAATATGTAAAATTGCACAGCTATGAACTGTATATCCCCCCCGCCCCAGGGGCCTCAAATCGTTATCCGGAGTTCAACATTCCGGCCGCCCGGCACGATCTCCGGGAGCGCCCGCGGGCATGCAAAGGGGCTGCTTACCGGACCCGGCGGAGTCCGGTAAGCAGCCCCTTTGAAAGAGCCTTCGGCCTATCAGGCCTCGGTTCGCTGGGCGGGAATACCGGCCAGCAGGGCGCGCACCTCCGCCTCGCGGTAACGACGGTGCCCGCCAAGCGTGCGAATGGACGTGAGCTTGCCTGCCTTGGCCCAGCGGGTAACCGTCTTCGGGTCCACGCGGAACATGGTGGCGACCTCTGCCGGCGTCAGCAGGGGTTCAGCATCAGGGGTACGAGCGGTCATGAGCGGCCTCCTCGGGAGAACCGAACCAGGGCGGTTCTATCCTTCAAATTCTGCACCTTGGCCCGCGATGCCCGAAATGGCATAGACGGGCCGAGTCGGTTATAGGACGAACGGCTTGTCCTGGTGTCTACAACTACACCATCCGTCCAGCCCTATCGACCAAACCGCCAAAATTGACCCCTCACGGGTTCAAGGCTGACGGATGGCGATGGACCACCCCATAACGGGCAGTCACCTTATAGTGACATCCGGTTACGAGGAGACCAGACCCGCTGTTTCCTCGCAAGGTACGCATCGGTTCCAGAACCACCCAAAAGTGGGCACGCTCATGTGAAGTTGGGCTGGTTGTCCCATTTTTGCACATAGGGGTAAGTTCGCGTCAACGGTGAGTAGTGTCACGTTCGATAGCTATTGACCCGAACCAGGACCTTGGTCATACGGCTCGGGCCGTAGGACTCTTCCAGTCTTACAAGTACCACCGACACCCCGCCCCGCCAGCACTGACGCCCCGTCGACCGGGCCCACGCGGCACCTCGCACCCCTCCCCGCGGCCCTCCGACGCCTCCCCCGGGCCGGACCGACCCCCCTCCCCTACCCGCTGACTCAGTTCGCGTACCGCAGTGCCAGGACCCGCCGCCAGCGCACCGTCAGTTCCTCGTACACCCGCAGCGCCTCCGCCGCCTCGCCGGCCCGCAGCGCCCGCAGCCCGTCCTCCAGCTCCCCCGCCGAACGGTCCGCCAGCAACTGCTCCGGCCCCAGCAGGTGCACCAGCCCCCCGTAGTCCAGCTCCACCAGGGAACGCGGGTGGAACTCCTCCAGCCACCGCCCCACCAGCTCCGCCCCGCGCACCAGGTCCCCCTCCGGCACGGCCTCGCGCAGCGCCCGGTAGGCCCGGGCCACCCGGCGGCGCGCCTGCGCCATCGGCGTCAGGTAGAACAGCGCCGCCTGCTCCCCCTTCTCCCCGCGGTCGAACCCGGCGCCGCCCGCCGAGGCCGCACCCGGCCGCCCCGCCGCGCCACCGGGCTCCGCCGCGCCGCCGGCCGGCTCCTGATCGCCCGTCCCGCCCGGGCCGCCCGCCGGCACGAAGCAGCGGTCCTCCTCCCCGAACGGCAGGAACCAGCGCACCGGCACCTCCCATCGGCTGGTCACGATCCACGGCCGGGCGTCCGGGTGCTCGGCCCGCCAGCGCTCCCGGTCCGCCTCGGCGGCCGCCCGGGTGGCCGGCGGCAGCGCGGTGTCCAGCAGCGCCACCGGCGCCGCCGCCCGCAGTTCGTCCAGCGCCTGCCAGGTGCGCAGCCGGGTCGCCCAGGGGCAGACGTACAGCACCCCGTCCACCGACCGCACGAAGGCCCGCTCGCTCTCCCGCTCCGGCAGGGCGCGGGGGGTGCGGCCGACCAGCTCCGCCAGTGCCGCCCGCTGCTCCTCCAGCGCCGCCACCGCGACCGGACGGCCGGCCTCCGCGGCATCCGGCCCGTGCGCCGCGGCGTAGGCCTGCCAGCGCGCGCGCTCGGGCTCCGGGTAGGCGGCCAGCGGCTCGTAGACCCGCAGGTGGGCGGCGTAGGGCGGCAGTACGGAAGTGCGCACGACGGTCACGTTCTGCATCGTCGCACGCACCGGCCCCCGCCCGGGAGGCCTTCGGCCGGGAGCCCTTCGGGAACGCGCTCCGCCCGCCCCCGTCTCAGTACGCGGACAACCCGCGCAAGCTCGTACAAGAGGGCAGATCGAGGACGACCGCGCGACTACGCTTCGCCTTAGGCGCCCGCACCACAGCAGCGGGCCTCGGATACTGGAGTCACCACAGTGACCGACGTACAGACCGCATCCGCCGCGTACCCCGCACCCGGAGTGCTCAGCAGGATCTTCCGTACCGAACAGGACGGCGCCGCTCCCGGCGACGGCCACGAGCAGGTCGTCCTCTGCCACGACCGCAGCTCCGGCCTCAAGGCCATCATCGCCATCCACTCCACCGCCCTGGGCCCGGCCCTCGGCGGCACCCGCTTCTTCCCGTACGCCTCGGAGGAAGCGGCCCTGGAGGACGCGCTGAACCTCTCGCGCGGCATGTCGTACAAGAACGCGCTGGCCGGGCTCGACCTCGGCGGCGGCAAGGCCGTCATCATCGGCGACCCGAACAAGGACAAGAACGAGGCGATGCTGCGGGCCTACGGCCGCTTCGTCGAGTCCCTGCGCGGGCGCTACATCACCGCCTGCGACGTCGGCACCTACGTGCAGGACATGGACGTCATCGCCCGCGAGACCGGGTTCGTCACCGGCCGCTCGCCCGAGAACGGCGGCGCCGGCGACTCCTCCATCCTGACCGCCTTCGGCGTCTTCCAGGGCATGCGCGCCAGCGCCCAGGCCCGCTGGGGCCAGCCCACCCTGCGCGGCAAGCGGGTCGGTGTGGCCGGCGTCGGCAAGGTCGGCCACTACCTCGTCGGCCACCTGGTCGCGGACGGCGCCACCGTCGTCATCACCGACGTCTCCGAGGCCGCCGTGAACCGCGTGCGCGCCGCTCACCCGGAGGTCGAGGTGGTGGCCGACAGCGCCGCCCTGCTCCAGAGCAAGCTGGACGTCTACGCCCCCTGCGCCCTCGGCGGCGCCCTCACCGACGACACCGTGGGCACCCTCGGCGAGTTCGGCACCTCCGTCGTGTGCGGCGCGGCCAACAACCAGCTCGCCCACCCCGGCGTCGAGAAGGACCTGGCCGACCGCGGCATCCTCTACGCCCCGGACTACCTGGTGAACTCCGGTGGCGTGATCCAGGTCGCCGACGAGATCGAGGGCTTCAACTTCGACCGGGCCAAGAACAAGGCCACCCGGATCTTCGACACCACCCTGGAGATCTTCACCCGGGCCGCCTCCGACGGCGTGCCGCCGGCCGTCGCCGCCGACCGGCTCGCCGAGAAGCGGATGCGCGAGATCAGCGCGCTCCGCTCGGTCCTGCTGCCGGGTGCCCGCCGGGGCTGACCCCCGAGCGGCCGGAGCCGCTCCCCGGCGCGTCGCGGACTCCGTGACGCGCCCGGGGGGCGGCTCCTCCGTCTCCGGCCCGCGGCGGGGCCCCGAGGGCCCTCCCGGCCCCGCCGCGGGGGCCCGGGCCGACTCGTCCCGCCTGCATCACGATGTGGAACCGGATTCTCACTTCTGCGCCCGATCGGGTGATCCACCACCCCCCTTGGGGGGATAATCGATCCCGGAACGACGGACCTCAGCTACCTCCGGACAGCGCGCAAACTGCCGCAAAACCTCCCGTGACCTGGGAAGACCTGGTCTCGGGTGCGGCCGGTGCGCGCCACGTCACACCGACGACGTACCGTCCAGCGGCAGAAACAGGTACCGTTAATGCTCCAAGGGACGGTTCTCCCCATTCGGGCAGGCCGCTCTTGATCATGAACACGTGTCAGACTCGGGGCCGTGAGCCCCATCGTTGAGGGGGTCGACCCATGGGGCGCGGCCGGGCCAAGGCCAAGCAGACGAAGGTCGCCCGCGAGCTGAAGTACAACAGCGGCGGGTTCGACGCCAATCGTCTGTCCAACGAGCTGGGCGTATCGCCCTCTACCGCCTCGATCGAGCCTGAGCCGATCGAGGAAGAAGAGGACGACGACCCCTACGCGGAATACGCGGCTCGGTACGCCGACGACGACGAGGACGATGACAGCACGTCGGGGACCGGGCCTTCGCAGGCCCGCCGCCGCGCGTAGTCACAGTCTGGCCTGACCGGCCCGCGCGCCCAGAGCGCCGGGCCGGTTTTCGGCGTTCCCCGGGTCCGGTTGCTCCGCTCCGGCCCCGCCGGTCCCGTCACGGCTCCCCGGACACGCGAAGGGCCCCTCCCGCGGTCTCCCGCCGGAGGGGCCCTTCGTCATGCCGCTCAGCCCGCGGTGAAGGCCTCGTAGGCGTTGTAGAGCGCCGCGCCGCCCTCGTGCTCGCCGGAGCGCTCGACGATGTCGCCGAGCAGCCAGGACTCGACGCCGCGGTCCTCCAGGATCGACAGCACGACGTCCACCGAGTGCGGCGGGACGACCGCGACCATGCCGACGCCCATGTTCAGGGTCTTCTCGATCTCCAGGGTGGCCACCTTGCCGACCTCGGCGACGGTCTGGAACACCGGCAGCGGCGTCCAGGTACCGCGGTCCAGGCGGGCGTGCAGGCCGTCCGGGATCACCCGTGCCAGGTTGGCCGCCAGGCCGCCGCCGGTCACGTGCGAGAAGGCGTGCACCTCGGTGGCCCGGGTGAGCGCCAGGCAGTCCAGCGAGTAGATCCGGGTCGGCTCCAGCAGTTCCTCGCCGAGCGTGCGGCCGAACTCCTCGACCTTGCGGTCCAGCTTCCAGCCGGCCTCGTTCAGCAGCACGTGGCGCACCAGCGAGTAGCCGTTGGAGTGCAGGCCGGAGGCGGCCATCGCGATCACCACGTCGCCCGCGCGGACGCGGTCGGCGCCCAGCAGGGCGTCCGCCTCGACCACACCGGTGCCGGCGCCCGCCACGTCGTACTCGTCCGGGCCGAGCAGGCCCGGGTGCTCGGCCGTCTCGCCGCCGACCAGGGCGCAGCCGGCGAGCGCGCAGCCTTCCGCGATGCCCTTGACGATCGCGGCGACCCGCTCCGGCACGACCTTGCCGACGCAGATGTAGTCGGTCATGAACAGCGGCTCGGCGCCGCAGACCACCAGGTCGTCCACGACCATGCCGACCAGGTCGTGGCCGATGGTGTCGTGCTTGTCCATGGCGGCGGCGATGGCGACCTTCGTCCCCACGCCGTCGGTGGCCGAGGCCAGCAGCGGCCGCTCGTAGCGCTTGAAGGCGGACGCGTCGAAGAGCCCGGCGAAACCGCCGATGCCGCCGACCACCTCGGGGCGGCTGGCCTTCTTCACCCACTGCTTCATGAGCTCGACGGCGCGGTCGCCCGCCTCGATGTCGACGCCGGCGGCGGCGTAGGTGGCGCCGTTCTGGTTCGTGGTCACTGCGGTGCGGCCCTTTCGGGTCAGTGGGGGTTGGAACAGCGGTGGGGCCCCGGGTTCCGGGACCCCACCGTCAGGTCGTTACGGGCGGCGCAGGGCGTCGGCCGCGCCCGCTCCGCCGAGCAGGGACTGGACGCCGTCCAGGTCGCTGCCGCTGGTCGGCTTGCCGCGGACCGCGGGCGGCTGCTGGCCGCCCTTGATCTCGGCCTCCAGCAGGAGCTTCCCGAGCAGCGCCGGGTCGGGCAGCTCCATCGGGTACTCGCCGTCGAAGCAGGCCCGGCAGAGCCGGTCCTTCGGCTGCTTGGTGGCCTCGATCATGCCGTCGATCGAGATGTAGGAGAGTGAGTCCGCACCGAGCGTGCGGCCGATCTCCTCGATGGTCATGCCGTTGGCGATCAGCTCCGCGCGGGTGGCGAAGTCGATGCCGAAGAAGCAGGGCCACTTGACCGGCGGCGAGGAGATCCGGATGTGGACCTCGGCCGCGCCGGCCTCGCGAAGCATCTTCACCAGCGCGCGCTGGGTGTTGCCGCGGACGATCGAGTCGTCCACGACCACCAGGCGCTTGCCCTGGATGACCTCGCGCAGCGGGTTGAGCTTCAGGCGGATGCCGAGCTGGCGGATGGTCTGGCTGGGCTGGATGAAGGTGCGGCCCACGTAGGCGTTCTTCACCAGGCCCGAGCCGTACGGGATCCCGCTGGCCTCGGCGTAACCGATGGCGGCCGGGGTGCCGGACTCCGGGGTCGCTATCACCAGGTCGGCCTCGACGGGCGCCTCGGCGGCCAGCCTGCGACCCATCTCCACGCGGGAGAGGTGCACGTTGCGGCCGGCGATGGAGGTGTCGGGGCGGGCCAGGTAGACGTACTCGAAGACGCAGCCCTTGGGCTTGGCCTCGGCGAAGCGGGAGGTCCGCATGCCGTTCTCGTCGATGGCGATGAGTTCGCCGGGCTCGACCTCGCGGATGAAGGAGGCGCCGCAGATGTCCAGCGCCGCCGTCTCGGAGGCGACCACCCAGCCGCGCTCCAGCCGGCCGAGCACCAGCGGGCGGATGCCCTGCGGGTCGCGGGCGGCGTAGAGCGTGTGCTCGTCCATGAAGACGAGCGAGAACGCGCCCTTGACCTTGGGCAGGACGAGCTTGGCCGTCTCCTCGATGGAGAGGTCCGGGTGGCCCGCGAGGAGGGCGGTCACCAGGTCGGTGTCGTTGGTCGCGGCGGACCGGCCCGAGCGGGAGACGTGCTCCTCACCGGGCAGTTCGGCGACCATGGCCGCCAGTTCGGCGGTGTTCACCAGGTTTCCGTTGTGCCCGAGGGCCAGCGAACCGTGAACGGTCGCGCGGAAGGTCGGCTGGGCGTTCTCCCAGACCGAGGAACCGGTGGTCGAGTAGCGGGCGTGTCCGACGGCGATATGCCCGTGCAACGACCCCAGGGAGGCCTCGTCGAAGACCTGGGAGACGAGTCCCATGTCCTTGAAGACGAGAATCTGGGAGCCGTTGCTCACTGCGATGCCCGCGGATTCCTGACCGCGGTGCTGCAGGGCGTAAAGGCCGAAGAACGTGAGCTTGGCGACCTCCTCGCCGGGAGCCCAGACACCGAAGACGCCGCAAGCGTCCTGGGGGCCTTTCTCACCGGGAAGAAGATCGTGGTTGAGTCTTCCGTCACCACGTGGCACGCCTTCGAGTCTAGGGCAGTTGGCACAGGCTTCCGGAACCAGGGCGGCGCGGATTCTTGGGCGATCGCTCGGCAACGCGCGTAGACAAAACCCCTTACCGGGGGCGGATTTCGAGGGCGCGGAATTCGGTCGAGGGGCGCTTGGCCTTGTGGGTCGCGCCCGTTGGGGCCTTTCCGCCCGCGGACGGCCCGGAGGTTAACGACGGGCAACGTGAGCCTGCTCACCCAGGGGCCCACGGGGGCCGGGCGGGGCCGTCGGGCCTCGCGGGGCCGTCTTCGGGCCTCGGTTCAGTCCTCGGGTTCAGTCCTCGGTTCGGCTCTCCCCTGGCCTCCCCCGGCCTCAGGTGCTCGGGAGCAGGAGCCCCCAGGCGCCCGGGTGCACCGTCCAGGTCCGGTCCCGGACCGGGCCCACCGGCTGGCCGTCCGCCTCGTAGCCGAACCCGCGCCCCGTCACCGCGAGGGTCGCCGCCCGGGCGCGCACCAGTGCGCCGGGCGTGCGGACCACGATCTCCATCACGCCGCCGATCGCCTCCCCGCCCGGCAGGGTCACCTCGACCACCCGGACCGGCTGGTCGAGGTCGGCCAGCAGCCGGCCGTCCGCCTCGACCCGGAGCAGGGCGCTGTGCTCGCCCCGGCCGGCCTCGACCGTGAGTGAGGTCCCCTGCTCGGCCGCAGCAAGTTTCGCCCATAGCGAACGCCAGCCGCCCGTACGGCCCGCTATCCGGCGCGCTCCGCTGCCGGAGATCCGCACCGTGCCGAGCGCCACTCCGCCACCGTCGTCCACCAGCAGGTCCAGCTTGCGCGGCACGCCGCCGAGCACCGCCCGCGCGGCCGGCACCGGCTCGCCCGGCACACCGAGCGCGCGGGCCGCCACCAGCTCGTCGGACCGGCCCACCGGGACCATGCCGACCGGGTCCGCACCCAGCTCACGCTGGCGGTAGAGGGCTTGGAGCACCCGTTGCATCGCCAGGTCGGAGCCGATCACCACCGGTCGGCGGCGGCCCCGGTGCGAAAGCACCCGGTCGAGTTCGGAAGGGCTCTCCGGGTAGGCCACCTTGGCGTCCGTCCCTCCGCACAGGACGTCCCTCGCGATCCGCACCGACTCGCCGTCGGTCTGCCGGGCCGCCGGGTCGAGGAGCAGGAGGAGCGGTTCGGGGCCGCCGGTTGCGGGCGTGGACAGGGACGACACGACCGGTCCTTCCTCAGGTAATCTCTCGGTGCAAGAGCCCCTTGCGCTATTGCGCCAGGGGCTTCGTCTATCTCGGGGCAGACTGCGGCCTTCGCAGGATGCCCCAACCGGAAGGGGTGTACGCCTGTGCCGGCACTCGTGCTCGTTGGCGCTCAGTGGGGGGACGAGGGCAAGGGGAAGGCGACCGACCTCCTCGGCGGCTCCGTCGACTACGTCGTTCGCTACCAGGGCGGCAACAACGCCGGTCACACGGTGGTCATCGGCGACCAGAAGTATGCCCTGCACCTGCTGCCTTCCGGCATCCTCAGCCCGAATGTGACGCCGGTGATCGGCAACGGCGTCGTCATCGACCCGGGCGTGCTGCTCTCCGAGCTCAGCGGGCTGAACGAGCGCGGCATCGACACCTCCAAGCTGCTGATCTCGGGCAACGCCCACCTGATCACGCCGTACCACCGCACCCTGGACAAGGTCACCGAGCGCTTCCTCGGCAAGCGCCGGATCGGCACCACCGGCCGCGGCATCGGCCCGACCTACGCGGACAAGATCAACCGCGTCGGCATCCGGGTCCAGGACCTCTTCGACGAGTCGATCCTGCAGCAGAAGATCGAAGCCGCGCTGCACGACAAGAACCAGCTGCTGGTGAAGCTCTACAACCGCCGCGCCATCCCGGCCGAGCTGGTCCTGGAGGAGTACCTCGGCTACGCGGACAAGATCAAGCCGTTCCTGGCCGACACCACCCTGGTGCTCGACGAGGCGCTGAAGGCCGACAAGGTCGTCCTGCTGGAGGGCGGCCAGGGCACCCTGCTCGACGTCGACCACGGCACGTACCCCTTCGTGACCTCGTCGAACCCGACCGCCGGCGGTGCCTGCACCGGCGCCGGCATCGGCCCGACCAAGATCGACCGGGTCATCGGCATCCTGAAGGCGTACACCACCCGCGTCGGCTCGGGCCCGTTCCCGACCGAGCTGCTGGACGCCGACGGCGAGGCACTGCGCCGGATCGGCGGCGAGCGCGGTGTGACCACCGGCCGCGACCGGCGCTGCGGCTGGTTCGACGCCGTGATCGCGCGCTACGCGACCCGGGTCAACGGCCTGACCGACTTCTTCCTCACCAAGCTGGACGTGCTGACCGGCTGGGAGCAGATCCCGGTCTGCGTCGCGTACGAGATCGACGGCAAGCGCGTCGAGGAGCTCCCGTACAACCAGTCCGACTTCCACCACGCCAAGCCGATCTACGAGACGCTGCCGGGCTGGACCGAGGACCTCAGCAAGGCCCAGACCTTCGCCGACCTGCCGAAGAACGCGCAGGCCTACGTGAAGGCGCTGGAGGAGATGTCGGGCGCCCCGATCTCCGCCATCGGCGTCGGCCCGGGCCGGTACGAGACGATCCAGATCAACTCGTTCGTCTGAGCCTGAGCATGTGAGGCCCTGCGGGACACTGCGTCCCGCAGGGCCTTCTTCTTGGCATTTCGACTCTGCACTAGTGCAATGAGCTCTTGCGTCTAGTGCAGAGTTTGGCTACTTTCGGGATCATGACTGCGAAACTGCCTGCCCCCGTCACCCTGACCGGCCGCCACGTCCGCCTGGAGCCGCTGAGCCGGGACCACGCGTCCGACCTGTGGGCCTCCGTCGGCCCCGACCCGGACGTCTGGCGCTGGATCCCGTTCGGCGCCCCGGCGACGGAGGAGGAGCTGGGCGCGATCCTCGACGTCCGGCTGGCGGAGGTCGAGGCCGGGAACGCCGTGAAGTTCGCCGTGATCGACCTCGCGAGCGGCCGCGCGGTCGGCATCACCGGGTACTACGACTTCAGCGCGGCCAACGAACTCGTCGAGATCGGCGGCACCTGGTACGCGCGGTCGGTCTGGCGGACGGCGATCAACACCGAGGCCAAGCTGCTGATGCTCGTCCACGCCTTCGAGGACCTGGGCATGGGCCGGGTGTTCTGGAAGACGGACGCGCTCAACGACCGCTCCCGCAACGCGATCCTGCGCCTCGGCGCGTCCTTCGAGGGCATCCACCGGCGGGACAAGCTCCGCGCCACCGGCGTCTGGCGCGACAGCGCCTACTTCTCGATGCTGGCGGACGAGTGGCCGGCGGCCAAGTCCCGCCTGGTGGAGCGCCTTTCCCGCGGCTGACGGTGCGCGATGAGCTGCGCGACGACGCCGACGAAGAGCACCGACGCCAGCAGTCCGGCCAGCAGGACGACGCCCATCAGCCGCCGACCGCCACCACGGCCCACACCGCTTTGCCGTACGACCCGATGAGTTTCACACCCCACTCATCGGCAAGCCCGGCCACGAGGTCAAGCCCCCGTCCGCTTGTACGGGAGTCGTTCGGATCCGGGCGGACGACGGGGGCGGCGGAGGCATCCGAGACGGCGATGTAGAGCCTGCCGCACCGGAGTTCGAGCACGACGGTCGGCGGGCCGTCACCGTGGACCAGGGCATTGGTGACCAGCTCGGAGAGGACGAGGCAGGGGGCGTCGGAGTCGAGGCCGATGCTGCGGAGGGTGTCGCGCAGGAGGCGGCGGAGCGCCCCGACGATCTCCGGCAGGGCCGGCGGGAAGAGGTCGAGCCTGAACTCGACAGCCGGGTCGGAGGCCGGCGGGCGAAGGAGCGGGAGCAACATCGACTGTCTCCAGTCCAGTTGAGGTGAGGGTGCGGAGGAGAGGGCCATCCCCCGTGGCTTGCCCCCGCCGACGATGAGGAGGACAGGCGTCGGCAGCCTGCACGCCCATCCGGGGTGCACTTCGGGGTCATCGATCGACCATCAGTAAGTGATTCGCTACTCAAGGTAGGCTCACCCCCTCATTAGTGCAACCACTCGTATGGGTGATCCTAGATTGACCCTCCCCAGCGAGTGGCGGCGTGCCGCCCCAGCGCGCGACACTGCCGATGCCACGGGAAGGGACGAACTTTGGCTCTACGAGCGCACATCAGCGAGCGCCAGCGTCGGTACGGCGCCGAGGTGCGCCGCCTTCGCCTGGACGCCGACATCGCGGTGCAGGCGGCCGCGGCACACATTGGGATGCGCGGCCCGCAGCTGAACCACATCGAAGCGGCACGCACCGGCCTCGACGAGGACAGGATGCGCCTGCTCGCAGCCTTCTATGGCTGCACGAATGAGGAGTACCTGGCCACACTGGCCGCGATGGGTTCGAGCGATGGCAAGGGCTGGTGGAGCCGGCACCGGCGCAAGGTCCCCTCCTTCGCACTGGACCTCGCCGAGTTGGAGCACTGGGCAACGTCGGCGTATCTCAACTACGAGACATTCCTGGTGCCCGGGCTGCTGCAGACCGAGCAGTACATGCGCAAGCTGTTCGAGAACAGCGAGACATCGCTCTCCGTCGAGGAGATCAACGACACCGTGTGCTTCCGCCGCGACCGGCAGCAGGCTCTCGACGGGCCCGCCTCGTTCCGCTTCGTCATCCATGAGGCGGCGCTGCTGATGGCCTTTGCCGGAGGCGATGTCATGCGAGGCCAGCTCGCCCACTTGCTCGAAGCGGCCGAGCGTCCAAACGTCACCATCCAGATCTTCCCGTTCAGCGTCAGGGCGACGCTGCCGTACAGCGGCCCGTTCCTCATCACCGAACCGGCCTCTTCCGCTCTCTCCACCGTCGTGATCGATGCCCCGGGCGAGTCTGCATTCAATGACCTGCCTGAGGCCGTGGCCCAGTTCCGCAGCAGGTTCGATGCCCTCTCCAGGCTTGCCCTCCCGCCCGGCGACCCGACTACCTCATCCCGGCCACAGTCAGGACGGGACTCCTGGGGCGTCATCCAACACATCAAGCACGGTCTGGAATTGGAAAGGTAGAGGCATGCCTCAGCAGTGGCAGAAGTCGACCAGCAGCTCCCAGGACGGAGGGAACTCCGTAGAGGTCTCCACAAACAGTGAAGGCCTGGTCGAGATCCGCGAGTCCGACGACCCCGACTCGATCGTCGTCACCACGCCCAGGAAGTTCGCCCTCTGGCTCGAAGGGGTCAAGCGCGGCGAGTTCGACCACTTCGGCCGCGCCTAGACGAATCGTTCCGGCGGCCCCTCGCAGGGTGCGAGGGGCCGCCGGGTCAAGTCCACCGATCTGAAAGGTTGAGGAGCATGAACGACTGGAAGAAGGCCTCACTCGGCGGCGAGGCCCACGAGTCCCTGGAAGTCCGCACCGCCGACGACATGGTCGAGATCCGCGATCCCGATACCGGCGACATCATCGTCCGCACCACCCCCCGCAAGTGGGCCGCCTTCCTCCTCGGCGTGAAGGCCGGCGAGTTCGACCACTTCGTCGCCTGACGCCCCGCCCCCCGGCGGCGACTGTCTCCTGCACGTGGACCTGCGCGCCGACAACCTGCTGATGCGCGACGGGGCTGCCCTCGCCATCGACTGGTCCCATCTCCACCAGGGCGCCGCCTGGATCGACCCGGCCTTCCTCGTCCAGCAACTGATCCGGGCCGGCCACACCGCCGGGCGGGCGGAGGAGCTGATCGGGCGCGCCGCCTCCTGGCACGGCGCCCCGCCGGAGGCGGTCACCTCGTTCGCGGTCGCCCAGGCCGGATACTGGGAGCGCAACTCCCGCCTCCCGGCCCCGCCCGGCGTGCCGTACCTGCGCGACTACCAGCCCGCATGGCGGCGGTCGGACGGACCTGGATCGCCCACCGGACCGGGTGGCGCGACCGACCGACAGAGACGAGCCGCCCGTGCCGACCAGCGCGCCCCTGATCCGCAGTGACGTCCCCGGCTCGTTCCCCTGGGGCGTGTTCCACGAGCGGCATCCGAAGCTCCTGGGCCAGGTCCTCGACGCGCTGCCGTACGGGCCCGGCGAGCGGGCGGCGGTGGAGCGGCTGCTGGTGGAGAGCACCACGGGCGTCCTGACGCCGCCGGGCGCGGGCGTCCACGACCGGGAACGGTGGCTGGCGTGGGGCGAGGGGCTCTGGGGCCGGCCGTGGGGCGAGGCGCCGTTCCTGTGGGCGGAGAACTGGTTCTACCACCGTCTGCTCGACGCCACCGGCTACTTCCGCCCCGGGGCCTGGCAGGGCATCGATCCGTTCGGCCCGTTCAAAGCTGCCGAACTGGCGGGCCCGGCGGTGGACGACGAGCTGGCCGCGCTGGAGCCGCTGGGCGAACTGCCACCCCGGCAGCGGGCGCGCGCCCTGGTGACGTCGGCCCTGTGGGGCAACCGCGCGGACCTGAGCTTCGGGCTGACGGCGGCCGACGACGGCCCCGTCGCCGAGCTGGTCGCCGACGACAGCGCGGTGTTCTGGACCGAGCTGGAGCGGACCCGCGGCGGCCGGGTCTGCGTCGTCGCGGACAACGCCGGCCGGGAGCTGCTGCCGGACCTGGTGCTGATCGACCACCTGCTCGACGACGGCCTGGCCGCCGAGGTGGCGCTGTACGTGAAACCCCGGCCGTACTTCGTGTCGGACGCGACCCCGGCCGACCTGCTCGCCACCGTCGAGCGCCTGCGGGCGGCGCCCACGCCCCGGGCGGCAGCGATCGGCCGGCGGCTGTGGCGGGCCCTCGGCACGGGTGAACTCACCGTCCGCGCCGACGCGTTCTTCTGCGCGCCGTTGACCTTCCACGACCTGCCCGCCGGCCTCCGGGCGGAGTTCGCCGGGGCGGCCCTGACGGTCTTCAAGGGCGACCTCAACTACCGCCGCCTGGTGGGCGACCGGCTCTGGCCGCCGACCACCCCGTTCGCGGCGGCGGTGGCGCACTTCCCGTCCTCCGTCGCGGCGCTGCGGACCCTCAAGTCGGACGTGGTCGTCGGCGTCGAACCCGCTGCCCTCGCCCGCCTGGAGGCCACCGGCGCTCCGTGGCGCACCACCGGCCGGCACGCGGTCGTCCAGGTGCACCGCCGGGCGGCCGCGGGCTGACGGCGGCCGCGCGCCGTCCGAGCGGTGAAAAGGGCGGGAGGAGGCCGCCCGGGCTTCGATACACTGCGCACGCCCACAGTGGACCTTCGCTCTGTGTGGCAGCCCGGAGCCCGGCCGACTGCGGCGCGGCCTCCGTTGCGGCCCCCAGACCCTGCGCCTGTCACGGCACTCCGGGCTGGGGTGCGTGCGGGAGAAATTGGAGCATCCGAGGATGGCTCGGCACCTGATCACCAGCGCCCTTCCGTACATCAACGGGATCAAGCACCTGGGCAACATGGTCGGGTCCATGCTCCCGGCGGACGTCTACTCCCGGTACCTGCGCCAGCGCGGGCACGAGGTGCTGTACATCTGCGCCACCGACGAGCACGGGACGCCGGCCGAGCTGGCCGCGCAGGAGGCCGGGCTGCCGGTCGCCGAGTTCTGCGCGCAGGCGCACGACCAGCAGAAGGCCGTCTACGACGGGTTCCGACTGTCGTTCGACCACTTCGGGCGCAGCTCCTCGCAGCAGAACCGGGAGATCACCCAGGAGATCGCCCGCGAGCTGCACGCCAACGGGTTCATCGAGGAGCGGGCGATCCGCCAGGTGTACTCGGTCACCGACGGGCGGTTCCTGCCGGACCGGTACATCGTCGGCACCTGCCCGCACTGCGGCTACGACAAGGCGCGCGGCGACCAGTGCGAGAACTGCACCCGGGTGCTCGACCCGACGGACCTGCTGGAGCCGCGCTCGGCGATCAGCGGCAGTTCGGACCTGGAGGTGCGCGAGACGAAGCACCTCTTCCTGCTCCAGTCGAAGCTGACCGACCAGGTCGAGGAGTGGGTCGACGCCCACGGCGACCAGTGGCCCGTCCTGGCGTCCTCGATCGCCCGCAAGTGGCTGACCGAGGGGCTGCAGGACCGCGCCATCACCCGTGACCTGGAGTGGGGCGTCCCGGTGCCGGCCGACGTGTGGCCGGAGCTGGCGGCCGCGGGCAAGGTCTTCTACGTCTGGTTCGACGCCCCGATCGAGTACATCGGCGCGACCAAGGAGTGGGCGGACTCGGCGGTCGGCGGCGAGACCCGGGACTGGAAGTCCTGGTGGTACGAGGCCGACGACACCGTCCGGTACACGGAGTTCATGGCCAAGGACAACGTCCCGTTCCACACCGTGATGTTCCCGGCCACCCTGCTCGGCTCGCGCAAGCCGTGGAAGAAGGTCGACTACGTCAAGGCCTTCAACTGGCTGACGTACTACGGCGGCAAGTTCTCGACCAGCCAGAAGCGGGGCATCTTCACCGATGTCGCGCTGGAGCTGCTGCCGGCCGACTACTGGCGCTACTTCCTGATGGCGCACGCCCCCGAGTCGGACGACTCCAGCTTCACCTGGGACCTCTTCTCCTCGGTCGTCAACAAGGACCTCGCCGACACCCTCGGCAACTTCGTGAACCGCGTGCTCTCCTTCAGCCGCAAGCGGTTCGGCGACGACGTCCCGGCCGGGCACGCGGCGGGCGAGGCGGAGCAGCGGCTGGGCGCGCAGATCGCCGACCTGCTGGCCGAGTACGAGGCCCAGCTGGAGGCGCTGAACTTCCGCAAGGCCGCGCAGAGCCTGCGCACGCTGTGGAGCGCCGGCAACGCCTACCTGGACGAGAAGGCGCCCTGGCTCCAGGTGAAGACCGACCCCGAGGCCGCCGCGCTGACCCTGCGGACGGCGATGAACCTGATCCACCTCTACGCCGTCGTCTCCGAGCCGTTCATCCCGGCGGCGGCGCAGGCCATGCGCGAGGCGTTCGCGCTCGCGGACGACGCCCCGGCCCGCACCCGGGCGTGGGTGAGCGCCGAGGAGGCGCGCGCGCTGGACTTCGTGCCGCCGGGCACCGCGTTCACCGTGCCGCCGGTGCTGTTCGCCAAGATCACCGACGAGGACCTGGCCGCCTGGACCGCCCGCTTCGGCGGCGGTGAGTAGCGGCACACCGTAGGTGTGGTGGCCCCCGTCGCCGGCCGGCGACGGGGGCCGCTCCTGCGAGGACGGCCGGTCAGGGGCCCGTTTCGGCGGCCACCCAGGAGAGGTAGTCGCCGCTGCCGGAGACCACCGGGACGGCGACGACCTCGGGGGTGTCGTAGTCGTGGTGCTCGGTGATGAACGCGGTGAGCCGGGTGGTGAGCCCGGCGCGGGTCTTGAGGTCGACGCGCCACTCGGCGCTCTCCCGCACCTCGCCGTCCCAGCGGTAGACCGACCGGACCGGGTAGAGCTGCGCGCACGCGGCCAGCCGCTCGCGCACCGCGGCGGCGGCCAGGGCGCGGGCCTTGGACTCGTCGTCGTGGGTGGTGGTGACCACGACGACATCGGGATTCGAAGCTGCCATGCGGCGACCGTACCGCCCGGCGTTCGGCACCGTCGGACCCGGCATTCGGCACCGGGCCGCCGGCGTTCGGCACCGGGCCGCGCAGGAAGTCGGCCGGGTCGACTTCCTGGGCGCGGGGGGGCGGATGCGGGTACGGGAGCGGCCGGGTGGTGCGCTCAGCCGAGGGAGCGGCGGGCCGTACCGAGGAGCGGGGCGAGGTCGGGGGCGGCGGCGGCCTCCTCGTCCAGGGCGGCGCCGAGGGTCTCCTCGTAGGTGGCGCGGGCCTCCTGGTGACGGGCGCGGCCGGCGGCGGTGATCACCGTGTAGACGCCGCGCTTGTCGTCCGGACAGAGGTCCCGGTAGGTGAAGTCCGCGCTGTGCAGGCGGGCGACCAGGCGGGTGACCGAACTCTGGTTGAGGCCGAGGACGGCGGCGAGGTCCTGCATGCGCAGCTCGCCCTTGGGAGCCTCGGAGAGGAAGCCGAGGGCGCGGTACTCGGAGAGGCCGAGCCCGTGCCGGCGCTGGAGGGCGGTGGCGAGCCGGCCCTCGACATGGGCGTGGAGGGCGGTGAGCCGGCTCCACATCCGGGAATCCGACGGCCCGGCGTCCGGGTCGCCGCTGGTGGGGCTGGGTTCCGGGTCCATGGGCTGCTCCTGGCACAGGCGGGGCGGATTGACACAGGTTACTTGTACATGCATGCTCTTGCCCAGTCGACATCAATTTGCACATACATGCAATCACTTGCCCGCGACGAACCCGGGGGGTTCTCCCATGGCCTGGATCTACCTGCTGATCGCCTCGCTCTTCGAGGTCGTCTTCGCCCTCGCGACCAACGCCACCCACGGCTTCACCGTGCTGGGCCCGTCCCTGCTGACCGCCGGGGCGGCGGCGGGCGGGATCTTCTTCCTCAGCCTCGCCCTGAAGACCCTGGACGTCGGGGTCGGCTACACGGTGTGGACCGGGATCGGCTCGGTCGGCACCGTCGTCCTCGGCTCGGTGATCTTCCACGAGTCGATGAACCCCGGGAAGGCGGCGGCCTTCGTCCTGATCATCGGCGGGGTGCTCGGCCTCAAGCTCTCCGACCGCCCCGGCGGCGCGGAGCAGCCGGCGGGGAGCGCCGGGCAGCCGACCGGGGGCAGCGACCGGCCGACCGGGAAGGCCGAGCGGCCGGCCACCGCCTGATCGCGCGCCGCCGACCGACCCCGCCCTCCCCCGCCGTCCCACCACCCAAGGAGCCCACCGTCATGGCCTGGATCTTCCTCGCGATCGCCGTCGTCTTCGAGATCGTCTTCGCCCTCGGCACCAACGCCACCCACGGCTTCACCAAGCTCTGGCCGTCCGTCCTCACCCTGGTGGCCGCCGCGGGCGGCATCTTCACACTCAGCCTGGCGCTCAGGACGCTGGACGTCAGCGTCGGCTACACCATCTGGACCGGCCTCGGCTCGATCGGCACGGTCGTCCTCGGCGCCGTGCTCTACAAGGAGCGGATCACGCTCCCCAAACTGCTGTCCTTCGCCGCGATCATCGCCGGCGCCGTCACCCTGAAGCTGGCCTCCGGCCTCTGACCGGCGGCGGGCGCGCCGTCCGCGCGCCCGCCGGGCGGTCCCCGTCAGGCCGTGCCGGTCGCCCGGGCGGTGTGGACGGTGATGGCGGTGAGGTAGAAGGCGTCGGGGCGGTTCAGGATGCCGGTCGGCGCCTCGCGGTCGAGCAGGGCGTCCAGAGTGGCCAGGTCCTCCGCGTCCAGGCCCGCGTCCACCTGGGCGCGGCGGCGCTCCAGATGGGCGTACAGGTGCTCGCGCCCCGGGGCGGCGAGCGGGGCCGGCCACTCCACCAGGAAGGTGCGCGAGCCGGCCGGGGTGAGGCCCGCGCGGGACAGCATGCCCGGCCAGTCCTCCACCTCCGCCACGGAGCCCGGGAGTTGGGCGCGCATGGCGGCGAAGACGTCCTCATGGGCCGCGTCCAACCGGGCCTGCAGGCCGGGGCGGCCGAGGCCGAGGTCACGCGGCAGGAAGCGCAGCGGCAGACCGCGCTCGGCTACGGCGAGCAGACCGCCCGGACGCAGCGAGCCGGCCAGCTCGGTCAACGCCGCCTGCTGGTCGCCGAGATGGTGGATCGCCTGGGAGGACCAGATCAGATCGGCCGTGCCCAGCCCGCCGAACTCGGCGGGCAGCTCGGCCTGCCGGGCGGTGACACGGCCGGACGAAAGGGCCACCGCGCGCTCCAGCAGGGCGGCGGACTGGTCGACGGCGACCACCTCGGCGGCCGGGAAGGCATCGGCGAGCACGGTCGCGACGACCCCCGGGCCGCTGCCGATGTCGAGCACCCGCCCCACGGGGATGCCGTCCATCAGCTCGCCCAGCCACCCGGCGGCCCCGACGAACGCGGGGGTGTTCAGCTCGCCCTCGCGCTCCAGGTAGGTGACGAGCGCCGCCCAGTCCGGCTCGGACCCGGAGCCGTGGTGGCCGTGATGGTGGCTGTGGCCATGGCCGTGCGCGTCGGCGTTCGCCGACTCGGGGGCGGGGGCGGGAGCGGGGGCGGGCGCGTCGTGGTGGTGCGGGCGGTGCATGGGGTGCTCCGTTCAGGTCGGTGGCGGCTTCGGCGCCGGCGTCGGCATCGGCATCGGCATCCGGACCGGCGGCTTCACCGCACGGCGGCGGGTCCGGCGAGCCCGGCAGCGGGTCCGGCGGCGGACCGCACCGGTGCGGTCGCCGGCACCGCCAGCCTGCGACGAGCCCCGCATTATCGGCAAGCTATGTTGCCGTTTCCGCAAACCGTGCCCCGGCCGGCCCCGGTGCGACACCGGACGAACGCGCGGCGGCCACCGGGGTCACGCCGGAGCCGGTCACCGACGGGACGCCGCCGCCCCTTGCCCTGGAGTGCACTCCAAGATCTACCGTCGGGGGCGAGCGACCCGGCTCCCGGCCGGGGACGGCCACCCACCACAGCAGGGGGACCAGCACCATGCGCTACCGCATCCTCGGCGGCACCGGCATCGAGGTCAGCGCCTACTGCCTCGGCACCATGATGTTCGGAGCGGTCGGCAACCCCGACCACGACGACTGCGTCCGCATCATCCACACCGCCCTCGACCAGGGCATCAACTTCGTCGACACCGCCGACATGTACTCGGCGGGCGAGTCCGAGGAGATCGTCGGCAAGGCGCTGCAGAGCCGCGGCAACCGCGACGACGTCGTCCTCGCCACCAAGGTGCACTTCCCGATGGGCGAGGGCCGCAACCGGGGCGGCAACTCACGGCGCTGGATCATCCACGAGGTGGAGGAGAGCCTGCGCCGGCTGCGCACCGACCGGATCGACCTCTACCAGGTCCACCGGCCCGACCACACCACCGACATCGAGGAGACCCTCTCCGCACTCGGCGACCTCGTCACGGCCGGCAAGATCCGCGCCTTCGGCTGCTCGACCTTCCCCGCCGCGGAGATCGTCGAGGCGTACCACGTCGCCGAGCGGCGCGGCCTGCCCCGCTTCCGCACCGAGCAGCCGCCGTACTCGCTGCTCGCCCGGGGCATCGAGCGGGACGTGCTGCCGACCGTCCAGCGGCTCGGCATGGGCGCGCTGACCTGGAGCCCGCTCGCCTCCGGCTTCCTCACCGGCCGCTACCGCAAGGGCCTCCCGATCGACCTCGGCACCGGCCGGGCCGCCCTCCACCCGGGCCGCTTCGACCCCGCGCTGCCGGTCAACGCGGCCAAGCTGGACGCCGTCGAGGAGCTGACCGCGCTCGCCGAGGACCTCGGCCGCACCCTGCCCGAACTGGCCCTCGCCTTCCCGCTGGCGCACCCGGCCGTCACCTCGGTGATCATCGGCCCGCGCACCGGGGAGCAGCTGGCGGCCGCCCTGAAGGGCGCCGACCTCACCCTGGACGACGCCGCCCTCGACCGGATCGACGCCATCGTGGCGCCCGGCACGAACGTCTACCACCCGGACGGCGTCTGGCAGCCGCCCGCCCTCACCGACGCGGCGCTGCGCCGCCGCCCCGCGACCGACCGCGCGGCGGGCTGAGGGCGCGGCGGGCTGAGGGCGGCGCGCGCCGGCCCGCCCGCCCGCTCCGCCTACCGGCGAAGCAGGTCGACCACGCCGGTCAGGTCCTCCGCACCGGAGCCCTCCGCGAGCCGGCGGGCCATCAGCGCGAAGTACGGGGCGAGCAGCTCGGCGCTGACACCCTGCTCCTCGGCGGTGCGCAGGAAGGTGGGCGTGCCGGCGACCTGCATCGCGAGGTTGGATACCACGCCCACGGTGTAGTCACCGCCCTCCAGCTGCAGGGCGGTCCGCGTCACCGAGCCGGCCATCGCCCGGAGCCAGGAGGTCAGCAGCGGCGCGAGGTCGCTCGGGGCCACCGCCTCCCCGCCGATCAGCGCGAAGGCGTGCGCCACCCCGGCGAACATGCCGTACATGGCACTCAGCAGCGCCACGTCGTACAGGGCGGCGAACCCGGCGTCCGCCCCGACGAAGCGGGTGCCGGCCGGGACGGACAGGGTGTCGCGGTGCTCCTCGAACAGCGCCTGCGAGCCGCTGTAGAAGACGTACGGACCGGCCTCGGGAACGCCGATCATCGGCGGGACGGCCATGATCCCGCCGTCCAGGTAGCGGCCGCCGCGCTGCTCGACCCACGCGGCGCGGGCGCGGGCCAGGCCGGGGGTGCCGGTGACGAGGTCGACCACGTCCCGGCCGGCCAGGTCGACGCCGTCCAGCGCCGCCTCGACGGAGGCGTCGTCGAGCAGGCAGACGACCACCAGGCGGTTGGCCGCGACCGCCTCGGCGGGGGTGGCGGCGACGGTGGCGCCCAGGGCGGCGAGCGGTTCGGCCCGCGCGGCGGTGCGGTTCCAGACGGTCAGCGGATGCCCGGCGGCGAGCCAGGTCCGGGCCAGCGCGGTGCCCATCGCGCCGAGGCCGAGCAGGGTGAGGGAGGGAGCGGGGGTGGACTTCGACACGGGGTCAACGCTGTTCTCTGCCATGCCGATCAGGCTCGTCGCCCGGGCCGCCGGCCGACAAGTACGCACCTCGGAGTGGGTGGTTACCCTGGGGTGAGCGAGCAGGTCGGAAGGGGTGGGCATGGCGACGGTGCCGAGGCCGGGCGGGTACGTCTGCGGGATCGACGCGGCGATGGACGTGATCGGCGGCAAGTGGAAGGTACTGATCCTCTGGGCGCTGGACGAGCGGCCGAACCGCCGCTTCGGCGAGCTGCGCCGCCTGGTGCCGGGGATCACCGAGAAGGTGCTCGCCGCCCATCTGCGCGAGTTGGAGGCCGACGGCATCGTGCACCGCGAGGCGTACGACGAGGTGCCACCGCGCGTCGAGTACTCGCTGACGCCGGTCGGGGCGCGGCTCAACGCCGCGCTGGCACCGCTGGGGGCCTGGGGCCGCGAGCACGTCCTCGGCGGGGCCCCGCACCCCGGCGGGGGAGCCGCGTAGGGCCCGGACGGCGCGGGTCGAACGGCGCGGGTCGGACGGCGCGGGTCGGACGGCGTGGTCCCGGACCCGCAGGGGGGGCGGGCGCCCGGGCCTCCGACGGCGGCTCAGGCGATCGCGGCCGCCACGATCGCCGCCACCGCGATGTTGCAGCTGGCGGTGACCCAGACCGCCGGGTGCGGCTCGGGGTCGACCAGGATCGCGCCGAGCCTGCCGGGCGTCAGGACGTCCACCGCCCAGAACGCGACGGCCATCAGCACCAGGCCCAGCAGGCCGAAGCAGGCCGTGGAGACGAGGCCCTTGCCGAAGTCCTCGTAGGTGTACATGATCGCCGTGAAGACGATGCCGCCGATGCCGAGCAGCGCGGAGCTGAGCACCGCGGCGGCGTTGCGGTTGCGCTCCACCCAGATCTGGTGGCCCAGCTTGCCGGGCGTCAGGACGTCGACCAGGCCGACGCCGAGGAGCAGCAGCACCACACCGACGGCGCCGAAGGCGGCCGCCGCACCGAGGCCGTGCAGGATGTCGTTCATGGGTGTTCGTCCCCCGTGTCCGCTCACTGGAGGCCGCCCGGTCCGGCTCGGCCCGGTCCGACCGTCAAGGATCGGCAAAACATATCCCATCGGGCGTGGCCGGAACAGGAATCCGAGGCCCCTCCCGTACCATCCCGGCCCACGCGTACCATCGGGCGCCATGACGCCGTCCCAGTCCCCCACCACAGCCACCGGCACCGGCAGCCCGGGGCCGGACGCCCGGCGCCGCTCGGGCTTCGTCACCCTCGGCATGGTCGGCACCCTCGCCCTGGCGCTCTCCGGCTGCTCCTCCGGCGGCGGCACCCCGCCGAGCCGCTGCGTCGACCCGACGACGCTCAAGGTGCTCGACAGCCACGCGTGCGCGGGCGGCACCACCGCCGCCGCCGGCCGCTGGTACTACTGCGGCTCCGGCGGCACCACCGCGCTCGGCGGCACCTTCGACAAGGCCGCCACCAAGCGCGGCGGGTTCGGCTGCCCCGCCGGCTCCAGCGGCTCGGGCGGGGGCTGACCCCGGTGCGCCGCAGAACCATCGCCCCGCGCCCGGACTGGCTGGCCACCGTCGAGGGCCAGGGCCTGATCTACGCCATGTGCTCCGACCCCTGCAACCAGGGCGGCCCGCACGCCTACTGGGACGAGAGCGGGTACTACGAGTTCTCGCTGCCCGAGGTGGAGGCGCTGGAGGAGGTGGTCGAGGAACTGCACCTGATGTGCCTGGCGGCCGCCGACCACGTGGTCCGCACCGGGCGGTTCGCGGACTACGGGATCACCGACCCCCGGCTCGCCGCGACCGTCGCCGAGTCCTGGCGGCGGCGCGCCGAACAGCCGGCCCTCTACGGGCGCTTCGACCTCGCGTACGACGGCACCGGACCGGCCAAGCTGTTCGAGTACAACGCCGACACCCCGACCTCGCTGATCGAGGCGGCCGGCCCGCAGTGGTTCTGGATGGAGGAGCGCTTCCCCGCCGCCGACCAGTGGAACTCGCTGCACGAGCGGCTGGTCGCGTCCTGGGCCCGGCAGAAGCACCTGCTGCCGTCCGGCCCGGTGCACTTCGCCCACTCGCGCGGCGACACCGAGGGCGAGGACTGGATGACCACCCTCTACCTCCAGGAGTGCGCCGAACAGGCCGGCATCGAGACGGTCGGCATCGCGATGGAGGACATCGGCTGGGACGGCCTCTCCGGCCGGTTCGTCGACCTCGAACACCGCTTCATCCGCTCGGCGTTCAAGCTCTACCCGTGGGAGTGGCTGGCCGAGGACGAGTTCGGCGAGCAGCTGCTGGACGTCATCGACCACGGCGGCGGCACCGGCTCCACCCTCTGGATCGAGCCGGCCTGGAAGATGCTGCTCTCCAACAAGGCGCTGCTGGCGGTGCTCTGGGAGCTCTACCCGGGCCACCCCAACCTGCTGCCCGCCTACCTGGACGGCCCGCGTGAACTCGCCGACCCGGGCGGCCCCGGGTACGCGGCCAAGCCGCTGCTCGGCCGGGAGGGCGCCGGCATCCGGATCGTCGGGCCGGACGGCGCCGAGACCCGGCTCGCCGACTGGGCCGGCGACCCGGACCGCTACGGCGCCGAGGGCCACTGCTACCAGCAGTACCACCCGCTGCCCGACTTCGACGGCAACCGCCCGGTGCTCGGCACCTGGGTGATCGACGGCGAGGCGGCGGGCCTCGGCATCCGCGAGACGGACGACAGCCCGATCACCCACCAGGGCGCCCGCTTCCTGCCGCACGTCATCGTCTGACCGGCCCGTGAGGGGTGCGGGTGCGGGACCGGCCGGTCCCGCACCCGTCACGGACCACCCGGGTCAGTCCTGCGCCGTCAGGTGGTCCACGCAGGCGGCGACGGCCAGCAGCAGCCCCACGTCCGCGCCGTCGGCCACCTCCACGCCGTAGGTGTCACGGATCCGGAACCACTTGCGGGAGATCCGGGCGAGCTCGTCGCCGTGCTCGTCCTCGATCCGGTAGTCCTTGTCGATCAGGTCCCCGTGGACCTTCAGCTCGCCGCCACCGGCCAGCTCCACCAGGTACTTGTCGCGGAACGGCGTGAACAGCTTCTCCCGGACGGTCGCCACCACCTCGCCGTCGGCGTCCTCGATCCTCATCGCGTCCCGGACGGTGAACGCCTTCTCCTTCACCACCGCGACCACCCGGCCGTCGGCGTCCTTCAGCTCGAAGGTGTCGCGCAGCCGCAGCACCTTGCCGTCCACCAGGAACGCCTTGTGCCCCTGATCGTCCTCGATCCAGTAGTCGTCACCGATCGCGAACAGCTTCTCCCTGACCAGGTACCGCATACCGCCTCCTTCGCGTGGACGTGCGATCCATTCGACCCGATCGGCCTCCCCGTGCGAAGCACCGCCACACGACGGAGTTGAATGGGCCCGTGGACCAGTCCGATCCGTCCGACGTCACCGCTGCCGCAGCCGTCACCGACGACACCGCCGACACCGCCGTCACCGCCGTCACCGCCGCCGTCCTGCGTGCCGAGCGCCTGGACCTGCTGCCGATCGGCCCCGAGCACGCCGAGGGGATGGCCGCCGCCCTCGCCGACCCGGACCTCTACACCTTCACCGGCGGCGGACCGGCCACCGCCGGTGACCTGCGGGCCCGCTACGCCCGGCTCGCGGCAGGCTCTCCCGATCCCGCCGAGGCCTGGGGCAACTGGGCGCTCCGGCTGCGCGCCGACGGCCGGCTGACCGGCTACGTCCAGGCCACCATCGGCCCGGACACCGCCGAGATCGCCTGGGTCCTGGGCACCCCCTGGCAGGGGCGCGGCCTCGCCACCGAGGCGGCGCGCGCCCTGCTCGACCACCTCCGGGCGTCCGGCGTCACCACCGTCCTCGCCCACGTCCACCCCGACCACCGGGCCTCCGCCGCCGTCGCCCGGGCGCTCGGCCTGCGCCCCACCGACGAGCGGCAGGACGGCGAGGTCCGCTGGCGCTCGGCGCCGCGGTCCTGAGCGCGGCCCGGTCCTGAGCGGATCCACTCCCGAGCGCGGTCCGGTCCCGAGCCGGCTCCGGGCACACGGAACCGTCACACTCCACCACCGGATGGTCAAGAACGGCCGCGGTCGGCCATGATGTCGCTGCCCTGACCGTCGGTGCCCGCACGGGTGCCCCGGCGACGACGCCCCGCCCGTCCGGAGACTCCCCATGCGCCGACTGACCCATGCCGAATTCCTCGCGATGCGGCGGTTCGACGCGCTGGACGGACTGCGCGCCGTCGCCGCCGTGATCGTCGTCTTCTTCCACTACGGCGGCCCGCAGTCCCGGTTCCTCTCCGGCTGGATCGGGGTGCACGCCTTCTTCGTCCTCTCCGGCTTCCTCATCACCACCCTGATGCTCCGGGAACGGGACCGGACCGGGCGCATATCGCTGCGGAACTTCTACATCCGGCGGGTGTTCCGGATCGTGCCGCTGTACTACCTGGGGCTGCTGATCACCATGGTCGCCGTCTACCGCTCCGGCCACGGCTGGGCGGTGCTGATGGACCACCTGCCGAACTACCTCGGCTTCATGAACGAGTACCACCTCGCCGGCGACACCCCGTACCTGCACACCTGGACCATCGGCATCGAGCAGAAGTTCTACCTGGTCTGGCCGCTCGCGCTGATCCTGGTCGGCCTGATCTCCGACCGGCTCCGCATCCCGCTCGCCGTGGCCGCGATCGCCCTCGTCCTGGTGCCGTACAACGAGACCTGGAAGGGCATGGGCCTGCACTACTCGGTGCTGCTGATCGGCGCGCTGCTCGCCGTCGTGCTGCACAGCCGCCGCGGCTTCGCCCTGCTCAGCCCGCTGACCCACCCGGTGGTCGGCGCGGTGGCCGGGGCCGGCTTCCTCGTCCTGCACGCCCACCTGCCGGACCTGACCGACCACTTCGGCAGCGAGCAGCCCACCGTCTTCCTCTTCGGCCTCGGCGTCGCCCTCCTGCTGCCCACCCTGCTCGGCCCCGGCCCGGGCCGCCTGCTGCTCTCGCTGCGCCCGCTGGTCTTCGTCGGCGAGCGCTCCTACGGCCTCTACCTGCTCCAGGCCTCGGCCGTCAGCCTCACCGCCGCCCTGGCCCCGTGGCTGCCCGGCGGCACCCCGACGTTCGCCGCCGCCGTCTGCCTGGTCGCGCTGGCCGCCGCCGACCTACTGCACCGCCGCCTGGAGACACCGATGATCGAGGCCGGCCGCCGTCTGATCACCTGGTGCGACACCGTCTCCCGACGGGCCCGCCCCACCGTGCCCGCCCCGGCCGTCGCCCCCGACACCACCGCCGACCCCCCGGCCACCCCCGCCCTCGCCGGCAGCCCCCGCCCGGAGTGACCACCCGCCGGAAGCCCCCGGCCCCCGGGCGCACTCCCCCGCCGACCGCAGGCGCTCAGTCCTCCACAGAGCCCGACCCGGCCGAGCCGGCGAGGGCTACCAGCACGACGGGGAACGGCACCAACAGCGACAGGTCGGGGTGCCCGCGGCAGGGGTGATGCGGTTCCCCTGCCACATAGACAAGCCCGCTGACCCAACGGCAGAGGTGCGCGGTACCGGCCCTGACGGGACATCGGCCGCAGAGATCCCCGGTTCGACTCCGGGGGCGGGCGCGTTGTCGTAGAGCATCTACGCGAAGTGCGGCACGACCCAAAGCCCTGGATCAGAAGTTCTATAGAACCGCTGATCCAGGGGCACCAGGACGACGACCACGGGGGCGGACATGCGCTGTATCGATTGCACCGAGACCGCCACCCCTCGGGGGCGTTGCGAGGGCCACCACCAGGCGTACGCGGGGCGTGCGAGCGTCCGTGCCCGGCAAGCCGTGATAGCCCGAGGGAACTAGGCTGCTGCTCGGCTCAGGAAGGCACTTCGCCGGGCCGGCCCATCCGTCGTGCCTACCTGTCCGCCCACTCGTGGTGTGTGCTGTGTGGTCGCTCGGCCGTGGTCGCTCGGCCGTGGTCGCTGACCACTTCCCCGAGTCGCGCCGCTCGCTGGTCGCCCGAGGCGTGGCCGATCCGGACGCTTGGCATCGGCTCCGTCCGCTGTGCACTCAGTGTCACAGCCGCGTGACCGCGCAGCACCAGCCCGGCCGTTGGGCTGCTGAAAGAGTCAAGCCGACAAGGCTCTGACCTGGGCTTTTACCAGGGGGGTACCCCCTGCCCCTCCCGACCCTGACCGGCAGGGAGGGGGAACTCGCTTGGTTAATCACGCCGCTTTGGTGGGCACTGGGCTGGGCAAGGGGACATATAGCCGCTCCCTTCAAAGCTTGAAATGGGTCACAGCCCGGTGAATTCCGCGAATACTGACAGCTGGGGCCGCCGCGCATGGCCCTGTATCTTCCTTGCCCCATGGGGCGGTCGATACGGGGCCATTTGTCGTGTCGCTGACCTAGCCGAGATGAGGGCTGGCTCGGTTTTCCAGAAAGTGTTGCAGCCGAAGCTTCTGAGTGTGATGCATCGGCAAGTTGCCAATGTCCTCCGGAGCTACGAACTGAAGATCGGTCGACTCGCTGGAGATGCGGAGTTCCCCGCCTGTGATGCGTGCGGTGAAGCAGACGTTGAACTGTTGCCGCACCTCGCCATCCGAGTAAGCGATCACGTGTCGCGGATCGGTGTACGTGCCGACGAGTCCAGTGATCTCGACGTCGAGACCGGTCTCTTCACGGACCTCCCGAACGGCCGTTCCCGGAAGCGACTCACCGAGATCCATCGTGCCGCCAGGCAGCGCGTACAGACCATTGTCGGTACGTCGTTGAAGCAGGATGCGCCCTTCACCATCGGTCACCACTGCGGACGCTGCCACCACCAGCCGGTTTGGCTTGGGCGCGTTGGGATCGTCATAGAACTCGGTGCGTGCCACGTGATCAGCTCTCCTCAACGGTTCGGGCGGCGTTCCACACTGCGTCGAAGCTCGCAGCATAGGTGTCGAACAGCGTCCCTGCGCCGGTCCTCCGCAGATGCCAGACCGGGGCTCCGAAGGCGTTGACGCCCCAGACATGTGCGTTCACCAGGACCTGGTCATCTGCTCGGTAGAGGCTGTTGTAGAGCGTGGTCCCGTGGGTGCGGATCTCGATGCCCGGCGTGCCGAGCAGCGGGCGGTAATGCATGAAGGCGAGCCTGCACCGGGACTCGATGCCGTGGCCGAACCGCTCTTCCTCCCCGCGTTGCTTGACGTTCTCACTGTCGGCATCGCCGAGGGCGATCCGGACCACGCATCCTTCGGCGGCGCGCTCACGAAGTAGATCGTTGAGCCGAGGGTAGGCCTCGTGCAGGAACACAGCCGCGTAGACCAGCACGTCGATGCGCTCCGTGGCCTTTCCCAGCAGGTCCACGAAGACGGATACCGGCAGGTCGGCTCGCTGTTCGTACAGGGCGACCAGTTCGGGGCTTATCGCGCGTGCAGCGCGCGGCTGCCGCAGGCTCGGCCACAGTGCGAACATGTCTTCTCCGAGGGCTTCGGCAGCCAAGCGGGCTGTGCCTAACCGAGGCGTGCGGTTCTGGTTGGCCCACCGCTCAACCGACTTGGTGTCAACGCCGGCTCTCTCGGCTAGGGCTGAGCACGTCCAACCGCCCGACGCCATAACGTCTTTCAGTCTCTCGTTCGGCATCTCGCTTGTCTCCCCGCACATCACGGACCTTTGGTAGGGACGTTCTACCGCACGGGGGACGTTCTGAAGTGTCCCTTGCGCGAGGTTCCACCGTCCCGGGTGACTGCCCGATCTTGGTGTCAACTCGGCGGAGAGGAGCGGAGGCAGTGGCACCGCGCAAAACAACCCGGACGATCTACAGGCCCAAGGTCGGCGAGGTGGTCAGGGACCGTGCCCACAGGGGCGTGGAGGGCACTTACATGGGCACCCAAGGCGGCATGGTCTACCTTCGCCCCCGAGGCGGCGGGCAGGAATGGGAAACCTATCCGAACGAGATCGAAGCCTTGCCGGACGGCCCGGAGCTGATCGCCGTGATGCGACCGAGTGCGCCGCGCTGTACTCCGGAGCGGGTTGCACCGTGAGGCCATCGCGCCTGGTCATCGTGGGGCGTGTTGTCCGGGCGCTGGCGACGGAGCCCCGCAATACGATCGCGTGGGGGTGGGGCGCTTATGTCCAATTCACTTGGCCTGTAACGATGTTCAGTCCGTATCGCAGGAAACTGGCCCGCCGGATGAAGCTCCGTCGAGGGCTCGACCAGCAGATGCGTGGGCGCCCGAGACGTGCAACCGGCGCTGATGCCTGACCCTTATGAGCCACCGGTGTTCGGTATCGGTGGCCTGTGGGTGAGGCAACGCCGGGCGCGCGACGGCCTACCGGCCCCCGTCCCCGCAAGGGGCGGGCCGCACGACCCGGCGACCACCCGGCCGCCGGTTCCGCCGATGCAGGGAGGTAACTCTCATGCTCAACGCCGATGGCGGGCACGGGGGCAACCCGGCCCCGATCCAGCCCCCGCCGCCTCCTCCACCGCCGTCCCCCGACGGTAGTTCGCCGCCCGGAGACGGGGGCCACCGGAAGTGACTGAGACCCTCCGCGAGGAGGGTGCGGACCGCCCTGGCTCCAAGCTGGGGCGGTTCCTGCTCTCCACCGGCCACATGTCCCCGGACTGGGCAGGCACGTTCAACGCCGTGCCCCGCTCGCTGTTCACGCCCTCGCGCGTCTGGTCGCACGACATGGCCACCGGCCGCAGCGTGCTGGTGGACCGGGACGCGGACCCGGCCGGCTGGCAGACCGTCACCGAGGCCAACGTCCCGTTGGTCACACAGTTCGACGACGGCAAGCACGATGGGCCCGATCCGGGCACTGTGCCGACCAGCAGTCTCAGCATGCCGAGCGTCGTCATGTCGATGCTGCGCGACCTGGACGTGAAGCCGGGCATGCGGGTGCTCGACGCGGGCACCGGGTTCGGGTGGAATGCGGCGCTGCTTGCTCACCGCCTCGGCTCACGGCAGGTCGCCTCAGCATCGAGTACGACCAGGACGTGTCAGCCATGGCCGCCGAGAACATGGCGCGCGCCGGACTCGCACCCGAACTGATCGCCGGCGACGGCCAACTCGGCTGGCCCAAGGGCGGCCCCTACGACCGGATCATCGCGACGTACGGAATCCGCAAGATCCCTCAGGCGTGGATCAGGCAGTCTCAGACCGGCGGCGTCATCCTGGCCCCATGGGGAACCGACTTCAGCCCGCTGGACGCCGTGGTGAAGCTTCACGTCGGCCCCGATGACACGGCATCCGGCCGCTTCACCGAGATGGTGGAGTTCATGAAGTCGCGGAACCAGCGCCTCACCTTGCCCGAGCACGTTGCCTACGTCCCGGAGTTCCCCGGCAACGCCGATACGAAGTACCGGACGACGCTTACGGAGGACGATCTCGGCGGGCGCTGGGCAGTCCAACGGTTCGTTACCGGGCTGGCCGTGCCGGACGTGACGCACCTGGTCCACCACCAGGACGAGGACACCACCGTGGCGTAGTTCTACAGCCTGTCCGACCGGTCATGGGCGGCCGTGGCGTGGCGCAAGGACCAGCCCGAAACCACCGTGTACCAGGCCAGCCCCCGGAGGCTCTGGCAGGCCGTAGAGCGTGCGCTCAACTGGTGGCACGACCAGGACAGGCCCGAGCTGCCCCGGTTCGGCCTCACGGTCGGGCCGGACGGCACCGTGCCATGGCTGGACAGCCCGGACAACCCGGTGCCGATCCGAGGCTGACCGCACCTGCCCGGCCGCCATGCGCCCCCCACGGAGCGGCCGGGCTCGCCGGCGGTCCGGTCAGTGCGCCGCCCCATGGCGCATGGCCGGGACGCGGCTTGCGCCGCACATCCAGCGGCAATCACCCACTGCCGCCCTGCCACAACGGCCAGGCACCCGGAATGCGGACCCCCGAGGTCCTGACCGCACCTGCCCGGCCGCCATGCGCCCCCCACGGAGCGGCCGGGCTCGCCGGCGGTCCGGTCAGTGCGCCGCCCCATGGCGCATGGCCGGGACGC
>NZ_JBVHHE010000022.1:9431-16862 GCF_055561235.1 Kitasatospora sp. NPDC022856 | reverse complement strand
GGACGCGGCTTGCGCCGCACATCCAGCGGCAATCACCCACTGCCGCCCTGCCACAACGGCCAGGCACCCGGAATGCGGACCCCCGAGGTCGGGTTTGATTGGGGCATGGCTTCTCGTGCACGCGTACGCGCCCCTGAACTGGTCGGCGCCGGTGGTTGGCTCAACACCGGTGGCAAAGAACTGACCCTTGCCGACCTCCGAGGTCGCATTTTGGTACTAGACTTCTGGACCTTCTGCTGCATCAACTGTCTGCATGTCCTGGACGAGCTCCGTGAGCTGGAGGAGAAGCACCGCGACACCGTGGTGATCGTCGGCGTGCACTCGCCCAAGTTCGTGCACGAGGCCGACCACCAGGCCGTGGTCGACGCCGTCGCCCGGTACGAGGTGCACCACCCGGTGCTGGACGACCCGGCGCTCGCCACCTGGAAGCAGTACGCGGTGCGCGCCTGGCCGACGCTGGTGGTGATCGACCCCGAGGGGTACGTGGTCGCCCAGCACGCCGGTGAGGGGCACGCGCACGCCATCGCCCGGCTGGTGGAGGAGCTGGAGGAGGAGCACGCCGCCAAGGGCACGCTGCGCCGCGGCGACGGTCCGTACGTGGCGCCGGAGCCCACCGCGGGGGACCTCAAGTTCCCCGGCAAGGCCGTCCGGCTGCCGAACGGGCACTTCCTGGTCGCCGACTCCGGGCACCACTCGCTGGTCGAGCTTGCCGAGGACGGCGAGAGCGTCGTCCGCCGGATCGGGGACGGCGTGCGCGGCCTGGTCGACGGCACCTCCCCCCGGTTCAGCGAGCCGCAGGGCCTCGCCCTGCTCCCCGAGGGCTCGGCCTACGACGTGATCGTGGCCGACACCGTGAACCACGCGCTGCGCGGCGTCCGGCTGGCCGACGGCAGCGTCGACACCCTGGCCGGCACCGGCCGGCAGTGGTGGCAGGGCTCGGCCACCGAGGGCCCGGCCCGCGAGGTCGACCTCTCCTCGCCGTGGGACGTCGCCTGGTTCGACGGCGAGGTCTGGATCGCCATGGCCGGTGTCCACCAGCTCTGGGCGTACGACCCGGCGGCCGGCACCGTCCGGGTCGCGGCCGGCACCACCAATGAGGGCCTGGTCGACGGCCCCGCCGCCGAGGCCTGGTTCGCCCAGCCGTCCGGCCTGGCGGTCTCGGCGGACGGCGAGCGGCTCTGGGTGGCCGACTCGGAGACCTCGGCGCTGCGTTCGGTTTCACGTGAAACGAAGGCGGTCGAGACCGCCGTCGGCACCGGCCTCTTCGACTTCGGGCACCGCGACGGCGAGTCGGGGCAGGCGCTGCTCCAGCACCCGCTGGGAGTCACCGTGCTGCCCGACGGCTCGGTGGCCGTCAGCGACACCTACAACCACGCGCTGCGCCGCTTCGACCCGGCCAGCGGCGAGGTGACCACGCTCGCCACCGACCTGCGCGAGCCCTCCGGCGCGGTGCTGGTCGACGACGACATCGTGGTGATCGAGTCCGCCCGGCACCGGCTCACCCGGCTGCGGCTGCCCGAGGAGGCCGTCCGGGTCGAGTCGGTGGCGCACCGCACCCAGCGGGCCGCCACCGAGGTCGCCGCCGGCGCGTTCCAGCTGGACGTGGTCTTCTCGGCGCCCACCGGCCAGAAGCTGGACGAGCGCTACGGCCCGTCCACCCGGCTGCTGGTCAGCTCCACCCCGCCCGAGCTGCTGGTCTCCGGCGCGGGCGCGGACTCCCCGCTCTCCCGCGAGCTGGTGCTCTCCGACCAGGTGGCCGAGGGCGTGCTGCACGTCTCGGCGATGGCCGCCTCCTGCGACGACGACCCGGAGATCGAGTTCCCGTCCTGCCACGTCCACCAGCAGGACTGGGGCGTGCCGGTGAAGCTGACGGCGGACGGCACGCGCCGGCTACCCCTGGTGCTCGCCGGGATGGAGTAGCCGCGTTCCGGGCGACGCCCGGGAACGCCGAAGGGCCCGGCCACCCGGCCGGGCCCTTCGGCGTCGGGGGCCGTGGACCCCCGGGGCGTGCTCAGCCCTCCAGGAAGGCCTTGATCGCGGACGCCAGCAGGAACGGGTCGTCCGCCCCGCACAGCTCGCGCGCCGAGTGCATGGACAGGGCCGCGATGCCGCAGTCCACCGTGCTGATCCCGAGCCGCGCCGCGGTGATCGGGCCGATCGTCGTACCGCAGGGCATGGCGTTGTTGGAGACGAAGGTCTGCCACGGCACGCCGGCCTTCTCGCAGGCCGCCGCGAAGACCGCCCGGCCGATACCGTCGGTCGCGTACCGGTTGTTGACGTTGACCTTCAGGATCGGTCCGCCGTTGGGCATCGGGTGGTGCCCCGGCTCGTGCCGCTCGCTGTAGTTCGGGTGGACGGCGTGGCCCATGTCGGAGGAGAGGCAGACGGTGCCGGCCAGCGCCCGCGCGCGGTCCTCCGGGCTGCCGCCGCGCGCGTAGACGCTGCGCTCCAGCACGTTGCCGAGCAGCGGGCTCTGCGCGCCGGTGTCCGACTCGCTGCCGGTCTCCTCGTGGTCGAAGGCGGCCAGCACCGGGATGTACGGCAGGTCGTCGCCGGCCACGGCGGCCAGCGCGGCGGTGGCCGCGTGCACCGAGAGCAGGTTGTCCAGGCGCGGGCCGGCCAGCAGCTCGCGGTCCCGGCCCAGGTAGCTGGCGGGCTGCACGTCGTGCGTCATGAGGTCCCAGCCGGCCACCTCGGCGGCGTCCACCCCGGCGCGCTGGGCGACGTAGTCGATCAGCGAACCCTCGTCGACCGGGCCGAGGCCCCAGATCGGGGTCAGGTGGCGCTGCTTGTCGAGCTTCATCCCCTCGTTGACCTGGCGGTCCAGGTGGATCGCCAGCTGCGGCACGCGCAGCAGCGGCTCGTCCAGCTGCACCAGCCGCGAGCTGCCGTCCCGCAGCGCGAGGCGCCCGGAGAGGCCGAGGTCCCGGTCGAGCCAGGTGTTCAGCGGCACGCCGCCGTAGATCTCCACCGCGACCTGCCGCCAGCCCGCCGACCCGGTGTCCGGCACCGGCTTCACCCGCAGGTTCGGGGAGTCGGTGTGGGTGCCCACGACGCGGAACGGCGTCTGCGGACCGGCGCCCTGCGGCACGTACCAGGCGATCAGCGCGCCGCCCCGGATCACGTAGCGGCCCCCGGCCGTCGCGTCCCAGGCGTCCGTCTCGGCCACCTGCCGGAATCCCGCCTTCTCCAGCCGCTCGGCGGCGCTGGCGACCGCGTGGTAGGGCGACGGTGAGGTACCGAGGAAGGCAATCAGATCATCGGTGTGCGTCCGGTCGAAGAAAGCCTGACGGGCGGCGGTCGACATGCTGCTCCTGAGTCGAGGGAGGGCTGAAGCCGGATGGGGGGTCGGCTTCGCACCTTGAGCATATGCCCGTACACGGACAGGACACTCGGATCCCCCCAACGGATGCAGAACGCGGACAGAAACGTGAACTGACGCCGCGCCGGGCCCCGCGCACCCTGCGACCGCGCCCGGTAGCGGACCGTCATCCCGGGCCCGTGACCGGGGCTGCGGCCCGTCGGGGCGGCCGGGCCCGGGCACACCGAAGGGCCCGGTCGAGGAACCGGGCCCTTCGGTGTGAGGGTGGGGTCAGGCGGTCATCGGGGGTGCGGGCGTCAGAACGCCTCCTCCGCCAGGTCCATGATCTCGCTGTCGATGCCCTCGGCGATCAGACGCTGCGAGCCGACGGTCGGCAGGATGTTCTTGGCGAAGAAGCGGGCCGCCGCGACCTTGCCCTGGTAGAAGGCGACGTCCTTCTCCGAGGCGCCGGCCTCCAGCTTGGCCAGGGCCACCGCGGCCTGGCGCAGCAGCAGCCAGCCGACCACGACGTCGCCGGAGACCATCAGCAGGCGGGTGGTGTTGAGGCCCACCTTGTACATGTTCTTGACGTCCTGCTCGACCGAGGAGAGGTCCGCCAGCAGCTTGCCGACGATCGCCTCCAGGTCGCCGGCGGCCTTGGCGAGCAGCTCGCGCTCGGCGGCCAGGGCGTCGCCGCCCGCGGCCGAGCCGAGGAACTTCTGGATCTGCTCGGACAGCGCGGTGAGCGCCTGGCCGCCGTCCTTGACGATCTTGCGGAAGAAGAAGTCCTGGCCCTGGATCGCGGTGGTGCCCTCGTAGAGGGTGTCGATCTTGGCGTCCCGGATGTACTGCTCGATCGGGTACTCCTGCAGGTAGCCGGAGCCACCGAAGGTCTGCAGGGACTGGGCGAGCTGCTCGTAGGACTTCTCCGAGCCGTAGCCCTTGACGATCGGCAGCAGCAGGTCGTTCAGGCGCTCGGCGGCCTCGTCGCTCTCGCCGCGCAGGCGGGCGGCGAGCACGTCGTCCTGGGTGGAGGCGGTGAGCAGGACCAGCGCGCGCATGCCCTCGGCGTACGCCTTCTGGGTCATCAGCGAGCGGCGCACGTCCGGGTGGTGCGTGATGGTGACGCGCGGGGCGGTCTTGTCCAGGAACTGCGAGATGTCGGCGCCCTGCACGCGCTCCTTGGCGTACTCCAGCGCGTTCAGGTAGCCGGTGGAGAGGGTGGCGATGGCCTTCGTGCCGACCATCATCCGGGCGAACTCGATGATCTTGAACATCTGGCGGATGCCGTCGACCTTCTCGCCCAGCAGCCAGCCCTTGGCCGGGTGCTTGGCGCCGAAGGTCATCTCGCAGGTGTTCGAGGCCTTGAGGCCCATCTTGTGCTCGACGTTGGTCGCGTAGACGCCGTTGCGCTCGCCGAGCTCGCCGGTCTCCCAGTCGAAGTCGTACTTCGGCACGATGAAGAGGCCGAGGCCCTTGGTGCCCGGCTTGCCGCCCTCGGGGCGGGCCAGCACCATGTGGATGATGTTCTCGGACATGTCGTGCTCGCCCGAGGTGATGAAGCGCTTCACACCCTCGATGTGCCAGGAGCCGTCCTCCTGCTTGACCGCCTTGGTGCGGCCGGCGCCGACGTCCGAACCGGCGTCCGGCTCGGTCAGCACCATGGTGGAGCCCCAGAGGCGGTCGGTCATCCGCTTGGCGACCTCCAGCTGCTCCTCGGTGCCCTCGTCGGCGATGACGCCGGCGAAGGCCGGGCCGGAGGAGTACATCCAGATGGCCGGGTTCGAGCCGAGGATCTGCTCGGCGAAGCCCCAGATCAGCGAGGACGGGGTGACCTGGCCGCCGATGGACTCCGGGATGCCCAGACGCCACCACTCGGCGTCCATGAAGGCCTGGTAGCTCTTCTTGAACGTGTCCGGAATCGGCGCGGTGTTCGTCTCCGGGTCGAAGACCGGCGGGTTGCGGTCGGTGTCGGTGTAGGAGGCGGCGAGGTCGTTCTCGGCAAGGCGCGTGATCTCGCTCAGGATGTTCTTCGCGGTCTCGACGTCCATGTCCGCGAACGGTCCGGTGCCGTAGACCTGCTCGCGGCCGAACACCTCGAAGAGGTTGAACTCCACGTCCCGCAGGTTGGACTTGTAGTGACCCATCGCCGTTTTCTCCGGTTCGTCGCTTCCGGGAGACCGCCGCGTTCGGGCGCCCCGTACCCACCAGTAGGCATCATGATGCTACCCAGCGGTAACATGTTTCAAGCCCCTGACCGTGAATCCGCTATGAACGTGGTCACGTCCCACAAGGCGGGACGGCCACTCCTTGTCAGGATCGACGCCCGCACGGGCGGGTGCGCTCCCGCTAGCCTGTCCGTGTGTACGGCTATGACCAGAACGCATACCCGGGTGATCCCTACCAGCAGCAGGCGGGACCGCAGCCGGGCATGAACGGCATGCCCGGCGCCGGCCCCGGCCCGTACGGCGAGCAGCCGCAGGCGGCGCAGCAGCAGTCCCTCTACCCCGAGCCGTCCCCGCCGTCGCTGGCGGACGCGGTCCGGGCCTTCACCACCGGCTCGATGGCGGTGGAGGACTTCCAGGCCATCTTCATCACCTCCAAGGTGCACTGCCCGCGCGGCGAGCGCCCCGGATTCCTGGCGCTGCACAACACGCCGACCCCGGTGATCCCGATGTTCAGCTCGCTGAAGGAGCTGCGCCGCTACGCCGGCAAGGACTCGAAGCACTTCACCGTCACCGGTGCCGAGGTGCTCGACCTGCTGCCGACCGGCTACGGCTTCGCGCTGGACATGGAGGGCGAGCACCGGATGGTGTTCGACGCCAAGGCGGTCGAGCAGATGGTCGACTTCACCATGCGCCGCATGTACGGCTGACGGCCCGCCCGGCCGCCGGCCCCACCGCCGCGGCCGGCTGGCCCCCGCGCAACGGGCCCCGGCCTCCCGTCAGGACATAGTTCAATCTTCAACTTGCTTCTTGTTGAGAGTTGAACTAATCTCGTGGACGTAGGCAAGAGGAACCCCCGAAGGAGGCCGACATGCCAGCCGTGACCGTCGAAAACCCGCTCGTTCTGCCGCGTATCGCGGCGCCCGCCGCCGACTCCCGGCCGCGTCCCGTGCTGGCCGTGTCGACCGCCCCCAGCGGCTTCGAGGGCGAGGGCTTCCCGGTCCGCCGCGCCTTCGCGAAGATCAACCAGAAGTACCTGGACCCGTTCATCATGATGGACCAGATGGGCGAGGTGGACTACGCGGCCGGCGAGCCGAAGGGGACCCCCTGGCACCCGCACCGCGGCTTCGAGACGGTCACGTACATCATCGACGGGACCTTCATCCACCAGGACTCGCACGGCGGCGGCGGCGTCATCACCGACGGCGACACCCAGTGGATGACCGCCGGCTCCGGCCTGCTGCACATCGAGACCCCGCCGGAGTCGCTGGTGATGTCCGGCGGACTCTTCCACGGGCTGCAGCTCTGGGTGAACCTGCCCGCCGCGGACAAGATGATCGCGCCGAAGTACCAGGACATCCGCGGCGGCAGCGTGAAGCTGCTCGCCTCGGAGGACGGCGGCGCGCTGGTCCGCCTCATCGCCGGTGACATCGCGGGCCACCAGGGCCCCGGCGCCACCCACACGCCCATCACGATGATCCACCTGACCGTGAACCCCGGCGCCCAGGTCACCCTGCCCTGGCGGGCCGACTTCAACGGCCTGGCCTACGGCCTCGCCGGCAGCGGTTCGGCGGGCACCGAGCGGCGTCCGTTCCACCTGGGCCAGGCCGTCGTCTTCGGCGAGGGCGACTCCCTCACCATCCGGGCCGACGACGCCCAGGACTCCCGGAGCGAGGGCTTCGAGGTCGTCCTGCTCGGCGGGCAGCCGATCCGGGAGCCGGTCGCCCACTACGGCCCGTTCGTGATGAACAGCCACCGCGAGCTCCAGCAGGCCATGGAGGACTTCCAGGCCGGCCGCCTCGGCACCATCCCCGCCGGCGCCAACTGAACACCGCGGGACCGGCGTACGACCGCGGCGGCCCCCCCCCCCCCCCCCCCCGGGGGGGGGGGGGGCCCGGGGGGGGGCCCCCCCCCCCCGGGGGGGGGGGGGGGGGGCCCGCCGCGCTGTCTCCCACCGCCGCCGGT
>NZ_JBVHHE010000022.1:0-9421 GCF_055561235.1 Kitasatospora sp. NPDC022856 | reverse complement strand
TGAACCCCGGCGCCCAGGTCACCCTGCCCTGGCGGGCCGACTTCAACGGCCTGGCCTACGGCCTCGCCGGCAGCGGTTCGGCGGGCCGCCGCGCTGTCTCCCACCGCCGCCGGTACGGCGATGTGAGCCATCGTCGGATTCGGACGGACCGTCAGTCCCAGCCGTTGTTCATGGCGACCGTGACGGCCCCGCCCCGGGCACCGGTCGCCGCGTCGATCAGCGAGACGGCCGGCGCGACCAGCAGGGTGACGGACAGCACGACCGCGGCCGGAGCGATACGGCGGACGATGGCCATGGCGTTCATTGGAATTCCCCCAATTACCTGCCCGCGAGATGGTGCGGGCACTGACGTGTGAATTCGTGGCGAGCCTGATCCAGCTCGGCACTTTCGGCGGCTTCTCCTTGGTTTCCGAGGAGCTCCCCCTGCCGACACCTCTACTCTCACACGGTCGAGATGGCCTGACCATGGAATCGGTAGGCCAGGGTGTTGCCATGTCACGTTGCTGCCGTCGTCACCCTTCCGCGTCCGGCTCGCCGGACAGCAGGACCTCCCCGAACTGCGGGACGAGCGTCGCCCCGACCCGGACCAGGTGCCCGCCCCGCAGGCCCGAGCAGTAGGCCAGGCAGAGCTCCCGGGCGGCCTCCTCGGCCTCCCGGACCAGGGCCCGGGAGAGGAAGAGCACGGCGCGGACCGCCCCGTCCCGGGGTTCGGCGTAGACGTGCCGCAGCCCGTGCCCGGGCTCGGCGCAGCGCAGCAGGCCGTCGCGGACCTCCTCCGCGGAGGGCCCGTCGGCCGGAACGGCCAGATCGGCCAGGACGATGTGCATGGCTACCCAGGGAGGGATGGCGGGAAGCGGCCGCTGTCGGGGGACCGGCGACCGCCTCCCACCGCGGCGGTCAGTACAGGACCAGGCCGTTGTCGGCCCGGTGGCCGCGGCTGCGGCGGTGGTCGAGGTGCACGAAGGTCCGGTGCAGCCAGCGGTCGTGGCCGTCGTAGCGGGCCTCGAAGGAGGTCCGCCCGTGCACCGACAGGCGGTTGTCCACGAAGGCCAGCTCGCCGGGCTGGAGCACCAGCATCGCCGAGACGTCGAGCAGGGCGCCGCGCAGGATCTCCAGGGCCGCCGTGGCGGTCTCGTCCAGACCGGTGGTGGCGCTGAAGTCGACCCGGACGTTCGGGTCGTCCGCCGCGCCCTCCAGCACCGGGTGGTACTCGGTCCCGGCGCCGGCGTGGAAGGACGGCGGCGGCTGCGTGACGAAGCGCGGCTGCATCAGGACCTCGATCACGTTGTCCGGGATGATCAGCAGCGCCCGGCGGATCGACGACACCAGGGTGCCGGCGGTGCCGCTGTGGTCGTTGCGCAGGCAGAACAGCCCGACGTAGTCCGGACGGTGCGGGTGGAAGGCGTTCTCCACGTGCAGTTCCAGCAGCGTGCCGGAGCCGGCGTTGCTCTGCGACTCCTCGCGCCCCGGCACCGGGACGACGTTCTGCACCAGGGCGCCGGACTTCTCCTCGCGGTACGCGACGACCTCGCCCAGGGCCAGGCTGACCAGTGCCGAGATCGCGGCCGGAACGGTGGCCACGCGCTCCACCGACTCCGGGACCGTCGGGGTCACCGGCAGCGCGTCCACGTCGTTCGGCAGGTTGCGCAGGATCAGCAGGCCGTCCGGGCCCGGGTCGTGGCGGTAGCGGCGGACCGCCTCCCGGACGCGCAGCGGCAGCCGCGCGGAGAGCTTGCGGGCGGCTCCCATCCACGCGATCTCGTCGACCATGCCGCGCTCGACCCCGACGAGCTGCACGGCCAGGGCGTACACCTCGTCGCGCTCGGCGTCGGTCAGGGTGACGGCACTGGTGGTGTGGATTGACGACGACAACACCGTGGTCATCGGATGACCCCTTTCAGGCTTCTTCGCCGGTTCTCAACCGGAAGTCAGTCGGACATCGCCACGAGGACCCGGCGTGCCCCCGTGAACGGGCGGCGGCCGTGGCCGACCAGCAGGTTGTCGATCAGCAGGACATCGCCCTGGCGCCAGTCCACGTCCACGGCCGCCGCCAGAGCGCGGTCGCGGACCTGCAGGACGTGCTCGGCCGGGATCGGCGACCCGTCGGCGAAGGCCACCGACTGCGGCAGGTCCTCCTGCGGCATGACCTTGGCCAGGGCGGCCGCCGTCTCGTCACCGAGCGCGGCCGGGTGCCACTGGTCGGACTGGTTGAACCAGACCTCGGCGCCGGTCCTCGGGTGGTGGACGGTCGCCGGGCGGTTCTGGACGATCCGCAGGCTGCCGTCCCGCCGCCACTGGCTCACGGCGTGCGAGGCGGCCAGGAACGCGTCCACCTCGTCCCGGTCACCGGTCTCGAAGGTCTCCTGCCAGCTCTTGCCGAGGCCGAGGCCGCCGTGCAGGTTCTGGGTGTACCGGACACCGTCGGCGAAGCGCTCGCGCACCTCGTCGTCGAGCAGCTCCAGCCAGAGCGCCGCGTCGACCACCGGGGTGGCCCCACCGGTCGCGGCGGCCGTGACGCAGCAGAACAGCAGCCGCGCGGGCCACTGGTGCGCGTACGAGAGCTCGTTGTGCATCGAGATGGTGAACTCGGCCGGGTACTCGGTGGAGGTGTAGACGTTGTCACCGACCTTGGTGCGCGGCGAGTTCCCGTGCACGTAGGCGAGGCGGTTCGGCAGCAGCCGGTCCATGACCGGTGCGAGCCGCTCCTCGGTGGCGCCGAAGCCCCGGAACACCAGGGCCTTCTCCCGGTCCAGCAATGACTCCAGATCAGGGCTGGAATCGAGCCATTCGAGCAGCCCGTCGAGGCCCGAGTCTTCGGACACGGACAGTGATTCCGGGCTGATCTCCAACGGCTTCCAGGCGGGACGTGCGCCCAATGCCGCGACCCCCTTCCAGGTCGACAGACGGCCACGCGGAAATCCGTGGCAGGAGGACGGTCCCGAAAGGTCCTATATTCCAGCGATATTCGCACCGCCCGGACGGCGCCCGGGCCGGGGTATAGGGAATCGATAGCAGGCGGCCCAAGGCTGGCGAGCCAATGCCGGAAACGGTCCGATGGCAGCGAGAGGGCCCCTCATGACCATACCGACAGCGACCGACGCGCGCGGGCGGCCCGACCGAACCGGGCCGACGGCCGGCACCGAAGGAACACCGGTCGACGGACCACCGGCCGACGAACCGGAGGCCGCCGAACCGGGGGCCGACAAGCCGGGGGCCGCAGGCGGCGCCGGCACCGCCGCCGCCGGGGCCGACGCGCCGTCACCCACCGTGCCGCTGCGCCGGAACATGGACTTCCTGCGGCTCTGGGTCGGCGCCGGACTCTCGAAGTTCGGCTCCACCGTCTCGATGGTCGCCTACCCGATGCTGGTGCTCTGGCAGACCGGCTCCGCCACCGCCTGCGGCTACGTCGCGTTCGCCGCGGCGCTGCCCAACCTGCTGGTCCAACTGCCCGCCGGGGCGCTGGTCGACCGCTGGGACCGGCGCAAGGTGATGCTGGTCTGCGACGCCGTCCGGATGCTCGCCTTCGCCGCCGTCGCGCTGGCCGCCTACCACCACTGGGTCTGGGTGCCGTTCATCATGGCCGCCGCCTTCGTGGAGAGCGCGCTCGGGATCTTCTACTCGACCGCCGAGCAGGTGACCGTCCGCAACGTCGTGCCCGTCGAGCAGCTGCCGGCCGCCCTCGCCCAGAACCAGGCCCGCGGTGCGGCCATCGGCCTGCTCGGCCAGCCGCTCAGCGGGCTGCTCTTCACCGTGCTGCGCTGGCTGCCGTTCGCCGTCACCGCCGTGGCCGACCTGGTCGCGCTGATCTGCCTGACCTTCATCCGCCGCGACCTGCGGGCGGCCCCGACCGGTCCGCCGCAGCGACTGCACCACGAGATCAAGGACGGCGTGGTCTGGCTCTGGCGCCAGAAGTTCCTGCGGATCATGACCGCGGTGTTCGCCGGCAGCAACCTGCTCTTCCAGATGCTGAGCCTCACCGTCATGGTGGTGATCAAGGAGCACGGCGGCAGCCCCGCGGTGCTGGGCCTGGTCTCCGGGGTGGCCGGGGTCGGCGGCCTGCTCGGCGCGCTGGCGGCCGGCTGGTGGGCGAAGCGGGTCGGCCTGTACGCCACCGCGGTGCTGGGCCACCTGGTCTGGCTGGTGCTGATGCCGCTGGTCGCGCTGCTGCACCAGCCGGTGGCGATCGGCCTGGTGGCCGCCGGGATCATGTTCGTCGCCGGGCTGTTCAACGTCTGCGGCGGCGTCTACATGGCCCGGAACACCCCGAACGAGCTGCAGGGCCGGGTGACGGCCACCTCGGCCTTCCTGACCTCCGGCGCCAACGCGCTGGGCTCGCTGGCCGCCGGCTACCTGCTCGCCCGCGCCGGGACCACCTGGACCGCGATCGTCATGGCCACCGTCCTGCTGCTGCTGACCGCCGCCGTGACGCTCAGCCCGGCCGTCCGGGCGGCCGGGCGGGAGGCCCCGGCGTAGCAGCGCGCGGGAGCCTCCCGGCCGAGCCCGCCGGGAGGCTCCCGCGGTGCCGCCGCCGTCAGCCGGCCAGCAGCTGCGGGGTCCGGGACCGCGGCGCCCCGCGCTGGCTCGGCACGCCGCCCGCGCCCGGCGCCGACACCAGCAGCACCACCAGCTCGTGCAGCCGGTACCCGCCCCGCTCGGAACCGCCCGCGCCGGCCGTCTCCAGCAGCCGGATGTCCACCAGCTCCTCCAGCACCTGCTCCGCCGTCGCCTGCGGCAGCCCCAGCTCCCAGGCGGCCGCCTCGGCGGGGAAGACGCCCGTCCCGAAGGGCGCGAGCCTGCTCAGCACCTGCCGGCCGCGCAGGCTGACCTCGCGCAGCGAGCGCCGGATCGTCTCGCGCACCCGCAGCTCGCCGAAGCTCAGCTCGTCCAGCCGGGTGCTCTGGTCGGCCAGCCGCCCGGCCAGCCGGGACAGCGGCCAGTGCGGCCGGGCCGCCAGCCGCACCCCGGCGATCCGGACGGCCAGCGGCAGGCCCGCGCAGCTGTCCACGATCGCCCGGGCCGACACCGGGTCCGCGGCGACCCGCTCCGGCCCGACCAGCGCGGCCAGCAGCTCCATCGACTCCCCGTCGTCGAAGACCGGCAGCGCCAGGGTGTCCCGCCCCGAGGCGGCCAACAGGTGCCGACGGCTGGTGACGATCACCGCCGACTCGGGCCCGTTCGGCAGCAGCGGGGCGATCTGCGCGTTGCTCACCGCGTTGTCCAGCACCACCAGCAGGCGCGCCCCGGCGCAGTGCGTGCGGTACAGCCGGATCAGCTCCAGCAGTCCCCGGTCGGGATCGGCGGACTCGACGCCGAGGGCGTGCAGGAAGGAGGCCAGCACGGTCTCCGGGGAGCGCGAGGTGCCGTCCTGGTCGGTCAGGTCGGCGTAGAGCTGACCGTCCGGGAAGCGGTCCCGCAGGCCGTGCGCCCGGTGGACGGCGAGCGCCGACTTGCCGACCCCGGCCATCCCGGTGATCAGCGCGCGCCGGGGGCCGGCACCGGCCGCGTCCGACGCCACCAACCGCTCCAGCTGGGCGAGCTCCGCCCGGCGGCCGGTGAAGTCCGCGACGTCCGGCGGCAGCATGGCCGGCGCCGGCCGCCCGGCGGCGGGCAGGCCGAGCCGCACCGGGCCCGACGGCGCCGGGCCGGCGGCCGGCAGACCCAGGGTGCCCTCCAGGACCGCCTGGTGGACGCCGGCCAGGGTGGCCCCCGGGTCGATCCCCAGCTCCTCGGCCAGGATCCGGCGCCCCGCGTGGAAGACCGCGAGGGCGTCCGACTGCCGGTCGCACCGGTACAGCGCGGTCATCAGCTGGGCCCTCAGCCGCTCCCGGGTCGGGTGCTCGGTGGCCAGCGCGGTCAGCTCCGGCACCAGGCGCTGGTGCCGGCCGAGCGCGAGCTCCACCTCGACCAGGTCCTCCTGCGCGGCCAGCCGCAGCTCCTCCAGCCGGGGCCGCTCGGCGTCCGCCAGGAACTCGGTCACGTTGCCGAGCACCGTGCCGCGGTAGCGGGACACCGCCGCCCGCAGGTCGTCGGCGGCCTGCGCCAGGTTCCCCCGGGTCAGCGCGTCACGACCGCGACGGGCCAGCCGCTCGAACGTCGTCAGGTCCAACTTTGCCTCGTGCGCGACCAGTTGGTACCCACGCGGGCGGCGGACCAGCTCGACGTGCGGCCCCAGGCGCTTCCGCAGCCGGGAGACGTAGGTGTAGATCTGCGCGGTCATCGTGGTCGGCGGGTCCCAGGCCCACAGCATGTCGCTCAGGTGCGTGTCGGAGACGGTCTGGCCGTTCGCCAGCAGCAGGCTGGCGAGCACCGTCTGCGCCTTGACGCCCGGCAGTTCGATGTGGAGGCCCTGGTCGTCGAGGACCTCGACTGGGCCTAGGACACGCAGTTCCATGATTCCCCCTGTGCTGTGCCGAATTCGTGCGGACGGCCGCGTCCGCGGCGACCCGCGATCCGGCGCGCCGACACCGGCCGGCGGCCCCCCTCTGGATTCTGGGCCGGTCGGGGGGCCCAGTCAGCGATCCGGCGACGTCAGGACGCTGCACTGGCACGATGTGGTCATGCCCGGGAGGGCGGGCCCGGGGCGATTCGGGGGTAGGCCCGGGGGGCCGGTCCGGGGCGGTCCGGGGCGATCCGGGGCTTCGGCAACCCGCGTCGGACCGGGGTCCGGCCACGGCCGCCGCACGCTGACCGGCCCCCGCCCGCCCCGCGCGCGGCGGGGGGACGGGGGCCGGCGGCCGGGCCCTCAGCGGCTCGGCCCAGCCGGGGCTCAGCCCAGCCGCGACTCCGCCTCGGTGGCCTCGTCGATCGCCTGCTGCCAGAGGTGGGCCAGCCGGTTCTGGCCGGTCCACACCGTGGCGAGCAGGTGCTTGACCAGCTCGCGCCCGGTGACCGCGTTGGACAGCAGCACCACGCCGGTGCCGGAGTGCACCCGCAGGCCGGTCATCGCCTGGAACCCGACGGCCTGGCCCCCGTGCCCGAACTCGAGGTCGCCGCTGGTGTCGTCGACGATGGTGCTCCAGCCGTAGGAGCGACCGGACTGCGGGGCGAGCATCCGCCGGACCAGCTCGGCGCCCACCAGGCCGCCGGAGTGCCCCAGGTGGCAGCGCCGCACCTCGACGGCCAGCCTGGCCAGATCGGCCGCGGTGGTCCACAGGCCGCCGGCCGCCAGCTCGGGGTTGAGCACGTACCCGCCGGACACCGGGGTGCCGTCGGCGTGGTGGCCGCGCGCGTACGGCCGACCCAGCTCGTCCGGGACGGCCACCCCGAAGCCACTGCCGGTCATCCCCAACGGCGCCAGTACCAGCCGGTGCACCAGGGCCGGGAACTCCTCGCCGGTGGCGTCCGCCATGGCCTGCTGGAGCACCGAGTAGTTCAGCGGGATCTGCCGGAAGGTGGCGCCGGGCTCGTCCAGCAGCCGGGCCGGCGGGGTGATCGCCGGCGGGCGGCCGTTCAGCACGTCGAGCACCGTGGGCACCGGGTCGTGGCGGTGGTAGTTCCCGTCGACGTCCGGATGGGGGGCGATGCCGGACAGGTTGGCGATCAGCAGCCGGGGCGTCACCGGGGTCGACACCCCGGGCAGCGCGGGGACCTGCCAGGAGGTGAGGTACTCGTTGACGTCGCGGTCCAGCTCGATCACGCCGGCCTCGACGAGGCGCAACAGGGCGAACGTGGTCACGTGCTTGGAGATCGAACCGGCCGGGAACAGCGTCTCGGCGGTCACCGGTGCGGGGTCCTCCACCCCGAGCACGCCGAACTGCTCGACCGCCGCCAGCTCGCCGTTGCGGATCAGCGCCAGCGAGGCACCCGGGATGCCGTGCCGCGCCATCACCTCGGCCACCCCGGCGACACCCGCCGGGGCCGCCGCGAACCGGCCGCGCGGGGCGGCCGCCGGCCGGTCACCGGCCTGGTCCAGCAGCTCCGCCACGCAGCGCAGCTGCTCGGCGGCGAGGCGCTGGACGGTGGCCGGCTCGTGGACGGCGGTGTTGTACGTCCAGTGCAGGTACAGCCGGCCGTCGTAGACCTCGGCCGCGATGTCGAGCAGGTGGGTCGACGGCGCGTCCGGGGCCGCCCGCAGCTCGATCCGGCCCGGGACGAACACCAGCGGCGGCTCGCCGTCCCGCTCGGCACCGGTGAGCGGCGGCGCGGCGGCCGTCGGCGCGGCCGGGGTGAAGCCGAACCGGACCTCGCCGGTCGGCAGCTCCGCCAGCTCGGCCGCCAGCTCGGCGTCCGGCGCCAGGTAGCGGAGCAGGCCGTAGCCGTGCGCGGGCGCCGGCACCGACCGCAGCCGGCGCGCGACCGCGGTGTGCACGGCGGACAGCTCACGCCCCTTCGGGATCCGCAGCACCACCGGGTGGAGGTCCGCCAGCGGGCCGACGGTGTTCGCCAACTCGGATGCCAGCGCCTGCTGGTGGCGCGGATCGGTGACGACGTCGAGCAGGATCCGGTCGCCGCCCGCCCACTGCGCCAGGGTCTGGCCGAGGGCGGTCAGCAACGGCTGCTCGGGGCGCGGACCGGCCAGCAGCGCGGCCGTCCGCTCGGCGGGCAGCACGACCGTGACGGTCTCCTCGGTGGCCCGGCACGGCGCCTGGTCCCCGACCCGGTCCACCGGCAGCGACACGGCCTCGGCCCGGTCGAGCCAGTACTCCGCCTGCTCGGCCACCCGCTCGGAGTGCGCCTGCTCGCCCAGCTCCTGCGCCCAGGCCCGCCACGGCACCTCGACCGGGGCCGTCAGCACCGGAGCACCCGCCGCCGATTGCGCGTAGGCCGCGTTCAGATCGGCGAGCACGATCGGCCAGGAGGCGGAGTCCGCCGCGAGCTGGTGGATCGTCAGCCACAGCTCGTGACGCTTCTCGTCGTCGAAGCGGACCAGCGTGGCGCGGAGCATCGCACCCTCGGACGGGACCAGCCCGGCCCGGTCCCGGGCGAGCGCGCCGTCGAGCTCGCCGGCACGGTCGGCGGGCGCCACGGTACCGAGATCGAGCACCGAGAGCAGGGCCGTCCCGGCGGGCGCCGGGGCCGGCTCCGCCGACCGGCCGTCGGCGGAGATCCGCAGCCGCAGAGCCTCGTGGCGGGCCACCAGCGCGCCGAGCGCGGTGGCGAGCACCGCTGCGTCGGGCAGCCGCCCGAGCGCCAGCCGAACCGTCCGGGCACCGCCGTCGGCCGAGGCCAGCAGCCGGTGCTGGCTGGGGGTCAGCGGCACGTCCTCCCCGGCCGGACCGGCCGGCTCGGCGTCGATCATGCCCGCCACCTCGGCCAGGCTCTTGGCCTGGAGCATCATCCACAGCGCCAGCGGCACGCCGGCCTCCCGGCACTTGGCCAGCACCTGCACGGCGCGGATGGAGTCGCCGCCGAGGTCGAAGAAGCTGTCGTGGATGCCGATGCGGGGGAGGTCGAGGACCTCGGCCCAGATGGTGGCGAGGCG
>NZ_JBVHHE010000021.1:0-128314 GCF_055561235.1 Kitasatospora sp. NPDC022856 | reverse complement strand
GTTCGGAGCCCCCCCCCCCCCCCGCGGGGCCCGCCCGCACCCCCGGGGGGGGGGGGGGGGCCGCGCGCGCGGGCGCCCCCCCCCGGGGGGGGGGGCGGGCGGGCGGGGCCCCCCCCCCCCGCCGCGACCGTGTCCCGCCGGGGCCCCGGGCCGCCCTCCGGAAGGAGCGCACGTGCGCCCGGCCCGCGCCGGCTGCCGGGGGAAGGCTCCGGCCTCCGGCGCGGGCCGGGCGCGGGGCGGGCCGTGGATCCCGTAGGGTCGGCCAATGGCGAAGTACTTCGACGTTCACCCGCAGACCCCGCAGGCCCGCACCATCGGCACGGTGGCCGAGAGCCTCCGTGCCGGGTCCCTGATCGCGTACCCGACCGACTCCTGTTTCGCCCTCGGCTGCCGCATGGGCAACACCGAGGGCCTCGAACGGATCCGGACGATCCGGCGGCTCGACGACCGCCACCACTTCACCCTGATGTGCGAGAACTTCGCCCAGCTGGGCCAGTTCGTCCACATCGACAACGCCGTCTTCCGCGCCATCAAGGCGGCGACGCCGGGCAGCTACACCTTCATCCTCCCCGCCACCAAGGAGGTCCCGCGCCGGCTGATGCACCCGAAGAAGAAGACGGTGGGGGTCAGGATCCCCGACCACGTCGTCACCCAGGCCCTCCTCGCCGAACTCGGCGAGCCCCTTCTCTCCAGCACCCTGCTCCTCCCCGGCGAGGACGAGCCCCTGACCCAGGGGTGGGAGATCAAGGAGCGCCTCGACCACGTGCTGGACGCCGTGGTGGACTCCGGCGACTGCGGCACGGAACCGACCACGGTCGTCGACTTCTCCAGCGGCGAGGCGGAGATCGTCCGGCGCGGCGCCGGCGACCCCGCGCGCTTCGAGTGACGCCCCGGCCGCGGGCCGACCGGGGGGTCCAGGGCCGGTTCGCCGGGGGCTGAGAGCGGGCCGACGAGCCGTGGGCGACGTCGGGGCACGGGAGGGACCGGTACTCCGGTCCCTCCCGCGGCCGGCCGGGCGCCTGGGGAACGCGCCGTCAGTGGACGTCGTAGGTCACGTGCGTCGCGGTCGATGTCGCGAGGACGCTCCGCTGCACCAGGGTGCGCGGCACCGCGCCGGTGAACAGGGGTGTGCCGGCGCCCAGCAGGACGGGGGCCAGGTGCAGCGACAGCAGGTCGACCAGGCCGGCGTCCAGCGCCGAGCGGATCAGGGCGCCCCCGCCCATCAGGACGACGTCGAGGTCCCGGCCGCTGCTCGCGGAAGCCGCCTCGGCGTGCCGGCGCGCGGCGGTGACGGCATCGGGCAGACCGGTGGTGACGAACGTCCAGTCGAGGGCGCCGAGTCGGACGGACTCCGGCCGCGAGCTCGTCACGACGACGAAAGCCGGTTTGCCGACCTCCGCGGCGCCGTAGCCGGTCTCGTCGTCCCAGCCGTGCGGCCCGTCGACCAGGTCGAAGAGCCGGCGGCCGAGGATGACGGCGCCCGAACGGCCGGTCGCCTCGCGCAGGAGCCGACGGTCGTCGGGGTCGTCGGAGAACGCCCAGGTGTGCAGCGCCTCGCCACCGGTGCCCAGCCCGCTGTCCGGGCCCGGGTCCGGTCCGGTGACGAAGCCGTCGAGGGAGACCGAGATGTCCGCGATGATTCGTGTCATGTCGAGGTGGACTCCATCTGCCGCCTGCACTCATCCGTCATGGCCGCAGTATGTGACGCACGCCACTCGCCCTCAACAGGACGCGCTCGGGGTTCGCCGATCCGGGACGGGCGACGGGCGGGCGGGCGGCGGGGAGGCGAGCCACGGCCTGCCCCGGCGGCACCGCGCGGTTGCCCGAACGCGCACCCCGCGAAGGCCCGGTGAACCCCTCGGACCTGAGCAGCCGTCACCTCGACAGAGGAAGCCGTCCGCCGGACGGGCGGCTCCGGTCCGCGCTACGGAGGAGTACCCGTGAAGAAGATCAAGACGGCGGTGGCCGCCGCCGTTCTCGCCGGTGTCGCGTCGATGGCCGCGCCCGCCAGCGCGGTGGCGGAGCCGATGCACTGCACCAGCCCGGCCTGGGGCGGCGAGTACCTCTGCGGCGGCGAGTTCGGCCAGCCCGGCATGGCCGAGTACGGCTACCGGGACGGTCGCCGACAGGTGTTCGTCATCGGCACCGACCACGCCGTGTGGACGCGTTCGAGCAGCGCGGCCGGCAAGAAGACCGCTTGGACGTCCCTGGGCGGCTACCTGATCGGTGGCGTCGGCATCATCGCCTCGGACACGGGCGGGGGCCAGTTCGAGGTCGGCGCGAGGGGCACGGACGGCGGCCTCTGGGCCCGGAGCCACGCCGCGAACGGCAGCTGGACGGCCTGGGCCCGGATCGCCTAGCACCCCGACTCCCCCGGCCCGTCGGGCATGCGAGCGTGCGCGCGTCGACGTCGGCGGTGAGCCGCGGCCGAGCCGCGTCGTCGTGCCATCGCGCCGCCGGCCGTGCCCTGGCGACGATCTCCCCGCCCGGTGTCCGGCGGGGAGTTCGTCGTTTCGGCTGCCGGGCGGTCTCACGGAGGGCCGCCGCCCCCGACGTCAACCGGCTTCCGCACCGGGAGCCGGATCGGCCTGGGTACGCTCGGCCCCATGGAAGATCGCGAACAGTACGTGAGGTACCAGCGGGACCGTGCCGTGCTGGCGGCGATCGGGGCCCATCTCGATCCCCAGGTCGATCGGATCACCGTGCGGTTGCCGCGCTCCGTCGCCGAGTCGGCGGTCGCCGCCTGGGACCGTGACGAGCTGGGCGAGGTCGGCGAGGAGAGCATCGCGGAGTACGAACTGCGCAATGACGCCGGTGACCTGGCCCTGATCGGCCTGATGATCACCGACCGCGGTGTGTGGGACGCCGAGGGGGTCGTCGTCGATCTGGGTGTCATGGTCGTCGCGGGGGCGTTGCGGGCCGCGCTGGAGGCCGGGCCGCACGAGTGAGGGGCCGTTCGCCCGGTGGACGCGGTCCCCGGCCCTGGGACATGGGGCCGGGGACCGCGGTCGGTGGGGCGACGAAGGGTCAGGAGGCGGGCATCAGCACGGTGTCGACGATGTAGACGGTGGCGTTGGCGGTCTGCACGTTCCCGCAGAGGACCTTGGCGGACCCGTTGACGGCGAACTCGGGCGTGGCACCCGTGACGGTGACCTCGTCGGCCTCCAGGGTCTTGTGCGCACCGGTCAGGGCCGTCGGGGCCAGCCGCTGCGGGACGACGTGGTAGGTGAGGATCTTGGTGAGCTTGTCCTTGTCGGCGAGGACGGCGTCGAGGTCGGCCTTGGGCAGCTTGGCGAAGGCGTCGTTGGTGGGGGCGAAGACGGTGATGTTCTTCGCGGAGTTGAGGGTGTCGACGAGACCGGCCTTCTTGACCGCGGTGACGAGGGTGGAGAGCAGCGGGTTGTTGGAGGCGGCGGTGGCGACCGGGTCGGCGGCCATGCCCGTGAAGGAGCCGGCGCCGTCCTTGGGGACGGCGGTGCAGGCGACGCCGAACGGCTGCCCGGTCATCGCCTGTCCGGCCGTGCTCGCCCCGGCCGTGCTCTGGGCGGCCGGGGAGTCCGGCACGGGTACCGGGTTCGCGGCCCCGGTGGTCGCGGCCGCCGCGGTCGGCGCCGGGCCGGCCGCCGTGGAGCTGTCGTCGCCCCCGCAGGCGGTGAGCGTGGCGGCGAGGACGCCGCCGACGAGCAGGGCGGTGACGGGCTTGCGGCGCAGGATGGTGGTCATCGGTTTCTTTCTCTTTCGGATGGGTGGTGCCGTCCCGCTCGGAGCGGGGGTCGGACGGTTCACAGGACGGTGACGACGGTGCTGTGCCAGCCCGTCGCACCGGCCGGGAAGGGCGGTCTGCGGGTCTCCTCCTGGACGGCCCCGGTCGCGCCGGTGGCGCGGACCTCCAGGCGGTGCGTACCGGGCGTGGCCGAGCGCCAGGTGTGGTGCCACTGCCGCCACACGTCGGGCCCGGCGTCGGCGGCGAGCACCGCTTCCTGCCAGGGCCCGCCGTCGACGCGGACCTCCACGGCGGCGACGCCGCGGTGGGTCGCCCAGGCCGTGCCGGCGACGGTGACGTCCCCGCCCGGCACCCGTGCGAAGGCGGCGGGCACGTCGATGCGGGAGGCGGTGCGCACCTCGCCGGTGCGGTCCCACCCGCGCTGCACCCAGTACGGGTCGCGGGCGGCGAAGGTGGTGACCTCCAGGTCGACCAGCCACTTGGTGGCGGAGGTGTAGCCGTAGAGGCCCGGGACGACGGTGCGGCAGGGGAAGCCGTGTTCGACGGGCAGCGGCGCGCCGTCCATGCCGATCGCCAGCAGGGCGGCGCGGCCGTCCAGGACCGACGCCACGGGTGTGCCGATGGTCATGCCGTCCTCGGAGCGGCCGAGCAGCTGCTCCGCACCGGTCCGCGGACCGGCCCGGCGCGGCAGGCCCGGCAGCGAGACCCCGAGCCGGCGGGTGGTGCCCGCGTACGGGCCGCCGACCTCGTTGGAGACGCAGGTCAGGGTGTGGTCGAGTTCCTCCATCGGCAGCGCGAGCAGCTCGTCGAAGGACAGTTCCAGGGGCCGGTCGACCAGGCCGTGGATCCGCAGCGTCCAGTCGCGCGGGTCGATCCGGGGCAGGGTCAGGGCCGTGTCGACGCGGTAGAAGTCGGCGGTCGGCGTGCGCAGCGGTGGGAGTCCGGGGATCCGTGGCCCGGCGACGGGCGGCAGCGCTGGCAGGGGGCGGGCCGGTGGCGGCAGGACGACGGCCGCGGCGCGGTGGCGGGCCGCCACGGGCCCCAGGGCGACGGCGAGCAGTGCCATGACGGTGTAGATCCCGGTGAGGAGCACGGTCTTGTCGGAGGTGCCGAAGGAGCGCACCGCCCACTCCTTGACCGCGGTGGGCGCGAGGTCGATCGCGGCCGAGCCGATCGCGATCACCGGGGCCGCCTGCGGGCGCAGGAGGGCCGCCGCCGTCTCCCGACGGCGAGGGCCGCGCAGGCGGCGGCCGCGCCGAACGCCATCAGGGCCGGCAGCGCTCCGGCACGGTCGCGGCGCCCCGCGCGTCGGGTGGTCACATCGTTGCTCACACTCCCCATTCGGTCGGCTCGGCGCCGCGGATGGGTCCGTTGCCCGGGTTCACTCGATCGGGTGAGGGGGCGACCGGATCCGTCCGAAGGCAATCCGCCGGCCCGCCGGGGGCGAATACCGCGCGACCGGTGAACGACATTCCTGAAGCCCCGAACCAGGCCCGGGCGGTCGCCGTGCCTGCCGCACGCGACCGTCCGGCCGGTACGCCTCGCCGGTGCGTCCGCCCGGCCGGTCACCGGAGTTGCGGATCGCGGGGGCGTGGCAGGTGACCGCCGTCGCCTTCCTGCCCGGCCGCTCCGAGCCGCCGGGCGACCTCAAGGCGGTGATGGCGCTCGTCGCCGCCGGTGATCACGAGGCGTTCGCCCGGCTGTACGACGCGGTGGCCGGCCCGGTGTTCGGCCTGGTTCGCCGGATCCTTCGGGACGAGGCCCAGTCGGAGGAGGTGACGCAGGACGTGATGCTGGAGGTGTGGCGCGGCGCGGCCCGCTACGACCCGCTGCGCGGGGAGGTACTGCCCTGGGTGATGACCATCGCCCACCACCGTGCCGTGGACCGGGTCCGGCACTGCGAGGCGGCGGCCGACCGCGACCGGACGGTGGCCGCCGGCAGCCGGGAGACGCCCTTCGACGAGGCCGCCGAAGGAGCCGGTACCAGGATGGAGCGGCAACAGGTCCGGCACTGCCTGCGGCGCCTGACCGATCTGGCCCTGCGGCTGGGGCGGACCTGACGCACCACCGCCCGGGGCCGGCGGCCGGGCACGCCGAGGGGGGTGCCGGGCCGCCGACCCGCGGCCGGGTCAGGAGGAGGTGACCCGGCCGCGGTGCGGCGGACGGCGGTGTTCGGCGGGCTTCCGCGGGCGCCCTCCCCAGCTGTGCTTCACGCGGTGAGGTGCCGCTCCGCGTCGGAGCCGGTGGCGGGCGCGGTGGCGGTGGCGGTGCCGTGCTGCTCTTCTTCGGGGCGGCCCCTCCTGGGCAGCAGGAAGGTGATCGCGAAGAAGACGGCCAGCAGGCAGGCCTGGACGATCAGCGCGCGGTGGAAGCCGCCGGTGAAGTCACCGGCCTTGGCCTGGGCGAAGAACACCGAGCCGAAGACCGCGACACCGATGGAACCGCCGACCGCCTGGACCGCCGACAGGACACCGGAGGCGGAACCGATCTCGTCGTCGTCGACCGCGGCCAGGATGAAGCTGAACAGGGCGGCGATCACCATGCCGGCACCGATGCCCGCCACCGCCACGCCGGGGACGACGTCCCAGATCGAGAACGAGGTGACGTCCAGGCCGTCGAGCTCGAACCACAGCACGCCCGCGCCGGCCAGCTGGACCAGCGGTCCGATCTGCAGCACCTTACGGCCGATCCTGTCCGCGAGGAACGCGCCGCTGACCGCGCCTCCGATCGCGGTTCCCACCGCGAGGGGCAGGTTGCCCAGTCCCGCCTCACCGGCGGTGAAGTGCCGGCCGATCTGGAGGAACAGGGTAAGAACGAGCTGGGTGCCGATGAGCCCGCCGAAGAACAGGGCGATGCCGCCGAGGCCCACGGTGAAGGCCGGCTTGCGAAGCAGGCCCGGGGTCACCAGCGGCTCGCGTCCTGCGGCTGCCGTGCGGCGCTGCTGGAGGGCGAAAAGGGCGAAACCGGTCGCCGAGGCGGCCATGGACAGCCATGTCCACAGCGGCCAGCCGTTCTCCTGACCCTGGTTGAGCGGCAGCACCAGCAGGGCGCAGGACGCCACGACCAGCGCGGCGCCGGTCATGTCGACCCGTACGGAGCGGTCGCCCGCCTTCTTGGGCACGAACTTCGCGGCGACGATCAGTGCCGCGATTCCGATCGGCAGGTTGACCAGGAACACCGACCGCCAGCCCAGGTCGAAGTAGTCGCCCTCGATGAGGAAGCCGCCCAGGACCGGGCCGATGATGCCGCCCAGGCCGAGGACCGGTCCGAAGACCGCGAAGACCTTGGTGAGCTCGGGGCCGGAGAAGTTCTCCCGCAGCAGGCCCAGGCCCTGGGGCAGCAGCATCGCTCCGGCGGTGCCCTGCAGCAGGCGGAAGGCGATCAGTGACTCGATGTTCGGCGCGATCGCGCACAGCAGGGAGCTCGCGGTGAAGGTCGCCAAGCCGATCAGGAACATGCTGCGTCGGCCGAAGCGATCGCCGAGCCGGCCGCCGAGCACGAGGCCGGCGCCCAGGGTGAGGGCGTAGCCGCCGATCACCCATTGCAGTCCGACGGAACCGGCGCCGAGGGACCTCTCCAGGTCCGGCCCGGCAACGTTGACGATCGAGGCGTCCAGGAGATCCATGATCTCCGCGACGATCATCACCGCCAGGATCAGCCACCGCCACCGGTAGGGCTCGGTCGTCCTGTCGGGGATGGGAGACGGGGCACGCACGTCAGATACCTCCATGGTGAAGTAATTCCATGATGAAGGTAAATTGATGGAGGTAGGTTGTCAAAGGCGGGCCGCCCACCTGGACGCCCGGCGGGCGAGACGAGGTGGCAGTGCCTGTGGAGGAAGCGATGGGCGACGGTGTCGCGGCGCGGCGCGAGCGGCTGATGGAGGGGCTGCGGATCCATGGCGGCCACTACGCCGAGCTCAGCCGGCGCTTCGCCGCCTGGCTGGGCCTGCACTCCACCGACGCGACCGCGGTGCTGGAGATCGCCGCCGCCGAGGAACGCGGGGCCCCGCTGTCACCGGCCCGGCTGAGCGAGCGCATCTCCCTGTCCACGGGAGCCACCACCGCGCTCCTCAACCGCCTCGAAGCGGCCGGGCACATCACCCGCACCCGCGAGCACTCCGACCGGCGCATCGTCACCCTGCGCGGCGGCCCGCACATCCAGGAGCGGGCGGACGAGTTCTTCGGCCCGCTCGCCCACCGCCTCGACGCCGCGATGGCCCCCTACCCGCCACAACTCCTGCAACAGTTCGAGCAGTTCATCACCGCTCTGAACGCCACCATGGACGCCCACCTCGCCGAGCGGAGCCCGGTGGCCCCACCCCCCGGCTCCCCCCGGGGGACCGCCGGCGCTGGCTAGGGGTGGCGAAGACCGTCATCACGGCCAGGGCCAGCCATCCACCCACAGCGTCCGCAGCGGTCGGGCCCCCGGGGCGCGACCGCTGCGGAGCCGGGGCGGGCGCCGCCGGCGGGCTACCGGTCGAAGTGGTGCCGGTGTTCGGTCAGGAAGGCGTCGAGGGTGCGGGGCGAGCGGCCGAGGACGTCGGCGACGGTGCTGGTGGGTGTCTCGGGGCGGGCGACGGCCAGTCGCTGGATCTCCACGACGTGGTCGGCGAGCCAGTCGGGCATGCCGGCCCGGTGGACGAGGTCGTCGCGCATCTCGTCGGCGGCGAGGTCGACGTACCGGATCAGGCGGCCGGTCACCGCGCTGAGCCGGGCGGCGAGGTCGGGATGGGAGACGGCCTCCGGTCCGGTCAGGGTGTAGGTGCCGCCCGCGAGGTGGCGGCGGGTGAGCACGGCGGCCGCGACGTCGCCGATGTCGCGGCTGTCGACGTAGTTGCAGGGCGCCTCCCCCATCGCGCCGAGGACGACCCCCTCGGCCACGGCGGGCGCCAGGCGCAGGAGGTTCTGCATGAACGCGTAGGGCCGCAGGACGGTGCCGGTGAGCCCGGAGGCGCGCAGGTGTGCCTCGACGGCGTGATGTCCGCGGGATATCGCGACGGGCGAGTCCGGCTCGGCCGCCGGGGCGGAGACCTTGACGACGTGTCCGATGCCGCTGACCACGGCGATGTCGATGACGCGGGTTTCGAGCGCGACCTGCGCGGGGCTGTTGGCCATGGCGAGGAAGAGCTGGTCGGCGCCCTCGAAGGCGGCGCGCAGCGAGTCGGGGTCGTCGGCGTCGGCGTACCGGACCTCGACGAGCCGGTCGTGCCGCGGGCCGGCGGTGCCGGGGAGCGGCCGCTGCGGGGTGCGGGTGAGGGCGCGCACGGGTACGTCGAGTGCGCGGAGGCTGTGGAGCAGGGCGGTTCCGGTGGTTCCGGTCGCTCCCATGACAACGATCATCGGGTGTCCTCACATACCTGGTGTCTTCCGCGGCGGCGGGTGCCGCCGGGTTCAGTGACGGCCGGAGCCGGGGCCACGGCCGGGGTTACGGCCGGGGTTACGGCCGGGGTTACGGCCGGGGTTACGGCCGGGGTTACGGCCGGGGTTACGGCCGGGGTTACGGCCGGGGCTTCGCGACGGTGCTGCGCCAGCGCAGGGTGACGATGGTGGTGGCGAGGACGGCGGAGACGGGCAGGTCGACGCGCAGCCGCCGCAGCCAGGGGGCGGCGGGAAGCGCGGTGTGCGCCGGCAGCCATGCGGCGACGAACCACCCCAGCCCCGCCGCCACGCCGGCGGTCGCGACGACGAGCAGCACGGTCACCACGAGCCGCGGCAGGGCGAGGGTCCAGCGCCGTGGCCGCCCGCCGTGCCGCAGCCAGGCGCCGACCAGGAACGCCACCACGGCGGAGGTGCCGGCGATGGAGGTGACGGCCGCCACCGTGAGGTCCGCCTGACCGGTGACCACCCCCGCGGTACCGGCCATCAACGCGGGAGCGGCGTAGGCGGTCAGCACCTCGCGCCACAGGACGAACGGCCGCGCGGCCGCGCGGCTCGGGGCGGTTCGGTCCTTCGTTGCGGGCATGTCGGCCTCTTCTTCTCGTTCGGGTTCCGATAGGCGAAAGGGTTCGACCGGGCAGCCGGGCGGTCCCACCCCGGTCAGGTAATTAGTCGGCTAATTACTACTCCGTGAAAAGGGCTCCCGTCCACGGGACGGGAGCCCGGGCCGGCCCACGGCCAGGGTGGTCCGCAGTCAGTCGGCCGTCAGGGCCGAACTGCCGCGCACGACGCGGGAGAGCAGGTCCAGGAACACCGTGCGCTCCTCGACGGTGAGCCCGCCCACCATCGCCTCCAGTCGCCCGAAGTGCTCGGGCGCCATGTCGCGAAGGCGCTGCGCACCGCGCGCGGTCAGGACCGCCACCGTGCCGCGCCCGTCCTCGGTGGACGGGCGCCTGGCGACCAGGCCCTCGCGTTCGAGTCCGTCGAGCAGGCCGGTGACCGTGGCCCTGGAGACGTCGAGATCGGCCGCCAGCTGGGATGGGGACTTCTCCCCCCCGTGACCTTCGAGGTCGGAGAGCAGGCGGTAGCGGCCCGTCGAGAGCCCGAACCGGGCGAAGTGCGCCTCGGCCGCCCGGCCGACTCTCGCGCCCGCGGAGATCAGTCGCACGGCGACCAGCACCGCCTGCGGATCGACCGCCAGCCCGTAGTGCCGCAGCTGCCATCCGGCCTGCTCCAGCGTGGGCTGCTCACCGTCGCTACCGTCCCTCGTCATGCAGATAATATGGCAGCTAATGACTTGGCCCGTCAAGGAGCCATCGGAATTCATCGAAAGGCGCCACCCGACGGCCGGAACCCCGGAGTGACGGCAGGACGCGTGGCGGGAGGGTGAACCGCGCTCCGGCCCCAGCGGCCGGGGCCACCGCCCGGGTATGTCTCGCGGAATGTCCGACCGTCAGGACGGCGCCGGTACCCGGCCCAGAACAGGTGGATCCATGAGTTCGACCCCCAGAAGTCGCCGCGTCCGGGCCGCGGCCCTCCTCACCAGCCTCGCGACCGTGCTGGTCCCCGCGCTGACGCTCGGCACCGCCGCGCCGGCCGCCGCGCACGGCGACGAGCTGAGCGCCGAGATCCGGGCCATCATGGCCAAGCCCGGCTACGAGCACGCCCAGTGGGGACTGCTGGAGCGGGACGGCATCACCGGCGAGGTCATCCACTCCCAGTTCCCCGACCAGTTCTTCCTCCCCGGCTCGACGGCCAAGCTGCTCAGCGTCTCGGGCGCCTGGCACGCGCTGGGCGGCGACCACGAGTTCACCACCCCCGTGCAGGCCGTCGGGCAGCAGAACGGTTCGGCCCTGGACGGCAACCTGGTCCTGATCGGCCAGGGCGACCTCACCATGGGTGGCCGCACCGCGCCGGACGGCTCGGTCTCCTACACCCCGATCGACCACACCTACGCCAACGACGTGCCCGGCGCGACCCTCACCCCCGAGGACCCGCTGGCCGGGCTCGACCTGATCGCCCGGCAGGTGCGTGATGCCGGACTCACCCGGATCGACGGCGACGTCGCCGTCGACACCCGGCTCTTCAGCTCCTTCCCCGGCCTGGACCCGACTCCCACCCCGCTGATCGTCAACGACAACGTCATCGACCTGCTGACCACCCCGACCGCCCCGGGCCAGAGCGCGCAGCTGACCTGGCGTCCCCAGGTCGCGCCCTACCAGGTCGAGTCGACGGTGCGGACGGTCGCGGCGGGCAGTCCGACCGACCTGACGGTCTCCGCCTCCCCCGACGGCACCCGGATCACCGTCTCCGGCACGATCGCGGCCGACGCCCCGCCCACCCTGCGGATCTCCCCGGTGCAGGACCCGGCCGCGTTCGGGCGCACCGCCCTGATCGAGGCGCTCGGCCGCGCGGGCGTCACGGTCACCGCCGCGCCGACCGGGCCGAACCCGACCGACAAGGTGCCGGACTCCTACGACGGCACCCGGCGGGTGGCCGCCTACGTGTCCCCGGTCTACGCGAAGTACGCCAAGCTGATCCTCAAGGTCAGCCACAACCTCGGCGCCAACCTGGCCATCTGCCTGATGGCCGTGACCGCGGGCAGCCACCAGTGCGAGGACGGCTTCCCCGTCCTCAACGAGTTCCTGCGCGGGGCCGGGATCGACCCGACCCAGGCCCAGCTCCTCGACGGCCGCGGCGGAAACCCGGTCGACCGGGTCACCCCGAGGATCGAGACCGACATCGTGAACTACTGGCAGAACACCCCGGAGGCCGCCCGCTTCCGCGACGCGCTGCCGATCCTCGGCGTGGACGGCTCGCTGGCCGGCGCGTGCGCCGGCTGCCCCACCTGCCCCGGCAAGGGCAAGGTCTGGGCCAAGCCCGGCAGCGTGGTCGGCGAGGACGGGCTCAACCAGCGGCTCGCCGTCGGCGCCCAGACCCTGGGCGGCTACCTCGACGCGGGCCACGGCCGGCTGAACACCTTCTACCTGGCCGTGAACGGCGCGTCCACGCCCGACATCGACGGCTTCCTCGACGAGATCAACGACCTGGCCCGGATCGCGGGCCTGCTGCAGCAGGAGGCCGAGGCACGCAACGGCTGAGGTCCGAGGCCGTTCGGCGGGCCCGGCCGGACGGTGACCGGCGGGGGCCGACTCTGCTGCCTCCACTGCCGGGCACCACCCCCTCGCACCACTGCGCGGGGCCGGGGTCACCGGGCTGCCGGACCCGGACCGCTGTCGACGTCCGCAGCGGGCGATCGGCCCGGCGGGACTGGCCGCAGGGTGGTGGGGTCGGCGATCAGCCAGGCGGTGTCCTTGTCCTCGCCCCACCGTACGTTCGCGATCCAGGGCAGCTCCGGGCCCGGGCGGCGACGCGCGGTGACCAGGCAGGAGCGCCAGTGGCCGCCGACCCGCGCCCAGGCCAGGCGCCAGCACCGGTCGGCGCCGTCCTCGGCGGGCGTGCCGGCCAGCTCGGCGGGCACCGCAACCGCGTCCCGCCACCGACCGAGGAACGGCGCGGCCGGTGGAGGCGCGTCCTGCGGCTCGGGCAGCGGCCGGACGGTCTCCTCGGTGTACAGGAACCACCCCCAGGGCTGTGGGCTGTCCGTGTCGGGCGCCCAGCGCACATGGACCACCCAGCAGGCGGCGCCGGGCGGGCGCCGCCACACGGTGAGCATCCCCGGGCGCCACTCCCCGCCGAGCCGGATCTCCACCAGCCGCCACCGCCGCACGTCCCGGGACGCTCCGGGCAGGGTCATCAGCTCGCGTGGCGCCCGCTCGGCATCGCCGGGCCGCGCGGGCGGGCGAACGGGGCGGGAGAACGGAACGGCCGAGGTCATGAACCCATTATTCGATTGTTTGTTCGAGTGATCAAACGTCAGCTGCTCGGGCCGCCGGATGGGGCCCTGTACCGACGCGCGATATCTGTCCCGTGCGCGAACTGGTGGTCACCAAGATCCACACAGCCGATCCATGGTTCCTGAGCCGTGACGCGCTGGTTGGAACCTGGTCACGAGAGTGGGAACCGGTCCGACCGTCGCCGACGCGGAAGCGATCCGGACGTGGCTCGCCCGGACGGTGAACCGACCGCGGCTCCGGACTCCGGCTCCCGCCGCCGGCGGCCGGGTCAGCGGCGGCTCTCGATCCGCAGGCCGCCCGTGGTCACCCGGCGGATGGGCTCGCTCACCAGCAGCTCGTGCGGCTGGCCGAGGGCGATCGCGCCCGCCGCGTCGAGCCGGGCCAGCTGGACGTCCGTCAGCTCGACCGCCAGGGCGCCCAGGTTGTCCTCCAACTGGGCGCAGGTGCGGGCGCCGAGCAGCGTGCTCGTCACGCCCGGCTTCCGCAGCGTCCAGGCCAGCGCCACCTGGGCCGGAGTGTGCCCCAGCTCGTCGGCCACCTCCCGGACCACCCCGGCCACGCCGAGGCTGCGTTCGGTGAGGGTGCCCAGGGCGAGGTTGTGGCTCCGGCGGGTGCTCCCGTCGGGGCCGGCGCCCGTCGCGCCCACGTCGTCCCGGCCGTACTTGCCGCTGAGCACCCCGCCGCCCAGCGGCGAGTACGGCACCACGCCCAGGCCCAGCTCCCGGGCCATCGGGATCAGGTCGCGCTCCGCGGTGCGTTCGATCAGGCTGTACTCGAGCTGCAGCGCGACCAGCGGCGACCAGCCGCGCAGGTTCGCGATCGCCTGCATCCGGGACACCTGCCAGGCCGGGGTGTTGGAGATCGCCACGTACAGCACCTTGCCCTGCCGGACCAGGTCGTCCAGGCCGCGCAGCACCTCCTCCACCGAGGTCCGGAAGTCCCAGACGTGCAGGTACAGCAGGTCGAGGTAGTCGGTGCCGAGCCGCCGCAGGCTGCCCTCCACCGAGCCGAACAGCGCCTTGCGGTGCCCGCCCCCGGAGTTCGGGTCGCCGGGGCGGCGCAGTGTCGAGTACTTGGTCGCCAGCACCAGGCGTTCGCGCTCCTCATGGGCGAACTCGCCCAGCAGGCGCTCGGAGCTGCCGTCGGTGTAGGTGTCGGCGGTGTCGAGGAGGTTGCCGCCGAGCCCGACGTAGCGGTCGAACAGCTTGCGGGCCTCGGCCCGTTCCGCGCCCCATCCCCATTCGGTGCCGAAGGTCGCGGTGCCCAGGGCCAGCGGTGAGACCCGCAGTCCCGAGCGGCCCAGCAGCCGGTAGTCGTCGAGGGCCAGTGCCATCGGGTTCTCCTGTGTTCGCGTGTGTTCGTGTTCCCTTGCCGGGACCGAGTCTGTAGCGACGGCGGGTCCCGGATAAGGGAGGGACTTTCCTGGGAAGACCGGTCCCACCCTGGCGGTTGGACCGGTCATGACGACCCGCACCATGGACACCACCGAGGAACTGGCCGCCTTCCTGCGCAGCAGGCGCGAACGGCTGGACCCGGACCGACTGGGCCTGCCCGTGCACCGGCGGACCCGGCGAACGCCCGGACTGCGCCGCGAGGAGGTCGCCGAGCTGGCCGGAGTCAGCACCGACTACGTGGTCCGGCTGGAGCAGGGCCGGGGGCTTCGACCCTCTGCGGAGGTGCTGGCGGCGCTGGCCCGGGCCCTGCGGCTGGCACCCGGCGAACGCGACTACCTCTTCGACCTGGCCGGACGGCGCCGCCCCGGCGGCACCGGTGGCGGGGCAGCCGCCGGCCCGGCGCCGTCGCCGGCCCGCCTGGTCGACGGCCTCTCCCCGCTGCCCGCCATGCTGATGGACCACCGCTACGACCTGCTGGCCTGGAACCACGAAATGGCCCGGCTGCTACCGGAGTTCGACGCCGTTCCGCCGGAGCGGCGGAACGCGATGTGGCTCTGCCTGCTGCACCCGCCGATGCGCGGCTTCTACGCCGACCGGGAGCAGGTGCTGCGGGACGGTGTCGCCCATCTGCGCGCGGCCTGGGCCGCCCACCCGCAGGACCGGGCACTGGCCGGGCTGATCGCCGAATTCACCGCCCAGGACGAGGACTTCGCCCGGCTCTGGGCAGAGCGGGAGGTCCGCGTCAACGGCCGCGGTCGCAAGCTGCTGCGGCACCCGGCCGTCGGGACGATCGCCGTCGACTTCGAGGTCCTGCTCCCGCTGGAGGACCCAGAGCTCCGGCTTCTGGTCTACCGCGGCGCGGACGACGAGAGCCGCGTAGCCCTGCACCGGCTGTGCGGCGGTGACGGGCGCCAGGAAGGCTGACAACGCACGGCTGGTGGCAGGAAGCGTGACCACTTGCGCTGGATGGTGTCGACGCCGAGGTGGGTGAGGACGCCGTGCCCGCCGTTCTCTCCCCCGGACGTGCAAGGTGTCCCTGGACAAGCGCCGCCTGCGCCGCGCCTTCGGCCCCGGGCTACCGGAGGGTCGGGGCCGCACCCTCGGGCCCGGGCTACCGGAAGAGCGGCGCGACCGTGATCACTCCCGTCCGGATCTCCCCCGCCGTGCGGACGGGCCCGCTGTTCGGCGGGGAGGTCTCCGTGCACAGCCCGGACGGCCGGCACTGGCGCGACCCCCGGCAGCCGTTCGACGTCGAGGTCGTCGAACGGCTGCCGACGGAGGACCGCTACGACCGGCGCGGGCCCGCCGCGTCACCGGCGCAGCTGCGCGTTGAGCCGGGCGGCCTGCCGGGTGAGGTGGTCGCGTTCGGGGAGGGTGGGTGCCGACCGGGCGGCCTGGGCGTAGAGCCGTGCCGCGGTCGCCGGATCACCGTCGCGCTCGTGGAGGTACGCCGCGACGGCGGTGTACCGCGGCAGGGCGGGGTCGAGCTCCGCCAGGGCGGCCAGCCCCGCCCGGGCGCCGTCGGCCTCGCCCACCGCGACGGCCCGGTTGAGGCGTGCCACCGGGCTGTCGGTGAGCCGTACCAGCTCGTCGTACCACTCGACGATCTGCACCCAGTCGGTCTCCTCGGTGGTCCGGGCGTCGGCGTGGAGCGCGGCGACGGCCGCCTGGGCCTGGAACTCGCCCAGGCGGTCGCGGGCGAGGGCGGCCTGGAGCACGTCGACGCCCTCGGTGATCAGCCGGGTGTCCCACAGGCCGCGGTCCTGCTCGGCGAGCGGCACGAGCCTGCCGTCCGGGCTCGTCCGGGCCGGGCGCCGGGCGTGGTGGAGCAGCATCAGCGCCAACAGGCCCGCGACCTCCACGTGGTCGGTGCCGGCCGCCAGTTGGCGGGTCAGCCGGATCGCCTCGGCCGCGAGGTCGACGTCCCCGGAGTACCCCTCGTTGAAGACCAGGTAGAGCACCCGCAGCACGGTGGCGACGTCACCGGGCCGGTCGAAGCGGACGCCGGAAACGGTCCGCTTGGCCCGGCTGATCCGCTGGGCCATGGTCGCCTCCGGCACGAGGTAGGCCTGCGCGATCTGCCGCGTGGTCAGGCCGCCGACCGCGCGCAGAGTGAGCGCGACGGCGGAGCCCGGCGTCAGGGACGGGTGCGCGCACAGGAAGTACAGCTGGAGCGTGTCGTCCACCGCCTCGCCCCGGTCGGGCACGGGCTCGGCCTCGACCAGGTCCTCGCGCCGCCGCCGGGAGGTGTCGGCCCGGACGGCGTCGAGGTACTTGCGCCAGGCCACCGTGACCAGCCAGCCCTTCGGGTCGCGCGGCGGGTCGTCCGGCCACCTGCGCACGGCCTCGACCAGGGCCTCCTGTACGGCGTCCTCGGCCGCCGCGAAGTCCGCTCCGCGACGGACGAGGACACCGATCACCGCGGGCACCAGGGCCCGGAGCAGTGCTTCGTTCACTCGGTGGCCGTGCACTTCTCGCCGTAGAACGGGCGCACCTCAAGCCACTCGTGGATGGGCTTGCCCCCCGCGCCCGGGGCCGCCGACAGCTCGCCGGCCAGCTCGACCGCGCGCTCGTAGGTCTCCACGTCGATCACCATCCAGCCGGCGATCAGGTCCTTGGTCTCCGCGAACGGACCGTCGGTGACCGGCGGCCGCCCCTCGCCGTCGTAGCGGACGAACGTGCCCTCCGGGGAGAGCGCCTGGCTGTCGACGAACTCGCCGGTGCCCTCCAGCCGGGCGGCGAAGTCACGCATGTACTGCACGTGGGCCGTCACCTCCTCCGGCTCCCACTGGTCCATCGGCACGTCGTTGACCGCCGCCGGCGCGCCCCGGTAGTGCTTGAGCAGCAGGTACTTGGCCATGATGTTCTCCTTGGTGAGGTACGGCCCATTGTGGCCGTCTTCACCCCCGGGACGGAGCCGGACGCGGGTTCTCGACATCCCTTCGCGAAGTTCTTTCCGCGGACTTCGAAGCCTTCGCAGCGCGGCCGGGTTCGCGCCCGCCGTGCGCAGGCCGCCCATCGGTCCGTTCCGTACCGGACCCGGCCCGGCACCGCTCGGCGGCGGCCACCAGCAGCTCCGGGACACGTGGGTCCCCGGCGTCCGCCTCGGTACGGAGCTTGATGCGGCGGCCCGCTTGCCCGTGCCGTCCAGCAGTCCGCCCGGGTCGAGCGGGGCCAGGGCGACGCCCTCGCCGAACATCAGGTCCACGTGCTCGGCGTGGAGGACCAGAGCGGCGAACGACCCCTTGTGCGTCCCGCGCGGAGGTGAAGCTGAGCATCCGGGCCGGCACGTCGACCTCCTCGGCCGCCTCGGGGACGGCTTCGCGCACCGCCTCGCGCCCGCGTGGCGCGACCGCCGCCGCCTCGGGAGCGGCCAGCAGGTCCTGCCGCCCCTGGGTTTCCGTACGCTCCGGTGTCATGCCGGGAGCCCCGAGGCGTCGCCGCCGTTGCCCGCGCCCGGCACCCGCGCCCGCGCCCGGCACCCGCGCCCGCCGACGCGTCCGGTGCCCTGGCGGGAGGAAGGAAGGGGCCGGCGGCCGGTCGACCGGTATTCCACACATCGGGCACCCCGGCCCCGGGAGTGGGCCCCGGGGCCGGGCGCTCCGTCAGTTGGCCACCCACCCGGCCACCCGCCCGCCGCCTACGATTCGGCGGAGGTCCGGCGGGCGGCCGCCTCGTCCCGCAGCACGCTGTAGCGGATGCTGTCGCGCCACTGCCCGTCGCGGAACACCACGTTGCGCAGCACGCCCTCCTGGGTGAACCCGGCCTTCTCCAGCGCGCGTTGCTCGGCGAAGTTCTCCGTCTCGGTGTCGGCCTCCACCCGCGCGACCGGCGAGTACGCGAACAGGTAGTCCACCAGCAGGATCTGGGCCCGTGTCCCGATGCCCCGCCCTCGCGATCCGGGGAGCAGCTGGATACCCATGCTCCAGTAGTACGAGCGCGGCACGACGTCCACTCGCCGCCAACCCACGAACCCGTGGAACTCGCCGCCGGCCGCGACGGCCAGCTGTCCGCGGTCGTCGCCCAGCAGCCGGTTCTCGGCCCACCGCCGCCGCCAGGACCCGGGGTCGGTCCAGCCGAACCACTGGAACGTCCCGACCGCCTCCGGGTTCTGGACCAGTTCCTCCAGGGTGCCCAGCTCGCTCTCGGCCACGGGGCGCAGTGTCACATTGTCATATGGCATGCGGTGAAGTGTAGTTTCGGCCATCGGGGGTCGGAGAGGATTTTCGCCGCAGGGTGGACGGGGGCGGCGGGGCCCGCACCTGCTCCGTTTCGCTGTGGGGAAAGTCCGCCCCGGTCCGGAGCGACGATCCGTACAGTCCGATCTCATGACGATGGTCACCACACGCACGGTCCCCTATCCCGCCGACGGCCTGACGATGGCCGGGCACCTCGCGCTTCCCGCCGGGGTCGACCGCCGGCCCGCCGTCCTGATCGGCCCCGAGGGGCCGGGCCTGAACGACTTCCAGCGCCGCCGGGCCGACGCCCTCGCCGAACTGGGCTACGTGGCACTCGCCTTCGACCTCCACGGCGGCGGACACTGGTTCACCGACCCGCAGGAGATGCTGGCCCGCGTGATGCCGCTGCTCGCCGACCCCGGCCGGATGCGGGGCATCGGCCACGCGGCCCTCGATGTGCTGCGCGCCGAACCTCGGACCGACCCCGACCGGATCGCCGCCATCGGCTACGGAACCGGCGGCGCGATCGCGCTGGAACTCGGGCGCGACGGTGTCGACCTGCGGGCGATCGGAACGGTCAACGCACTGACCACGGGCCGCCCGGGCGAGGCCGCGCGGATCCGTTGCCCCGTGTGGGCCGGGGTCGGCTCGGAGGACCCGATCATGGCCGCCGGGCAACGGGACGCCTTCGCCGCCGAGATGCAGGCCGCCGGCGTCGACTGGCGCCTGGTGGTCTACGGCGGGGCGCTGCACGCCTTCCACCACCCACCGGTCGACCAGAGCGTGGTCCCCGGCGTCGGCCACCACCCGCGGCACGCGCGGCGGGCCTGGCGCGACATCGTCGGCCTGCTCGCCGAGTGCCTGCCCGTGACGGGGTGAGCGGGCCGACCGTGACACGACCGCGGAAATGTCCGGACAGGCCGTCGCCCTAGGACCAGGAGACCTGGGCCCGCGTACCGGCCGAACGGACGTCCACCAGATCGAACCCGTCCTGCCGGCGGATCACATGACGGATGCCCTCCGAGGCCGAACTGCGGACGAACCCCACCCATCCGACGCCGGTCGCCTTCCGGAGGAGCCACTCCACCGCCTCCATCACCACCCCGAACCCGTCCTCGTGAACGCCGGTGCGAAGGGTGAGCGCCCAGGGGACGCTCCCCTCGGGATCCGCCCGATCGACGGCACGGACCAGCAACGCGGTGTCCGCACCGGCGAACGAGTGGCTCGCCGATCCGCCGTCGAAGACCGGCCACGGCTCGTGGCCGGAGTCCTCCCGGTCGACGGCAGCATGCGTCGCCGGTGCCCGGTCGGCCTGACCCAGGAGCCATCTCACCTCCTGGACGACCGACGCCGGGAGGTCTGCCGGGAGATCCACAGCCAGGAACAGGTCGTAGTAGTCGCTCACCCCCCCGAACCTAGCCCCCACCACCGACACTCCCGGCTGTCGGACCGCACGGACCTGGGTCCCCGGGCGAGCGGATGGGCCGTCAGGCCACCCGCGCGGATGGAGTATCGTCCGGTGATCGCACCGGTTCGAGCGGTCCGTACCGATCGGCGGCCCGCACCGATCGGCGCCCGGGCCCGGTCGGCGAGCGTACCGGCCGTACCATCGAGGAGAACCGTGACCCTGCGCCCACCCGCCCTCGGCCGCGGCCGGGCGGCGGCCCTGCTCGCCGCGACCTTCCTGGCGTTGAGCGGCTGTACGAGTCCCGTCGGAGGCAGCGGACCGGCGGAGGCAGCGCCGACGCCGGCCGGGCCGTCGCTCGCGGGGCCCGGCCGGCTGGTGGTCGCCCGCTGCGAGCGGTGGGCCGCGCCGTCGCCGACCACGGCGGACGGCAAGGTGCACGTGGTGACCGTCACCGCCCACGCGGCCACCAACGGCAGGGAGGAAGCCCGCCGGGTCGCCACTCTGCCGGACCTGGCCACCAGTGCCACGCTCTGCGACCCGACCCTGACCACCGCCGTCTCGGCGACCGCCGACCGGCAGGCGTTCAACGCCGACTTCTCGCTGATCGCCGGCACCGTGGCACCGAGCTCGGGGGCGATGAAGCGGGCGGCCGCCTTCACCCTGCCCGGCGGACGGGCAGCCTCCACCGCGCCGGCCGACGGGCCGGGCGAGGATCGCCGACCGCTGTTCCAGGAGGGCACCTCCGTCCTCTGGTACGAGACCGCAGGCCGGAAGCTGACCAGCCGTGACCTCGCCGTACGCGGCGCCGAGCCCGCGCCCCGGGGCACGGCCCCCGGCGAGGATTTCGCCCTGGACGGCGACCGCCCGTGGCCGGCACGCCCGTTCGGCACCAAGCCCGAGGGAGTCTCGGTCGCCCCCGGCGGCACGGTAGCGGCCGGGTACACCCAGCAGAACGCGGTGCTGTGGCGCGGCGACCAGGTCACCGGAAGCACCCTTGGCGTCGTCGAGCCGCTGCTGCTCGGGACGCCCGCCGAACCGGGCCACCAGGTCGTGCCGGGTTCGGCGGGCGTACCCAGCGGCTGCGTTCCCAGACTCTGGCTCGACGGCGGCCATCTGCTCTGCGGGACACGCGACAACCTCTACCGCGTCGGGTTCGCAGCCGACTTCAGCCGGGTCGAGGGCGTGGACGCACTGCTCCCGCCCGAGAAGCGCTTCGTCTCGGGAGCGGTGCTCTCCCCCGACGGCAAGGCGCTCGCCTACCTGTCCGCCGCCGACGGGACCGAGTCCATCCACCGGGTCGACCTGGTGCCGGACGCCGTCCCGGTCAAGCTGGCCGACCTGCCCCCGACCGCCCCCGCCACGGACGACCCCGAGAACGGCTTGCCGCACCTGGTGGCCTGGCTGTGAACCGGGACAACCGAGATCCTCAGCAGCCAGGGAACGGGATGAAACGGATTCAGCGGGTCACCGGCACGGTCGTCGGCTCGGCGGTGGGTGACGCGCTCGGAGCCCCGTTCGAGTTCGGCCCCCGCGGCGCCTTCTCCACGGCGTCCAGCCCGTAGCGGGCGCCCGCGAGCCCGCCGGTCACCGCGGCGACGGTGTCCGTGTCGCCGCCCAGGTCGACGGCCGCCCGAGTGCCCCTGGGGTTTCGGGTGTGCCCGCGGCGCGCACCCGGGACCCCGGGGGCACTCACCCGGCAGGGGGAGGGAGATCGTTCCGGCGGTTGACGGCGCACCGCCACGGACGGTGCACCGTGGGGAACATGACGAGTGCCGAACGGACGATGAGGACGCTCCCGAGCGCCCGGTGGCAACGGTGGCCGGGTTGGGTGGCCCGGGCCACCCTGCTGTGGGGGGTGCTGTACGCCGCCTTCGGCCTGACGTGTGCGCTGGGCGGGACCTCTCTACTCCCTCGCGGCGGTGACTCGGCCGCCGCCGCGCTGAGTTGGGCGGTCGTGGCGACAGGGGCGCTGGCGACGACGGCGAGCGGAGCGGTGGTGCGGTACGGACTGCGGCCCGCGCTACGGGTCCTGCTCCTGGTGACCTGCGGGCTGGCGGGAATCACCGCGTTCAGCCTGCTGATGGATGTGATCACGCTGCTGTTCGGTCAGGGCGTGGACCACCCGGCCGCCGCGGCGAACAAGGCCCTGGCAGCCGTCGGAGCGGGCCTGCTCGCGGCCACGGCCCGCTCCGACCGGGCCGGCGAAGCCACCGGTACCACCGGAATCGGCAGTACCGGCGGTACCGCTGTGCGGGCGCCGACCGCTGCGCCGCGGGCAGTCCAACTCGCCGCCTGGGCCGGGACACTGGCCTTCCTCCCGTACGCGGCGATGAGGCTGGTCTGGGCGTCCGGCGGGACGTTCGCGGGACTCACCGGTGCGGAGACGCTCGCGATCTCGGAGCGGAACGGCGCCTCGGGCGTCTTCCTCACCCTGGAGTCCTGCGGCCTGGACCCCACCGCACTCCTGGCCGCGCTCGGCGTCTTCCTCCTCTGGGGCCTGGTCCGCCCGTGGGGACAGGTCTTCCCCCGCCCGCTGCCGTTCCTCCGCGGCCGGCGCGTGCCGCGCTGGCTCCCGCTCGCCCCGGCTCTGCTCGGCGCCGCCACGCTCGCCCCGTACGGCGTGGCGGGAGTCGGATACCTGGCCCTGGCCGCGGCCGACGTGGTGACGATCCGGCCCGGTGACTTCCCCTCCTCGGGCGACGCGCTGCTGGTCGGCTGGATCGGGCTGGTCGCCTTCGCCGTCTACGGCCTCGCGCTGACCGTCGCGGCCCGCTCCTACTGGCTCCGGACGCGACCTGCCCGTCGCGCGGATGTCGGCGCGGAGTGATCGGTGGCGTCCGGCCTCGGCAACGACGGGGTCGAGCGGCTGGACGAGCTGGTCTCGGTCGACGGCCTGTCTCCGCTGGAAGCGGCCGCGCGTCACCCGCACGCGTGGTGAGCCCGTACCCCACCCTCGACCCAGCACCTGCGGGACGAGCCCGTTCGGCGGCCGAGGAAGGGCCGGTCACGATCGAGTAACGCGTCGGGCGCCGGTGCCGACGGCCCACTCCTTTCCAGAGCAGCCGATCGGATGTGGAGCAGCTCGATGCGCCCCAGCTCATGCGACCCCGTACCGGGGGCCGGATCACCGACCTCGCGCGCCCCGCGCTCCTGGCGGTGTGTGTGTCCCGGCGCCCGAGGCGCCGTTCGGGGCGGTGCTCCGTCGGGCGAGCGCCCGTGAGGTCCCGCCGGCCGCATCCCCGGGCTGCGGGCACCGAACCGGCCCCGCGCCGGGGACGGGTCGTGACCGGGAGAGCGGTCGAGGTCAGCAGAGCGGTCGTGCCCGGCGACCGGAAGCCGGCGGCACGGAGACAGCCTCCCGCGCGGCCGCTGAGGTCCGAGCGCGTGCGGGAGCGGGCCCCACCGGCCCGGCGCCCGCGCCGCCGACCACCGACTCCCCAAGGACCCTCATGCCTACCTCCCCCGCCGCCGCCCTGCCCGACTCCGCCCTCTGCGACCTCCTCACCCGGGAGGTCACCCGGCGGGAGGCGGCCGAGGAACTGATGCGCAGGCACGGTCAGACGACCCTCGCCTACGCCCGCGTCCTGTGCGGGAATCGGCAGGACGCCCATGTGCTCATGGTGGAGACCTTCAACCGCACGCTCGACGTCTTCTGCGACCAGAACCCTCCACGCACCACCTGGATCACCTGTCTCCTGCACGAAGCCCGCCGGTTGGCCGCCCAGTGGGCCGACAGCGGGCGGCACGCCGCGCTGTCACCCCACTTCCTCCACTGGCTGCGCCAACGCGGCGGCGACACGCCCGCCGGCTGTGTCCGGGCCCTCTGCGGAGCCGAGGCCGAATCGCTGCTCCTCCCCGCGCTCCACCAACTCGCCGAGCACACCGTGACGGAGGTGTGGCACAGCCTGGTCGCATCATTCGCACCGGAGGGAGCGCCCACGCGTCAGCCCGTGCGAACCCCGGGTGCCGAGCTGCGGCGGGAGCTGCTGAACGCCTACCTGCGGGTCCACAACTCCCTTGCGCAGGAACGCCGGTGTCGCCATCTGGCGGTCCTGCTGGCCGACGAGATCACCGGCGGCGGTGCCACCCCGGAGCTGGCGAACCACCTGGCCGACTGCCGCCCCTGCACCCGGGCGGCGGCGGAGCTGCGGGCCGTCCACCACTGGGACGTCACCGTGCTGCAGAGGTGCGCCCTGCTCCGGCCCTGGGGCCCGACACCCCAGGAGCCGATCCACCCGGACGGCACGATCCCCGTCGATCCGCCGGAGCGGCCCCCGGCGCCGCCGGGGGGCGACGAACCGCCGACGCCGCGTGGCGCGACGCGGACGCGGCGCACCACGTCACGGGCGCGACGCGGCGCACCGCAGGCGGTGATCACCGCCCGGCAGGACGCCACGCGGTCCGTACCGTCCGGCCGGCGGCGCCACCGCCGCAGCGCGACACCGTGGCAGGTCCGGATCCCCGGGACGGCGTCCCTGTGGGCGGCCGGGATGGGAACGGTGACGCTCGCCGTCGGTCTGACTCTGGCGAACGCGCCGACCGACCACACCGACCGGGCCGCCTCACCACCGACCCCGGCGGCGACCGAGGACGCCACCGCCGACCCTTCCGCCCGGCCGAGCGCCGTGCCGACGGGCGCCGGGCGGACGAGCGCCGTGCCGACGAGTGCCAGGCCGACGGGCGCGGTACCGACGGACGCACCGGCGTCCTCCGGGCCGCCGCTGCCGAGCCCGGCCGGGTCCCCGACCGCCGTGTCCTCCCCCGCCGGCATGGCCTCCCCCGCTGCCTCGGCCGTGCCCGCGGCTTCGGCCGCGTCGACCGGCTCCGCGTCGACCGGCTCCGCCCCGCCCGGGACGCTGCGGCTCGGCGACCGGGGGCAGCGCGTCCTGGAGATGCAACGCCTCCTGCTCGAAGCCGGCTGCAACCAACCGGACTCCCCGCCGGCCCAAGGACGCTTCGACGAGTCCACCGCGGCCGCCCTGACGAGCTTTCAAGGGAAAGCAGAGATCCGCGGCGAGGAACGCACCCGGATCCTCTACGGCCCGGCGACCCGCGAAGCCCTCGAACACCGGACCACCCGCCCGAGGTGCCGATAGGCGGCCGCGAGGAACCGCCACCGTACAGACGAGCCCCCATCACTGCCCTGCCAACGTGTCCGCCGCCCATCTACCGGGCCCGCCCTTCCGGAGACCATGTGATCCGCAACCCCAGACCCAGCTGCCCCGCCGTCGACGAACCGGGCGGCTTCGCCGTCCAGGGCAGCGCCGGTCCCCCCGGGCCGGGCCGGGACCGACCGGGCATGTGCGAGGACACCGGCGAGCCCCACCCGGACGGCCTGCCGACCGCCCCCGCGCGCTCCGTACCGGCGGAGCGGGTATGAGCCCCCGGCCGTGGAGTTCCCGCCGCTACACCGCCCACACCGTGCGGCACGCGGGCCGGCCCCTGGCCCCGCGCGGCACCCCGGGCCCGGCCCACGTCCAGGACCCCGCCGTGTCCGCCCTCGCCATCGGCGCGCCGTGGCCGCGGGCGGATCCCCGGGACGACCTGCGGCCGGGCCGGCCCGCGTCCGCCCGTCTGGCGAGCCTGATGCTCTCGGGCAAGGACCACTTCGCCGCGGACCGGGAGCTGCTCAACCTCCTGCTGTCCGAGGACGCGGGTTGCGTGGACCCGGTCCGGCGTGGCAGGGAGTTCCTCCACCACGCCGTCGGTCTCCTCGCCGAGCGCGGCCTGGAGCAGTTCCTGGACCTGGGCTGCGGTCTGACGACCGGTGCGCCCGGCTCCGCGCTCGCCCCGATCCACAGCTCGGTCCTGGCCGCGCGGCCGGGCGCTCGGGTCGTCTACCTGGACCACGACCCGGTCGTCATGGCACACGCCCGGGCGCTGCTCGACGCCCCGGCACCGGCCCGGATCCGACAGCTGCGGGCCGACCTCGCCGCGCCCGGCGCGGTGCTCGCGACAGTGCGGGAGCGCGCGGGCCTGGACTGGGAACGCCCCGTGGCGGCCGTGCTCGGCGACGTCCTGCACGAGCTGAGCGACCCGCAGGCCCGTTCCCTGCTCGCCGCGTTGCACCGGGAACTGCCCGTCGGCAGCGTGCTCGTGCTGAGCCACCGCACCGCGGACACCTTCGACCCGGGCCGCGCCGCACGCGTGGCCGCCCGCTGGGCGCAGGCCGACCTGCCGTGGCACCCCCGCACCCCGGCCGCCGTCGATGCCCTCCTGGGCGGCTGGGAGCGGCAGGCGCTCGGCGCCGAACCCGCGGGGGGCCGTGCCGCGCCGGGCGTGTACGCGGTGGTGGCGATCGGCGGCACGGCGCGCACCCCCGTCACGCACGACAGCGGGGCCAGGGCGGCCCTCGAACCGTAGGCGGCGCGGCGGCGTCGGGCCGGGGGGAGGGGACCTCCGGTCCGGCCGGCATCGATCGCCTGACACACCGTCGGCCTCGTCCGGTGTCCGCAGTCCGGTCCGCGGGGTTAGCGGTGTGACCCCGTCGACGAAGGGAGGCCGGCGTGCAGGAACTGGCGATCACCGAGGCGCCGTCCGTGCTCGGGCTGCGCCGAACCCCTCGGCGAGGCGGCCTCGATGGACTTCGCTCTGGCCACCGGCCGGGGGCGGCGATTGTCCCGGGACGAACGGCCCGGTGCTCGGATCAGGACGGCTCTGATCAGTCGATCTTCAGGTTATAGTGCGCACGTCAAATTCACGGGCGGGTCACTGTGGGGCCGCCCTGACGTCGGATCACCTCCGCCGTCCCGAGGCAGGAACCGATACGACGTTGCCCAGAACGCGAGTTGCCGTCTCGGTCACGGCGCGGAGAGTCGAACTCGCCCGCCCGGACACGGTGCACGGATCCGCGTTCCGCCACCCACCCGCGGGCGGGGCACCTCGGCTTCTCGCCGTGCCCCGCGGCCCCAGTCGCCGGAGACCCCGCCGCCGCTCGGCCCCCGCCTGAGGGCGAAGTCGGCCGCTCACCCGCCACGTCACCGTCACCGAAGCCCCCGTCACCCGGCGCTCCTCGTGCGCCCGCGCTCTCCGAGAGGTCCGCCCCGCCATGGTCGACCCGCGCTTCAGCATCCTGTCCGAGGACTTCGCCGCCGCGCCCCAGCGGTACTTCGGGTGGCTGCGGGAGCACTCGCCGGTGCGCTACGAGCAGGCGGCCGACGGCTACTTCCTCTCGCGCCACCGGGACGTCCAACGGGTGCTGACCGACCACGAGGCGTTCACCACCGAGAATCTCCAGGTGCGGGCCGAGCCGGTGATGCGCGGGCCGGTCCTCGCCCAGATGACGGGGGCGGAGCACACGGCGAAGCGGAAGATCGTCGTCCGGAGCTTCACCGGGCCGGCGCTGGAGGAGCAGATACGAGCGATCCGCGCCAACGCCGCCGAGCTGGTCGCACCCCTGCTCCCCCTCGGGCGGATGGACCTCGTCAACGACTTCGGCAAGCCCTTCGCCGTCCGGGTGACGCTGGACGTCCTCGGGCTGGACAAGGAGGACTGGCGGCAGGTCGCCACCTGGCTCGGCGGGGTCGGCGAGTTCGTCACCGGCATCGCCCTCAGGGCCGAGCGCCGCGAGCAATGCGTCGCCCTCGCCCGGGAGTTGGAGGACTACCTCGTCCCGGTCGTCGAGCAGCGGCGCCGCCACCCCGGCGAGGACCTGATATCCGCACTGTGCACGGCCGAGTTCGACGGCATCGCCATGAGCGCCCGCGACGTCACCGCACTGATCATCAACGTGCTGCTGGCCGCCGTCGAACCGGCGGACAAGACCCTCGGCCTCCTCCTCAAGCACCTGATCGACCACCCCGAGCAGCTGGCCGAGGTCCGCCGGGACCGCGCCCTGCTGCCCGCCGCGATCGCCGAGACGCTGCGCTACACCCCGCCCGTCCAACTCGTCCCCCGGCAGGCCGCGCGGGACACCGAGTTCGCCGGCACCGTCGTCCCGGCCGGCGCCACCCTCTTCTGCATGATCGGCGCGGCCAATCGCGACCCCGCCGCCTTCACCGCTCCGGACACCTTCGACCTGCACCGTCCGGACCTGGGCACCGCCCGGTCCTTCACCGCCGCCGCCCAGCACCTGGCCTTCGGCAGCGGGCTCCACAGCTGCGTCGGCGCGGCCTTCGCCCGCGCCGAGATCGAGACCGTCGCCGCCCTGCTGCTCCCGTTGCTCGACCAGGTCCGCTACAGCCCCGGCTTCCGATACCGGGAGACCGGCCTCTACACCCGTGGCCCCACCGCCCTGCTGCTGGACTACACGCCCGTCCACGCCGACGCCGACCGGCTCGTCGGACTCGTCCCATGACGGGCACCGCGCCTCCGCGCCGCGCCGAGCACGCCCCCGTCACCACCACAGACGGTACGCACGCCACGGACCACCGCCACACGAGGAAAGAGGAGCCGACATGGCAACCGTCGGAGAGCGGCTGAGCAGCGCCCGGGTCCGGGCCTTCATCGGCCGCGACGAGGAACTCGACCACTTCGCGCGCGCCCTGGCCGGGGACCCGCAGGCGCCGTTCGCGTTCTACCTGTCCGGTCCGGGCGGCATCGGCAAGTCGACGCTGCTGCGCCGCCTGACGGACCACGCCCGCGCGGCGGGACGGCCCCTGCTGGAGCTGGACGGCCGCTTCGTCAGCCGGGACCCGGCCGACTTCGAACGCGTCGCCGCCTCCTTCCTGACCGTCCCCGGAACGGTGCTGTTCCTCGACTCGTTCGAGCACTGCCAGTGGCTGGAGAGCTGGCTGTGGCAGCGCTTCCTGCCCCGCGCCGCCGCCGACACCCTGGTGGTGCTGGCGGGCCGCCTCGCGCCCCAGCCGCAGTGGGCGGCCGATCCCGCCTGGGCCGGACTCCTCCACGTCAGCGAACTGGGGCAGTTCACCGAGGAACAGGCCCGGAGCCTGCTCACCACCGCGCAGGTCCTGCCCGAACTGCGGGAGCGGGTGCTCCGCTTCGCCGGCGGCAACCCGCTGGCGCTCTCCCTGGCGGCCGCGTCCGGCATGGCGGACTGGACGAGGGAGGAGGTCTGGGCGCCCTCGGCGGATGTCCTGCGCACCCTGCTGTCGGGCCTGATCGGCGAGGTGCCGACGGCGGCCCACCGCCGCGCGCTGGAGCTGGCCGCCCAGGCCTACTCGACCTCCGAGGAGCTGCTCGCCGCCGTCCTGCCCGAGGAGGACGCCCATCCGCTCTTCACCTGGCTGCGCGACCTGCCGTTCATGGAGTCCACCCACCGCGGGCTCCACCCGCACGACGCCGCCCGCGAGACGCTGGCCGCCGACCTCCGCTGGCGGGCCCCCAACGCCTTCGTGACGATGCGCCGGCGGCTGGCCGAGGAGTACCTGCGCGTCCTGCGGGAGGCGCCCGAGGAGCGGGTCTGGACCGTCACCGACGAGCTGTTCTACCTCTTCCGCGACGGAGAGATGGTCGCCCGCCTGCGCACCTTCTCCCGCGAGGACGAGGTGCACGACCGGCCCCTCCACCCGGACGACCTCGACACGGTGCTGCGGATGGCCGAGCAGACCGAGGGCCCGGCCTCCGCGGAGCTCGTCCGCTACTGGGCGCGGCGCCAGCCGCAGGCCTTCAGCGTCTACCGCCTGGTGAGCACCGGCCGCATCGTGGCCTTCACGGCCCGCCTCGCCCTGCCCGCCCCCGCCGACCCTGAGGACCTGGCCGCCGACCCGGTCGTGGCGGCCGCCTGGGAGTACGCCGAGTCCGCCGGGCCGGTCCGGCCCGGCGAGCACATCGGCGTCAGCCGCTTCTCGGTCTACCCCGAGCGGTACCAGGTGCCCTCGCGCGTCATCGACCTCAGCAGCTCCCGCGCCCAGGCGGAGTCCGCCCGCGCCCGCGGCCGCGCCTACGGCTTCGCCGTCTGGCGGGACGCCGAGACGTGGTCGGCGCGCGTCAGGGGCAGCCTCGCCGACACCGGCGCCCGGCCGCGGGTCGGCGAGCACACCTACGGCCTGTTCGCGGTCGACTGGCGCCAGGTGCCCGTCGAGACCTGGCTCCGCCACTTCATAGCGGCCACCGCCGTGCCCACCCGGGCCGGGCCGTCGGGCGTCTCGCGCGCCGCGTTCGACCAGGCCGTCCGCGATGCCCTGACGCACTGGCGCGACGCGGGCGCCTTCGCCGCCTGCGCGCTGCTCCGCACCCGCCTGGCGGCCGACTTCGGCGAGCCCGTCGAGGAGTTGCGCGCCCTGCTGCGCGGGAGCGTCGACGACCTCGCCCGCGATCCGCGCGGTGTCCGCGCCCGCGACGCCGTGACCGCGGGCTACTTCTCCGGTGCGCCCACCCAGGAGGCCGCCGCCCGCCGGCTCGGCCTCCCCTACGGCACCTACCGGCGCCACCTGCGGCAGGGGCTGGACCTGCTCAGTGAGGCGCTGTGGCGGCTGGAGCTGCACGGTCCCGGTCCCGAGTGAGGCGGCGCGAGCGTACGCGTGTGCCGCCCGTCCCCCTCCCGGCACCGGCAGAAAGCGGCTGGTCACGGGCGCCGGACTGTGGTTCCATGCCGCGATGAGGAGTGAGAGCGGGTCCGGCCCGGGCACCGCCCCGGGGGTGCGGTGTCGTGACGACCGTGACCTCGCCGCGTGCGTGCGGGTCCTGGCGGAGGTCCATGCGCGGGACGGCTACCCGGTGAACTGGCCCGAGGCGCCGACGTCATGGCTCACGCCGCCCGCGCTCATCGGCTCGTGGGTGGCGGAGCTGGACGGCCGGATCGCCGGCCATGTCGTCCTGTCCCGCAGCGGCGCGGGCGACGCGGCGCCGGGGCTCTGGAGCGCTCGGGCGGGGGTGGGCGTCGACGGGACGGCGGTGGTCAACCGGCTGTTCGTCGCCCCGTCCGCCCGTGGCCGCGGGATCGGCGCGCTGCTGGTGGCGCGGGCGGCCGAGGAGGCCCGGGCCCGCGCTCTGCACCCGGTGCTCGACGTGGTGGCGTCCGACACCGCCGCGGCCGCGCTCTACGAACGCCTCGGCTGGCGGCTGCTGGCCACCGTCGAACAGCGCTGGAGCCCGGAGCAGCTGGTCGCCGTCCGCTGCTACGCCGCCCCGTAGCGCGCGGCGACGGCGGACGCTCCGGCCAACCGCGAGGAGGCCAGGGTGAGTCCCGGTCTCACCGGCCGTACGCCGTGTCGATGTGGGCGAGCACCGGGGCGGCGCCGTCCTCCGTGGCGATCCGCCGGGCGAGTTCGGCCGCGCGGCTCCGGTGGACCGGCTCGGTCGTACAGGCCGTGATCGCGGCCCCGAGGGCTTCGGCGCTCAGCTCCTCGAACGGCAGCACCAGCGGGGCGACGCCCAGCCGGTGCAGCCGGTCCGCCCAGAAGGGCTGGTCGGCCATGACGGGGACCGGTACGGCCGGTACCCCGGCGCGCAGCCCGGCCCCGGTGGTACCCGCTCCGGCGTGGTGGACGACGGCGGCCGTACGGGGGAAGAGCCAGTCGTGCGGTACGTCGCCGATGGCGAGGACGTCGTCGCCACCGCCGCCGAGGTCGGCCCAGCCCGCCTGGACCACCGCGCGCACCCCCGCCCGCTTCACCGCCGCGGCCACCAGGTCGCTGAGCCGTTCCCCGTGACCCGGGGCCATGCTGCCGAACCCGATGAACACCGGTGGCGGCCCGGCCTGGAGGAAGTCGACCAGCTCGGCCGGGGGCCGCCAGCCGTCCGGCCGGGCGGGCCACCAGTAGCCCGGGACCTCGACCCGGGTCGGCCAGTCCGCCGGGCGCGGCAGCACGGAGGGGCTGAAGCCGGCGAAGACCGGGCGGCGGTCGGCCTCGGACGGTGCCGGTGCCGCTTCGGGCAGCCCGAGGCGGGACCGCAGCCGGGTCGCGGCGCCCGCGAAGAGCTGGTCCCGGCGCCGCACCACGTCGTGGCCCGCGGCCAGGTTGCCCTCCGGCCCCAGGCCGTCGGCGTCCGTCGCACCGGGCAGCGCGAACTCCCGGGTGGCGAACGCCGGTACGAGGTGGGTCTCGAGGACGGGCACACCGAGCGCCTCACCGGCCGTCTCGCTCAGCGGAGCCGGGGCGAAGGCGGTGAGCACCAGGTCGGTGCCGTCCGCCACGGCCCGCTCCACACCGTCGGCGAGCCCGTCCACGTACGCCCTCGTCAGCGCCCGGGCCTCCGCCCGCGACGCCGCCCGGGACCAGCCGCGGATCAGCTCCTCCGGGTCCCCCGGCAGCGGCCGGTACCCGAGGCCGCACCCGCCGACGAGTGCGGCGAAGGCCGGATGGGCCGCCACGGCGACCTCGTGTGCGGCGTCCAGCAGGCGTCGCCCCAGGCCCGTGAACGGTGCGACGTCGCCGCGCGACCCGGCGGTGATGATCAGAATCCGCATGCCGCGATTCTCCCCGACGGGCGCCGCCCCGTTCACCGTTCCCGGGAGCCCACCAGCCGCTCCGGGCGGGAGGCGGTACCGGCACCTCTCGTCGGCTGCCCCGGCCCGCGGGTTTCCCGGGGAGCGGCGAGCCGGGAGAATGCGGGCATGGTGATCACGGCGCGCGCCCTCAACCGCTCGACCCTCGCCCGGCAGTTGCTGCTGGCGCGGGAGCCGATCGACGCCGCCGACGCGGTGCGGCGGGTGGTCGCCCTCCAGGCGCAGGAGCCCGCCTCGCCCTACCTGGCACTGTGGAACCGGATCAGCGGATTCGACCCGGCCGGACTCGACAGCGCCGTGGCCGGGCTGCGGGTGGTGCGGTCGACGCTGATGCGGATCACGCTGCACCTGGTCCACCGCGAGGACTACCGGGCCTTCCGCGAGGCCGTGGAGCCGGCCCTGCGCGCCTCCAGGATCGGCGACGCGCGCTTCACGGCGTCCGGGCTGACCGCCGCCGACGCCGACGCCCTGCTTCCCGAGCTGCTGGACTTCGCCGACCGGCCGCGGACCGGCGCCGAGGCCCAGGCCTGGCTCGGCGAACGCCGCGGCACACCGGTCGAGCTCCCGGCGTGGCGGATGCTGCGGCAGTACGCGCCACTGTGGCACGTGCCCGCCGGCGGGCCCTGGTCGTTCACCCCCCGGCCGTCGTACGTCGCCGCCGCCACGCGGCCGGTGCTGACCGACCCGGATGCCGTCCTCGACAGCACGGGGCCGCTGATCCGCCGCTACCTGGAGGGCTTCGGCCCGGCCTCGGTGGCGGACATGGCGCAGTTCGCCATGATCCAACGGGCCCGCGCCAGAAAGGCCGTGCAGGCACTCCGCGACGAACTCGAAGAGCTGGAGGGCCCCGACGGCACGGTGCTGTTCGACCTCCCCGGCGCGCCCCGGCCGGACGAGGACACCCCGGCTCCGCCCAGGCTCCTGCCGATGTGGGACAGCACCCTGCTGGTCTACGCCGACCGCAGCCGGGTCCTCCCGGCCGCCTACCGCAAGCTGGTGATCCGGGTGAACGGGGACGTGCTGCCGACCCTGCTGGTCGACGGCCACGTCGCCGGCGTCTGGCGGAGCGTCGACGCGGGGATCGAGGCCACCGCCTTCCACCCCCTCCCGGAGGAGGTCTGGGAGGCGCTGGCCGCGGAGGCCGGTGCGCTGTTCGCCTTCCTCGCCGACCGCGACCCGCGGGTCTACCGGCGCTACGACCACTGGTGGGTCAAGGGCCTGCCCGCCGCCGAGACCCGTCTGCTCACACCGGCCTGATGCCGTCTGATCCATCTATCGATATTGAGCGCATGATCCGTCACAGAGGAGGCCGGAACCCTGCGCCCCCGCGACGCGCTCGCGGGGGCGGGGGCGGCGGGGATCCCGCACGGTTTCGACGTCGGCGGGGCGCGGAGGCGTACCGTACATCCGACAGGCCACGGTGATGACGTGGGGGGACGACGCTGCTCGCCGAACCGGCGGGCCACGGTTGTGACGCCGGAACGGCGCAGCTCCCCGAGTCGGCGGGCCGGTACCGATCGGCCGCGGTTCCGAGGGCGCCCCGGGGGCTCCGACGGCCCTCGCGGCAGCGCCGCCCACGAACGACAAGCTACGACCGCGTAGGCCTTGACACCTTTTGACCTCCCTGACACCTTCATGGTTAAAGCTGCTCACAAGGCACTCTGTCCAATCATCCAGAAGCAGATTCGGCGCGCTCTTGCGTCACGTGCCCGATGCCGCCGCCCCGCCGAGCGGCACCCGGCGCGGCAGGAGATCCGGCGCCCCGCCCACCGGCGCAGCGCCGGGGGGACGCCTCGGTGGCCCGACACCAGCTGCCGAGCCCCGAGTCACCGCCCCCGCCGACACACCACACGCGCCTCCCCGACCGTCCACCCGGTGTTCGGTCCCGTGCCTTCTTGCCCGAGGAGTCAACATGCGCAGGTCGCACCGACGAGGCAGACGCCTCGTCGCACTCGCCACAGCCGTCGTCACCCTCCCGCTCACGGCCACGCTCTCCCAGGCCGCCGCCGCTCCTCCCACCACCAACCCCGCCCCCTACGCCCTGGTACCGCAGCCGGTCTCGCAGCAGGCAGTGGCGGGCGCCGGGTTCACCCTCACCCCGCAGACCCGCATCGCCGTCCTCTCCCGGGACTCGGCGGCGGTGGGAGTCGGCACCTACCTCGCCCAGCTGCTGGCCCCCGCCACGGGCTACAACCTCGCGGTGGTCAAGGACGACCGGGCGCCGAAGAACGCGATCGTGCTCGATCCCGACGGCCCCAAGAGCCTGGGGGACGAGGGCTACACCCTCACCTCCGACGAGCGCGGTGTCGTCGTCAGGGCGCACGGCGCCCAGGGCCTGTTCCGCGGCGTGCAGACGCTCCGGCAGCTGCTCCCCGCCGCGGTCGAGTCCCCCACCAGGCAGTCCCGTGCGTGGACGGTGTCACCCGCGAAGATCTCCGACTCGCCCCGCTACGAGTACCGCGGCGTGATGCTGGACGTCGCCCGCCGCTTCTACCCCGTCGCCCAGGTCAAGCGCTACATCGACGAGGCGGCCGCGTACAAGATCAACACCCTCCACCTGCACCTGACGGACGACCAGGGGTGGCGCATCGCCATCGACGGCATGCCGGAGCTGACCTCGATCGGCGCCAGTACGCAGAGCGGCTTCACCGGCGGCAGCGACTGGTACTACTCGGCAGCGGACTACAAGGAGATCGTCTCCTACGCCACGTCCCGCTTCATGACCGTGGTGCCCGAGATCGACGGACCCGGCCACACGGAAGCCGCCCTCGCGTCGGTACCGGGCCTGAACTGCGATGACAAGGCGAAGGCCCCCTACTCGGGCTTCGACGTCGGCATCAGCCTCTACTGTCTGGAGGACGCGGCCCACATCGGAAACACCAGGCGCTTCCTGGCGAAGGTCATCAAGGAGGTCGCCAAGCTCACGCCCGGCCCCTACATCCACCTCGGCGGCGACGAGACCCCGGACGCGTCCCCGGAGGAGTACGCCGCCTACGTCAAGGCGGCCACCTCGGCCACCACCGGCCGCGACAAGACCGTGATGGGCTGGCACCAGCTCGGCCAGTCCAGCGTCCCCGCCAACAGCCTCCTGCAGTACTGGGGTGAGGACGAGGACCGGGAGAGCATCGGCACCGCCGAGGAGACCAAGAGCATCCGCGAGGTCCGCCAGGGGGTCGCGCAGGGCGCCAAGTTCGTGATGTCCCCGTCCGACCACGCCTACCTGGACATGAAGTACGAGGTCGCCACCCCGTACGGCCTGAGCTGGTCCGGCTACGTGTCGGTGCAGCGCGCCTACGAGTGGGACCCGACGACCAGCACCGCCAAGCCCGACGGCACCGGCTCGGTCGTCCCGGCCAAGAGGATCGCCGGCGTCGAGGCCGCCCTCTGGGCCGACCGTGCCTACGAGGGCAGTAACGGCCTGCCGACCCCGGACACCCGCTGGCCCGCACCGCAGGACTACGCCGACTACATGAGCTTCCCCCGCCTCCCCGCGCTCGCGGAGGTCGGCTGGAGCCCCCGATCCGCCCATGACTGGAACAGCTTCCGCCAGCGCCTGGCCCAGCAGGGCCCCCGCTGGACCGCCGCCGGGATCGGCTACTACGCCGCCCACGGCATCCCCTGGCCCGGCGTCGTGAAGACGGTGCCGGGCGCGCACAGCGTCGAGACCGGGGGCAAGGCGCTCGACAACCCCGGCGGCTCCACCACCGACGGCACCGCACCGGTGCTGTGGTCGCCGAACCGCGGCCCCAACCAGACCTGGACCTTCGCCCCCCAGCCCGACGGCTCCTACACCATGACCAACAAGTCGTCCGGCAAGTGCGCCGAGGCGACCGGCGCCGCCGGCGGCGCCGTCGTCCAGCGGGCCTGCGACAACCAGACCGGTCAGCGCTGGAAGATCACCCCCGGCGACAACGACCAGTACACCATCGCCTCCGCCGCCACCGGCCTGCTCGTCACCGCCGCCTCGGCCGCCAACGGCGCCAAGGTGACCCAGCAGCCCGACACCGGCTCCGCCCTGCAGCACTGGTCCATCGACTGACCGACCCCGCCCCGGACCACCGCCCGCCGCCGCTCCCGACTCCCCGACCGGAGCGGGGGCGGGCGGTGCCCGTTCCCTGACCGCCGCGCTCCCCGCTGCCGCGTCGGGCGCAGTAGGGTCGGCGCATGCTCCTGTGGATCAACGGCCCCTTCGGCGGGGGCAAGACGCAGACCGCGCACGAGATCCGGCGGCGGCTGGCGGGCAGCGTCATCTGCGACCCCGAGCACGTGGGTTTCGGCCTGCACCGGATGATGCCGCCCTCGCTGCGCGGGGACTTCCAGGACCTTCCCGCCTGGCGGCAGGGAGTGTTCGAGGTGCTGGACCGTGCTCTGACCGAGCACGACGGCGTGGTGATCGCGCCGATGACGGTCGTGGAACCGGCGTACCTCCGCGAGACCGTCGGTCGGCTGCGGGAGCGCGGCCACGACGTTCGGCACTTCGCGTTGCTGGCGGAGCGGGCGACGGTGCTGCGACGGCTGCGCGAGCGCGGCTTCGGGCACGTCGTGCAGTTCGTCGCCGGGAAGGACGCCGCTCCGCGCCGGGAGAGTTTCGCCCTGTCGAAACTCGACGTGTGCCTGGAGCGCCTGCGCCAGGACGAGTTCGCCGAGCACCTGTGGACCGACCGCCTCACCGTCGCTCAGGTCGCCGAGCACATCGCCGCCGCCTCCGGGCTGACGCTCGCCCCGAACACCGACAGCGCGCTCCGCGGACGCCTTCGGCGGACGTGGACGGGTGTGAAGCACATCCGGTTCGACTGAGCCGCCGCTACCTCCTCCCCCGGTTCCACTGCACGCCGCCCGGACTGCCGCGACGTCCGAAGCCCCGTGCGCTGCCGGCGATCTGACGCCCCACCCGCACCCGCACCTGTCTCCGGCCCAGGCCCAGGCCCAGGCCCAGGCCGACGGAAAACGGCTTGCCTTCGAGCGGTGACCTCGACAGGATCGCCCGCATGGACCTGTAACGGCTGCCACGTAGCGAGAACCACCCTGTCGCGCGATCGATCTCGGAGCCTGATGGCTCGGCCCCGAGGCGATCAGTCGCGCCCGCGTGTGCATCCGTCAGATCCAGGAGCCGCAGCACCGCCTGCGAGAGCTCCTGCCGAGTCCTGAAAGCAATCACCTCCATGCATACCGACCGCAAGGCCCTGTGGGCCGTGCGCCAGTCCGCCCTGCCCACCATCGTGCGCGAGTGCCCGGACTGCTCCAGCACGCGTCACCGTCCGTCGGGCAAGATCCGCGTCAACGCGAACGGCAAGCTCCTCGACGTCTGGCTCCTCCTGAGCTGCGCGGGGTGCGACCGGACGTCCAAGGTGCCCGTCCACGAGCGCGTCCACGTCTCGTCGCTGGAGCCCGCCCGCCGGGTGGCGTACGAGACCAATGATCCCGCCGTGGTGCGGGAGTTGACGATCAGTGCGGCACTCGCCGCGAAGACCGGATACCGCCTCGACTGGACCGGCACCTGGGGCCTGGAGACCCGCACGCCCCTCTACGCGCTCGACGACCCGACCCCGCTCAGGGTGCTGGTCACCTTCGAGCTGCCCGCGCCGATCCGCGTCGAGCGGCTCCTCGCGCTCGGGCTCGGGCTGAGCCGCGCGCGGATCCGGCGCATGCTCGGGGACGGGCGCATCCACCTGCCGCCGGCCCTGGGCGCCAAGGCGCTTCAGGACTTCGAACTCACGATCCAGCGTCCCGGCTCCGTCGACCTGGCGAAGCCCGCGACGCTCCTCGGCCCCCCTGCGCCGACCGGCGCGCGCACCGCTCCGCACCCTCTCGGATCGCTCGACACGGCGCGGCAGCTGTCGCGGTCGGCGGGGGCGTAGGAGAGAAGCGGTGGGGCCTCCCTTCGAGTCGTCGGGAGGCCCCACCGCCGCGGCACCCGACCGGGCGCCACCGTTGCCTCCCCGCAGCACCGCGGCCGGTCCCGCTCCGAGGCTGATGGCGCGGCGTGAGCTCGCGCCGCACCGTGCGGGGCCGGGCGGGGCGGGGCAGGTTCCCCGGTCCCCCGCGGCACCCCTGGGTCGCCCCGTCGCTGTGCCCCGTCGCTGTGCCCCGTCGCTGTGCCCCCGCAGGTTCTCCCGGACCAGTGGCCCGGGGCGACCGTGCCCGGAGGCGTCGGCAGTCGTTGTCGAAACTGTCGACCCATTCCACACGAAGGCAGGCGGACACCGTGACCGACATCGACTGGGACCACCCCAAGGACCCCGCGCCGGGCACCTGGCAGCTGGACCACGTCAAGCAGTACGTGGGCTCGAACGGCGCCGAGGGGCAGCACTGGAAGGGCACCCAGACCCTCCTGCTGACCACCGTCGGCCGGGTCTCCGGGCAGGCCGTCCGCACTCCGCTCATCTACGGCGAGGACGGCGGCCGCTACCTCGTCGTCGCCTCCAAGGGCGGGGCCGACGACGCGCCCCTGTGGTACCGGAACCTCACTGCCGACCCCCGGGTCCGTATCCAGGTCGGCCCGACGATCGTCCAGGGCACCGCGCGCACCGCCACCGCCGCGGAGCGGGCCGCCTTCTGGCCGGTCATGGTGGGCCACTGGCCCGCGTACGACGAGTACCAGGCCAGGACCGACCGCGAGATCCCGATCGTGGTCATCGACCCCGCCTGACCGGCGCGCGTGGGCGCACCGCGGGCGGGCGGGTGGCCCCCGGTGCGCTCCACGCCCACCGCGGGCCGAACCGGGCGCGACGTCCGCACCGGCTCCGGGCCGGCGCCACCCTCACCCGGGTGGCCGCCGGTGGATCGGTACTGTGGCCGGACACCCCGTCGAGAGGCGCCCTCCCCATGGCCAAGAACGCCGCCGAACCACGTGCCGCGGCTCGCAAGCCCCTGCTGCAGCTGACCGGCGTCAGCCGCTCGTACGGCGAGCGGGAGGTGCTGCACCCCGTGAGCCTGTCGCTGGCCGCCGGAGAGTGCGTGGCACTGCTCGGCCACAACGGATCGGGCAAGTCGACCCTGCTCAGGGTCGCGGCCGGACGCGACGCCCCCAGCAAGGGCACCGTGGTCTTCGACGGCATCCCGATGGACGAGAACGACCCCCGGGTCCGGGCCCGGGTGGCGGTGGTCGGCGACACCGTCGCCTGCTACCCCGACCTGACCGTCCGCGAGCACCTGCTCCTGGTCGCGGTCGCGCACGGGGTCGCCGACGCGCCCGACTGGGTCTCCCAGGTACTGACCGACCGGATGCTCACGGCACGGGCCGACGCGCTGCCCTCGGCCCTCTCCTCCGGACAGATGCAGGCCCTGCTGCTGGCGTGCGCGCTGGTGCGACCGCGCGACCTGCTGCTGCTGGACGAGCCCGAGCAGCGGCTCGACCCGGACGCCCGCCGACACCTCGCCGACCTGCTCAGGGCGGAGCTGGCCGACGGCGTCGCGGTGCTCCTGGTCACCCACCACACCGACCTCGCCCTGGACGTGGCCGACCGGGTGGTGGTGCTGGAGGACGGCAAGATCCTGAAGCAGGGCGCGACCCGCAAGGTCCTGGCAGCGGATCTCGCGGCCCGCACCGCCGCCGGCTCGGCGGGTGCCCGGTGACCACGACCCACCCGGAGGCCGACCGCGACCTCGCCGTCGAGGCCTGGACGGACGACGACGACTGGACCGACGAGACGCTCGCCCTGCTCCGCGCCCTGCGGGCCCCCCACCGGCGCAACCGTGCCAAGTCGGTCGGCTTCGCGGTCTACTGCGTGGTCCTCATCCTGATCATCTGGGGCGGCGTGCCCAGCCTCGGCCTGTTCCTCCAGGCCTCCATGGGCGCCGACTACACCGGCCACGGCGGCGATCTGCTCGCCGCCATGCCCGCCGGGATCACCGCGATCGGGCTGCTCACCTTCGTCCTGCTGGTCCGGGACGGCCTGTGGCGCGGCCCGGTAGTGCCGCCCCGGGCGGCGACCGACTGGCTGCTGATCCACCCCGTCCGGCCCCGCCCGGTGCTCCGTCCGTGGTTCTGGCTGTCCTGCGCCGTGGCCGCCTTCCCCGGCCTGGTGGCGGCGGTCGGCGGCATGGTCGCGCTCGGGCTGACCGTTCGGGTCGGCCTGCCGGCCGCACTCGGCTGGTGCCTGCTCGGGGGGCTCTGCGTACCGCTGCTGGCCACCTGCGCCGCGCTGGTCGTGGAGCGCAGCGACCGCGCCGCCCGCTGGGTGCGCCGGCTCACTCCGTACCTGACCGTGCTGATCATCGCGCTGGCCGGCCAGAGCGCGCTGGCCGTCGCCGGACACCCGGTGCACTGGCTGGAGCTGGTCGAACTGTGGTCGGGGCCGTGGGGCTGGGCCGCGATCGCCGCCGTGGCGCCGACGCCGGCCGCCGTGGCGGGCGGCTGGGTGGCCGCCGCACTGCTGTTGCTGTCGACCGTCGCCGCCCTGGCGCTCGCCGACCGGGCCGCCGCGACGGTGCCACTGGCCCGGCTGCGGGAGCGGGCCAGGACGGCCGCCGGGGTGCTGGCCGCGCTCCGCACGGTCGAGCTGCGCAGCGCACGACTGGCCGTGAACAGCGCCAACGGCAGCGACCGGCAGCGCAGGCTCCGGCTGCCGGCGCCCCGGCGGGCGTGGCAGGTCGTGCCGTGGCGGGACACCCTCGCCCTGCTGCGCTCGCCCGCCCGGCTGGGTCGCGCGGTGGTGCTGGCGGTGCCCGCGCTGCTCTGCGCCGTCCTCGCGCACGGCGCCACCGGTGGGCTGTCCTGGCTGACCACCGCCGCCGCCCTGGTGTTCGGCTACCTGGCCGTGGCACAGCTGCTGGAGCCGGCCCGGATCGAGACGGACGACGTCCGGCGGGCCTCCTGGTCGCCCTATCCGTTCGCCGCCCTGATGCTGCGCCACGCGATCGTCCCGACCGTGGCGGGGCTCCTGCTGGGGCTGGCCTGCGCCGGGGCGCTGCTGGCCGCGGGCAGCGGCCCGGCCGCCTGGCTCGCCCCGGCCGCCGCGCCGGCACTGGTCGCCGCGGGGCTGGTGAACGCCTGCCGCGGGATGCTGCGCAAGGACCTGATGCTGTCCCCGGCCCAGGGCGCGGGCGGCGGGACGGGCCCGCTGCTGTTCGCCGCCTGGTACGCGGCCGGGCCTGCCGTGGCGGTGGCGGTGCTGACGCCGATGTTCTCCACCGCCCTGCGCGGCGGGACGGTCGTCCCGGTCGGCAAGGCCGCCCTGATGGCGGTGGTGGTCGCCGTCCTGCTCCTGCGCTGGGCGCAGGCCAGGGCGACGAAGATGAGCAAGGCCCGCCCGGGGACGAGCGCTCCCTAGCCCCGTCCGTACGTCGCGGGTCGTCGCTCCGGACACGTCGGCGCACCACCACCCGGGCCGCTCGCCCTCATGACCACCGAGCCGCCGCCCACCGAGCCCGCGCCCCACCCTTGGGGCGGTGCAGAGCGCCTGCGTGACGACGCCGCCCTGCACCGAAGCCGACCCGGGCCGGGCCGGGCACATCGCGCTCGTCAACGAGCCGGACGTGAAGTCGGTCCGCCGGTCTGCCCCGATCGCCCTGGCGTCCGGGGCAGCCGGTTCAAACCCCTTCCCCGGCCTAGGAGGTGACGTCCAGCGGGCGCAGGAAACGGCGCTCGTACCGCTTGATGCAGCCGGTGCTCCGGGCCAGTTCGAAGGCCGCCTGGCACTCCGGGTCGGTCATGCTGTCCGTGCGGTACCGCTCGTACGCGGCGAAGCCGGGAAAGGAGAAGAGGGCGTAGGCGATGTCGCTGTCTCCCTCGCTCGGCAGGAAGTAGCCGTGGTGCGTCCCGCCGAACCGGTTGACGAGCCCGACCCAGCGGCGACCGTACTCCTCGAAGTCCGCCAGCTTGTCGGCGTCGATCTCGTACTTCAGATGAATGGTGATCATGCCCCCATGAAAGCGGCCGCGCGGACCCGAACGCAACGGGCGGCGATGTCCTCGACCAGATCGAAGCGCCCCCACGAGCTGGAGGTGCCGGCCGCCGCCCGGGGGGCCGGGGGCCCTGAATCGGCCGACGACTCGGCCCGTCCGATCGTCCCCTGTCCTCCAGCGGGAAGAGGTGGGTGGTTCGGCGATCACGGTGCAGTGGATCAGGACGTCATGGACGAAGGCATCCCGGGGCGGTGAGGCCGCGTGTTCCTGTCGGCACCGCCCGTCCTCGTCGACGAGTGCGGGCCGCTGCGCTAGCGTCACCGCGTCGCTCCCCCGTCTGACCTGCGGCGCAGCCGGTGCGACCGGGTGACGGCGGGCGGCGCGGGGGCTCCGTAGTCGAGGCACCCGCGTGCGGTGTTGTCACAGGCCTCTTGGATAATGATCGTCTCGCCGTCGGCACGAATCGAACACACTCTCCATCGAAACCGACGCGCAAGCGAGACATCACTCCCAAGGAGACCCACTGTGCCCATCCGACGCCGCGTCGGCCTGGCCGTCGCCGTCGCGAGTTCCGCGGTCGCCGGCGCCGTACTGCCGCCGCTCGCCCACGCCGACTCCGCCGACTCCGGCGTGCTCTACGTCGACAACGCCTCCCACGCCAACTGCTCGGACACCGGCGCGGGCACGAGCGCACAGCCGTACTGCACCATCCAGGCCGCCGCCGACGCCGCGCAGCCTGGTCAGACCGTCCGGATCGCGCCGGGCCGCGGCGGCTACGAGGAGCAGGTCACGGTCAGGCGGTCCGGGCTGCCCGGCAAGCCGATCACGTTCAGCGGTGAGCTGGTCCACCTGTCCGGGACCGTCCCGGTCGGCGTGCGGTCCTGGACCGCCGGTACGCAGCCCGCTCCGCACGGCTTCGTCCTCGCCGGTGTGCACGACGTCACGGTGACCGGTCTGGCGATCGGAGGCCCGCAGGAGGGCGTGCTCGTCCAGGACTCCGAGCGGATCGTGCTGGACCGCAACAGCGTGGCCGCCGGCAACCCCGTCTCCAACGGCGTCCGCGCGTACCCGAACGCGGCCCCGGGTGTGCGCATCGTCGGCCGGAGCACGGCCGTCACGCTGAGCCGCAACGTCATCAGTGACGTGGGCACGGCCGGTGTGGCCGTCGACGCCGGCGTCACCGGGACGGTCATCACCACCAACCAGGTGACCAACAACCCGGCGGAGGGCGTGCTGGTCACCGATGCCCCGGGCACGGTGGTGGTGAGCAACACCTTCGCGCAGAACTGCGGGAGCGACCTGTCGCTGGCCGGGAACTCCTCGGGCGCGACGGTCGAGAACAACATCATCTCCAAGCTCCCGGCCTTCTCCTGTGCGAACGGCCTGCAGTCGCCGTACGCCAACCTGACGGTGTCGGCGGGTTCGACCGCCGGCACCAAGGCCGACTACAACGTCGTGGCGCCCGCCATCGGCGGGTCCGGGTACTCCTGGGGCGGCGCGACCTACGCGAACCCGTACGCGTTCAAGACCACCGGCCAGGGCGTGCACGACTACGGCGCCGACCCCCAGCTCGGGTACCGCGCCAGTGGTTTCGGCGTCGTGCAGTACGCGCCGGTCGCCGCCCAGGGCGTGACGGACGCGGCCGACGAGTCCGCGCCCGGCATGCTGGACAGCGATGTCTATGGCCGGCCGCGGGCCGACCACCCGAAGATCGCCGACACCGGAACCGGAACCGGCTTCGTCGACCGTGGCGCGGTCGAGCTCCAGGACACCATGTCCGCCTCGGTCTGGACGACGCCTTACGCCCGCGCCGGGCACCCGCTGCAGGCCCGGATCGGCTACGCCTACACGGGGGGCTGGGCCCCGGCCGGCGCTCGCCTGGACTTCGGCGACGGCAGCCAGCCGGTGTGGGCGGACCCCGGAACCGTCGAGATCGACCACGACTACCCGACCGCCGGTCCCTACACGGTGACGCTCACCGCCACCAGTGAGACCGGCTTGACCCGTACCTCGGTCAGCACGGTGAACATCGCTCCGGCCGGCCCCATCTCGGCCCGCCTGTCGGTCGCCCAGGACGACGACACCGTCGCCCGGATCAAGGTCACGGACAAGAGCGACGGCCCCTGGCCGGTGAGCCGCTACACGGTGGACTTCGGCGACGGATCCGCCCCCGTGGTGAGCGACGGCTCGGCTCCGCCGAACGGCCTGACGCACGACTACGCCGTCTCCGGCACCTACACGGTGACCGAGACCGTCACCGACGACCACGGCCGCTCCGCCGGCGCGTCGGTGCAGCAGTACGTCCACGGTCCCCTGGCGGGCGTGCCGTTCACCGGCAGCTTCGCCGGCCCCAGCACCCACCTCGGCCTCTTCGACAACGGGCGCTGGGCGCTGTCCACCCAGAAGTCGTCGGCCCAGGCCGGCACGATCTGGACGTTCGGCAGCCCGGGCGACGTCCCCGTGGTCGGCGCGTGGGACAACGCCTGCCGGTGCCGGCTGGGCATCTACCGCCCGAGCACCGGCACCTTCGCCCTGAAGCACAACGACGGCTCGGTCTCCGCAGTGCAGTTCGGTGACCCGGGCGACATCCCGGCCGTCGGCGCGTGGGACCGCAACGGGCACGACCAGCTGGGCATCTACCGCCCGAGCATCGGCACGCTGGCCGTCCGGCACGACGACGGCTCGGTGACCACGATGCCCTTCGGCGACGCCGGGGACCTCCCCGTGGTGGGCGACTGGGACGGCGTGGGCCACGCCCAGTTCGGGCTGTTCCGCCCCGGTCGGAACCCGGGCGACCCGAACCTGTTCGTCCTGCGTCACGACGACGGCAGCGTGTCGACCGCCACCTACGGCGTCAAGGGCGACCTCCCCGTGGTCGGCGACTGGCTGGGCAAGGGCCGGACGACGTTCGGTGTGTTCGGTCCGAGCACCCGTCTCTTCACCCTGAGCAACGCGTATGCGGGCCAGGCCGACGTGAGCTTCACGATCTACGGGTGACCTACGGCTGAACCGGACTCCGGTGAGCCGGAGTTCGACAGCCCGAGGTCGACAGCCCGGGGTTCGACGGCCCGGGGTGCGAGGTTCTCGCGCCCCGGGGGCCCAACTGGCCGGCCTGCTGACCGGAGCGCAGCAGGCCGGCGCGGTCCGCCCGGAGCTGCGCCTGCCGGAGCTGATCGCCTTGATCGCCGGCACCAGTACGACGATGGAACTCCTCGGAACCGAACCGGCGGCCCAGCAGCGGATCTTCGAAGTGGTCTTCGACGGCCTGCGGGCCCGCTGACCGGCACCGCATCGGACATTGCGGGTTACTGACGCTACGTCAGGACCATTCATCGGCAGACCGGATCGGCCGAACTCGGCCCTCCAGCGGCAGGCGTCACGATGTCCTCCGCCTCCTTTGCGTCGGAGGCTTCACGACAGCCAAGGAAAGCTTATACATATGCGTCTGTCATGCTGCATTCCTTATGACTAGGCATCGCGCGGCTGCCGCGATGCCGCTCGGAGTCGAGGTGAGGATGTGGCGATGCGGACGATCGGCCTGATCGGTGGGATGAGCTGGGAGTCGACGGCGGAGTACTACCGGTTGTTGAACGAGTTCACGCGCGAGCGCCTCGGCGGACTCCACTCGGCGCGGTGCGTGATCTACTCGGTGGACTTCGCGGAGATCGAGCGGTTGCAGGTGCAGGGCCGTTGGACGGAGGCCGGCGAGATCCTGGCCGCGGCCGCCCGGGCGCTTGAGGCGGCCGGCGCGGACATGGTGCTGATCTGCACCAACACCATGCACAAGGTCGCGGACCGGGTAGAGGCGGCGGTCTCCATCCCGCTGCTGCACCTGGCCGACGCCACCGCGACGGCCGTGCGGGCGTCGGGCCTGCGCCGGGTCGGTCTCCTGGGCACCGCGTTCACCATGGAGCAGGACTTCTACCGGGGCCGGCTCGAAGCCGGCGGACTCGATGTGCGCGTCCCGGACGCCGACGGGCGCGCGATCGTCCACCACGTCATCTACCAGGAGCTCTGCCTGGGCGTCGTGCGGGAGGAGTCACGCGCCGCCTACCGGAAGGTCATTACGGACCTGGTCGCCGACGGTGCGGAGGGGATCATTCTCGGCTGTACCGAGATCGAGCTCCTCATCGGTTCCGAGGACAGCCCCGTCCCGGTCTTCCCCACCGCGCGACTCCACGCGGCGGCCGCCGTGCACGCAGCGCTGTCCGACACCCGGCACGAGGGACCCACCGCATCCCGCTGACCACCGCCGAGACCGAGTGCGGAGATCGCGGGCGGGATTTCCCCCGCGCAAAGACGAGCGAACGAACGACCTACGAGAGGCGGGACCTTCCAACACCCCTACGCGGAAGAGACGTTCGCCGCCGACGTGGCGCGGGCCCGGGCGGCGGCCGACAAGTGCCGGGCGAAGGCGGGGGACGTGCTCGCGCAACTCGCGCAGCTTGCCGCGTCAGCACGATCCACGCTCCGAGGCGGACTCGCCGAGGCTCCCGGGACGGGGGCGATCAGATGCTGGTGAGGCTGACGCTCTCGAAGCTGGGCTGCGGGATGTTCGTCGCCGGCTGCGGGATGGACGGCACGATCGAGACGGTGAGCGGACCGTCCGGCATCAGCCCCTGGTCCGTGAGGCGTTGGACCTGCTCGGTGACGTCGTAGCTGGCGTCGTGCCCGCCGGCGCCGGCCATGCCGAAGAAGGAGATCCAGCCGACGAAGTAGGGGCCCTCCGGGTCGAGGTCGCCGCCGGGGCCGTTGAGGAAGACGTGGAACGGCGTCCCGGGCGGGATCTCGGTGTACACGTCGTGCACGGTGAGGATGAGGTTGGTCTGCGGCTCGTCGCGGGCGGCGAGCGAGCGCATGGCCCCCTCGACGCCACTCGGTTCCAGGGACACCGTGGTCGCCGCCCGGACGTCGAGCGGCTGCCGGGGGTTGGCGACGGAGGCCGCCAGGACCCGCTCGCCCGCCCGTGGGGCCTGGACCGGCGGCAGGATCACCGGCCGGGTGCCCGACCCGTCGGTCAGCGACTCGTACGCGTAGTCGCGCGCGTCGTCCATGACCACCTTGCTGGTGGGCCGTTCCTCCTGTCCGTTCCCGTCGAAGAAGATGAACGCGTGGTCCAGCCAGGACGTGTGGTCCGGGTTCTGGTTGCCCTTGTCCAGCCAGCCCGACCAGAGCCGGTCGAGGTTGGCGTGGTGCAGCCAGAAGATCGGATCGCGGGCGGAGCCCTCCACCCGGCCCATCCAGCCGCCGACGCCACCGTGGACCTGGTTGTGCGGGACGTTCTCCAGCTCGCCGAAGCCGGGCTGGAAGTGGGGCATGACGGTGTAGCTGACCTCGCTGCCGAAGGTCGGCTGGACCGGCGTCCGGCTCTTCGTGGCAGCGAAGATCGTCTCGCTCATCGCCCTGAAGGGGTTGAGGTCCACGTAGGGGAGGACCTGACGGGCGGTGTTCTTGTCCTTGGCGCGATGCGGGGCGGCCCAGAACTCCGCCTCGGTCGTCGGTTCCAGGTCGTCCCGGAGGCAGAGCGGGTTGTCGACGGTCAGGGTGGTGCCGCCCGGGCGGTCCGGCATCTTCGGGCTGCGGAACGCCGCCGGGAGCGCGCGCGAGGTGAAGGTCGAGGGCGGGGTGGCGGAGGGCGCGTCCAGCGCGTAGTCCCAGTACGGCAGGGCCCAGGTCGTGGAGGGGTCGGGGGTGATGTGCTCCTCGGCGGCGATCTCCTTGATGGCCGCCCGGATGATCCGCTCGAAGTACCAGAGGTAGCCCCGGTGCCACGGCAGGAAGAACCAGCCTCCGTGCGGACACTGGCTGAAGGCTTCGTGCGTCTGCGTGACGGTGGGCGGGATGCCGTGGATGCACCCCTGGAAGACCCAGCTCGTCGGGTCGGTGGCGGGCCGCTGCTGCATCCTTCCGACGGCGCGGGCGTACCAGTACAGCACCGGATCCCACTCGGCCATCTTGCTGGCGTCTCTTCGTATGAACGTTCCGTTCGACATGTCACTCCTAGGATGGGCCGGACGCCCTGGCCGGGCGCCCCGGATTCCCGGGGCGGCGGCGGCCGCCCCGTGGTGCTTCGTCCACAAGCCTTCGAGGAGGTGAACCGGGCCCGCTGTCCGGACGAGCGGCGGCGGGCGGGGCAGGGCGCCCGAAGGGCCCCGGAACGAGGTGCCCGATCCGCCTCACCCGTCCAGGAGGGACGCCAGGAACATCAGCGCTCTGGCCGGCACGTACACCTACCGGAGCTTCCTCGAACGGCCCGATCCCGTCGACGACTTCAATGCCCTGCGGTTCGCCCAGGCGACGCTGCGGCTCACGGCCGACGCGGACGGCGCCCTCCACGGTGAACCGATCCTCTCGGATCCGGGGGAGGAACCGGCTTTGATCACGGATATGGTCGGCCGGGCGGAGGACTCGCCCCGCCTCCCGTTCACGTTGAGCGGCCGGGGCCGACCGCCCGTCGCGGGCCTCCACTACGAGTACGACGGCGTCGTCCTGCGCCACTGGGAGACCGGGACCGACCAGCGGATGGCCCTGGCCGGGGCGGCGCTGCGGGCGGAGCCGCACTCGGGTGGCCCCGCCGGGCAGACCGCGAGCTCCCTGGCGGTACGCCGCTGCGGTGCGTGACCCGGTCACCGGACGGCCCGCCGTCAACTCATGCCGAGCAGCATGTAGGCCATGCCGATCGACATCACCGTGCGCCGCGCGGCGACCAGGTCGGGTGAGGTCAGGGCGGCCGGTCCGTGGACGCGGGCCGGCCGCCCTGCCGGTCGTTCCCCCCGCGGGCGGCCCACGGCGGCCGGGCGCGGCAGGAGCGTGCCCGCGCCGCGGACCGCGTGGACCAGGAAGTAGGCGACCAGCGCCAGCAGGGCCCACTCCGGCACCGCGGCATGGCCGCCCCCGTGGCCGCCACCGGTGTGGCCGGCGCCCGCGTGGCGCTGCGCCGGTGCCATCAGCAGCACCAGGGCGGCCATCACCGCCGCGCTGAGGATGTGGTGCGGATAGTGACGCAGGGCGCCGGTCGGGGCCGAGCGGTGGTGACGGCCCATCCGCCCCGCCAGCAGGAGCGCCGGCCAGGCCGCGGCCGCGGCGAGCAGGGCGGCCCACAGGACTCGCGGCAGCGGGTCCGCCGCCGGTGCCACCATGGCGACCATGGCGAGGGCCGTCACGAACTCGATCGGCTCCAGCCGGCGGTCCGGACAGCCGCGCCCCGCGACGGCGAGGGCGCAGTGGACCGCGCACCAGCCGGTCAGGGCGATCAGCAGGGCGGTGGCGATCACGGGCTCTTGCACGGGAGACCCCCGTTCCATGGCCGTACCCCTCATCTCCACGGTAGGCCGCGGTGCGGCACGGCGCACGGGGAGGCCGGACCGCCCGGCCGGCGGTCACCTCCGGCCCCCCGACCGCGGGAACAGGGAGTGACCGGGGCGGCGGCGCGGCAGAACTGACGGAGCGCCACCCGCCGCCCGGCGTATCGCGCACGACGCGGCCGCCCCCTCGGAGCCAGTCGATACCCGCACAGCAAGTCCGTGCACGAAGTTGGCCGAGAATGCACTCCCCCTTCATTGTCGTGCACGGGACAATTGGGCCGGATCCCGCACAGAAAGGACCTACCGATGAAGCTGTCCGTCCGCCGCTCCCTCCGCGCCACGGCCGCGGCCCTGGCCGCGCTGCTCGCGCTGGCCGCACCCGCCCTCGCGGCCCCCGCCACGACCGCCGCTCCGGCCGCCCCCGCGGCCTCGTCCGCCGACCAGCGCCAGGCCATCTACGCCATCGCGCACCGGGTCGACACCCTGGACGGCGTGGACGCCGCGCTCAACCACGGCGCCAACGCGATCGAGATCGACGTCTGCGCGTGGTGGAACCCGAACGAATGGCGTGCCTACCACGACTGCTCCTCGGCCGGTGAGAACCGACTGGGCCCCAGCTTCGACAGCATGATCGACCGCATCCTCTCCAACGCCAACGCGGGACGCCGGCTCGCCCTGGTCTGGCTGGACATCAAGGACCCGAACTACTGCGGGGAGCAGCCGAACCGCACGTGCAGCGTCGCCGGGCTGCGTGACAAGGCGCAGCGGCTGACGGCCGCCGGGATCCAGGTGCTCTACGGCTTCTTCGAGTACCACGGCGGCAGCACCCCGGACGTCGGCGGCCGGGGCTGGCAGAGCCTGGCGGGCAGGCTCGGCCCGCTGGAGGGCATCACCTCGACCGGGACCCGCGACCAGGTCCAGGGCGCCTTCAACCGGTCCGGCAACGGGTTCCCGGCCGGGCACCGGGCGATGGACTACGGCGACTCCGACATCACCAAGGGGTTCGGCAACTGCACGGAACCCACCTACAACACCTGCGCGGAGCTGAAGAAGGGCGCCGGTGACCGGGCCGCCGGGCGGCTCGCGGCCACGCTGTCCTGGACGACCACGTACAACGACCCGTGGTACGTCGACAAGCTCCTCGGCGACGCCCGCGTGGACGGCATCATCGCCGGCTACGGCGCCTTCACCGGGGTGCGCGAGTACGACAACAGCTGGCAGTGCGCCAACGCCGTCAACCTGATCCGTGACTGGGTGAACCGCCACAGCGGCACCCACCGGATGGCCAACGCCGGCGACCGCCTCTTCCGGTAGCGGGACCGTCGCGGCCGGGAGCCCCCGGTCCGGTGACCGGCGCCGCCCGTGGACCGGTCCGACAGCCGTCGGACGGGACTACGGGCGGCGTCCCCATGCGGAGATCATCGGAGCGGTGGCGAGGTCGAGCCGCCCGGTGGCGACGTTCGCCAGGTGCCGGTCGATCTCCTCGTCGGTGGCGAGCCCGTGCTCGACCAGACGGTGGCGGATCTGCCGCACCGTCGCGTCCTCCAGTACGGCGCACGCCGGTGAGGTGATCGGGAAGTACGCGTCGGCCCGCACGTCCTCCAGGCCGGCTTCGCGCAGCACCCTGGGCAGGGTCCGCCCGTAGGCGAGGTCCGCGCCGCGCGCCGCCATCAGGGTGCGAAACCCCGTGCGCAAGCGGTTGGCGAGCCGCTGTTCGGGGCCGGACTCGTCCGGGCAGAGCAGCGGCTGCAACGCGGGGTCGGCGTCCTCCAGGAGCAGCCGGCCACCGGGGCGCAGCGCGCTGACCATCCTGCGCAGGGCCTCGGCGCGGTCGGCGACGTGCACCAGGACCAGCCGGGCGTGCACCAGGTCGAAGCCGCCGGGCGGCGGTGGATCGGCCGCCACGTCGTGGACCAGCACCTCGATCGCGCCGCCGGCGATGTCCCTGGTCCAGCCGACGTCGAGGTCGGTGGCGACCACCGCACCGGTCGGGCCGACGCGTTCGGCCAGACCGAGGGGGACGGAGGGTCCGCCGGCGCCGACCTCCCAGCACCGCATGCCGGCGCCGATGCCGATCCGGTCGACGTGCCGGAACGTCACCGGGTCGAACAGCTCGGCGAGGGCGCCGAAGCGAACGCCCGCCTCGGCCTGCTTGTTGTCCAGCAGGTAGCCGTGGTCGGTGCCGTGCTCACTCATGGGGCGATTGTGGCACCTGCGCCTGTACCCGCGCCCGCACCGGCACCGGCTCCGCGCACCGGCCTCCGGCCGGGAGGCCGGTGGGTTCGCCGGTGGAGTGCGCCGCGATCGGTGCGGCCGCTCCGGCGGCCCGGTCCGTCCCGCGCCGCCGGAGCGGCGCCGCCGGAGCGGCGCCGCCAGGTGGCGGGCCAGCGCGAGGACGGCGAGGAGCGCCACCAGGGCGCAGACGGCCGGCCAGCCGGCGAGGCCGTAGACGCGGACACCGAGCCAGGAGCCGGCGCTGCCGCCGAGGTAACCGCAGGTCATGTAGGCGGTGTTGAGCCTGGAGCGGGCGTCGGGGCGCAGCTCGTAGACCCGGGTCTTGTTGGCGATCATGCCGGACTGCATCGCGACGTCGAGCAGGAGCGTGCCGAGGACGAGGACCGCCAGCCCGGGTGTGCCGCCCCAGCCGCCCGCCGCGAGGACCGCCGCCGCGCCGAGGGTGCCGAGCAGGGCGGCCAGGTTCACCGGGTCGGAGCCCCGCCGGTCGACGTGGCGACCCGCGAGCGGGGTGCAGACCATGGTCGCCGCGCCGACCAGCGCGAGCATCCCGACCGCCTGGGCGCCCAGCCCGTAGGCCGGTTCGGCGAGCAGCAGCGGCAGGCAGGTCCAGACGGCCGAGAAGCCGGCGAAGACCGTCGCCTGGTAGAAGCAGGAGCGGCGCAGCTCCGGTTCGACGAGCAGCAGCCGCAGCGGTTCGGCGAGCAGCGCGGGGTACGGCTGCCGGGTGGGCGGCGCGGTGGCGGCGGTCCCGTCCGGCAGGGCGCGCGCCAGCACCGCCGCGAGTGCCAGCACCAGCGCGCCGGCCACCAGGTACGGGGCCCGCCACCCGAGCCACTCGCCGAGCGCGCCGCCGAAGGTACGGGCCAGCAGCATGCCGCCGATGGAGCCGCTCAGCAGGGTGCCGAGCACCGCGCCGCGCCGGTCGGCGGGCACCATCCCGGCCGCCATCGGGGAGATGATCTGCGCGGCGACCGTGGTGGCGCCGACGAAGGCTCCGGCGGCCACCAGGGCCGGCAGGGTGGGGGCGCAGGCTGCCGCCAGCAGCCCGACACCGCTGAGGGTGAGCAGGGTGACGAGCAGCGGCCGGTGGGGGAGCCGGTCGCCGAGCGGCACCAACAGGAAGATCCCGACCGTGTAACCGATCTGGACCGCGGTCACCACGAGCGTGGCGGAATCGACCGATGTGCCGAGCCCGGCGGCGATCAGTGGGGTGATCGCCTGCGGGAAGTAGAGGTTGCCCACGCCGAAGGCACAGGTCAGCGAGAGGAGCAGGAGAAGGCGGCGGCTCATCCCACCTCACCGCCGAGGGCGACGGTGGCCGGGTTCGCTTCAGGTGTCATGCGGGGCAGTCCACGGCACCCGGGTGGCCGCCGCCAAGGGATGTAGCGTGGGGCTTCATGGTCGTCAGCTTCGAACTGGGCGTCGAGGATCTCGCGGACACCCGCTTCGCCCTCTCGCCCCTGCACGAGGCCGTGGTGAGTCTGCGGGTGCTCCGCGAGCCCGGCCTCTCCGCGCTCCACCTGCCGTGGCGGCGGTCGGTCCTCCCCCGTCTGGCCGGGCCGGACACCGAGTTGCTGCTCTCCGTGGTCTCCGCGCGGCGCACCCTGCCCGACTTCCTGACCCCGCGCCCGGAGGGCTTCGCCCCGCCCTTCGAGGAGGAGCTGGCCGTCGTCCGCCGGACCGCTCCGGAGGTCGTCCGGGCCGACCTGCTGGCCACCCACGCACCGGACCGGCTCCCCGCACCCCTCCTGGGGGCCCGCTCGGACCCCGCGCGGCTTCGGGACGCGCTCTGCGACGCCCTGGAGCGGTACTGGGAGCTGGCCCTACGGCCGAGCTGGCCCCGGATGCGGCTCCTCCTGGAGGCCGACATGACCTACCGGGCACGCCGGCTGGCCGTCGGAGGCGCCCGTCTGCTCTTCGCCGACATGCATCCCTTCCTGCGTTGGGAGAACGGGGTGCTGCGCATCGCCGACATGATCAGCCGCCACCACGTCGCCGTCTCGGGACGCGGTCTGCTGCTGGTGCCGTCCGTCTTCGCCCACAAGCCGGCGCCCCCGCTCAGCCCGGACGGCGCGCCGGCCCTCTCCTACCCGTGCCGCGGTGTGGCGACCCTCTGGTCCCGGGAGCCCGCGCCCGATGCTCCGGCGCTGGCGGCGCTGGTGGGCCCGCCCAAGGCACGGCTGCTCGCCCTCCTCGACGAGCCCCTGGCGGGAGTCGAACTCGCCCGCCGCCTGCACGTCTCCCCCAGCGCCGTCTCCCAGCACCTGCGCGTCCTGCACTCGACCGGCCTGGTGGCCCGTGCCCGGGACGGCCGCCAAGTCCTCTACCGTCGCAGCCACCTCGGGGACCAACTGCTCGGCTCCCCCGATCCGCCCGGGCCGTAGCACCGACCGTCCGGCCCCGGGGGTGACGGGAGGTCGGCTCCGAGCTGTCGGGCCATCAGCCGCACAGGGCGGCCATCTGCGCCTCCATCAGTCCCGTACTCCGCGGGACGGGCGGCGCGCCCTTGAGGTCGGCACCGAGGTCGTAGAGGTTGACGGCCAGGACGAGCTGCCGTTCACCGTCGACGGTGGTGAGGGACACGCTCGTGTAGCCGGGGCCGCCGCCGTCCGTCGCCCAGGTACCGACCCGCCTGGTGTCCGGCTCGGTGCCGCACTCCACGTCCCGGCGCTGCACGCCGAGTCCGTAGGCCGGTTTGTCGGGGAAGTCGACCGTGGTCAGGAGTGCGCGCTGCTGGGCGGGGCGCAGCAACCTGCCGGCGAACAGGGCCCGGTGGAACCGGGACAGGTCGTCGACGGTGGAGATCATGGCGCCGGCGGTCCAGTCGTAGGACGGGCTGAACCGGGTGACATCGTGCCCCGCGAGGTCGTAGCCGTGCAGATGGGGGCCGTGGATGTCGGGGTCGGTCACCGGGAAGGAGGTGTCCTTGAGGCCGAGCGGCGCGATGATCCGCCGCTGGATCTCGGCGGGCGCGCTGCGATGGGTGACCGCCTCGATGACCAGCCCGGCGAGCAGGTAGTTGGTGTTGGAGTACGCCCAGTCGGTGCCGGGGGCGAAGAGCGGCGCGTGCCGGACGGCCAGCGCGACCACCTCCCGCGGGGTGTAGACGTAGTCCCGGTCGTGGTGTTCCAGGTAGGGGGCGAAGAACGCCGGCTCGGTCGTGGGGTCGTAGATGCCCGAGGTGTGGTTGAGCAGTTGGCGGACGGTCACGGCCGCGCCGTCGTTGCCGTTCCCCCGGACCGTGCCCGGCAGCCACCGCTCCACGCTGTCGTCGAGGGAGAGCCGCCCCTCGCCCTCCAGTTGCAGCAGCACCGTCGACACGAACGACTTGGTGTTGCTGGCGATCCGGAAGCGCTGGTCGGCCCGGGCCCGCTCGCCGCTCGCGGTGTCGGCGAGCCCGGCCGCCGCGCGGGACTCCCGCCCGCCGTTCCGGGTGTACGCCACGACGCCCGGGAACCCGTCCGCGACCGTCTGTTCGAGGGCCGCCCTGAGGCCGACCGGTGGGGCCGACGGGCCCTCCGCCGCGGCCGCGGCCCCCGGGAGGATGCCCGCTGCCGCCACCACGCACATCCCCACCCACACTGCCGCGGCCCCCGTACGTACCGTCACCGAACGCTCCTGTCCTTGTCGCCCGTGTTCGTCCTGACTCATCGTGCCGGGCCGCCGCACCGGCTGCCCATCCCGCTGACGCCCGTGTCGGTACGGGGGCTGTCCCCACCCCGCACCCTCCGGTTCGCTCCATAGCCCGTTCGAGGGGATCCGGAGCTGGTCGGGGTAGGCACCGTACGGAACGGGGAAGGCAGCCGCCGTGTCCACCGGGACACGGGCGCACCGCTCGTGCGTCCGCCCACCACCCCACCAGGCATCGGGAACGTGATGACGAACATCGACCGCAGGCACGCCCTGCGCGTGGCATCCGCGGCAGCAGTCGGCATGGGTGCGACCCTCGGCGCGACCGGGACCGCCAGGGCGAGCCGGCGGGCCTCGACCCTGAACCTGAAGGGCAGGCGAGCGGCGGCCGACATCCCGGGCGTCCTCACCGCCGGCGCACCGTACTTCGTCCACTACGAACTCCGCGACACCGACGACAATCCGGTCGGCACCGAGAGCGCGCACAGCCTGCCGATCACCGTCGGGCCGACCGGGTCCCTCGTCCTGGCCACCGTGGCGCTGCGCCTCACCGACGGGATGCTCACCGCCGCCGGTGCCTTCGAGCGGCCGCTTCCGGCGGTGACCGAGGTGGCGCTGGGCTACCAGCCGTGGTCCCACACCTTCGCGATCACCGGCGGGACGGGCGACTACACCGGCGCCTCCGGCGCGCTCCGGATCGACCACCTCAGCCGCGACGACTCCGCCCTCACCGTCACCCTGGCCTGAACCCGAACCCGAACCCGGTCCCGAACCCGGTCCCGAACCCGGTCCGGCCCGAGGCCCCACGGCCCCCCGGAGTCGCCAACCGGCCTTCCAGGCCGAGATTTTGGACTTGCTGGTCCATTTTGAGCCGCCTAACGTGCTGACCGTTCCCTCACGAAGAAGCCCTGCAGAGAGGCGGCACCATGCACGCGATCCGGATCGAGAAGCACGGCGGCCCCGAGGTCATGCACTGGACCGAGCTGCCCGACCCCACCCCCGCCCCCGGCGAGGCACTGGTACGCCTGGGGGTCGCCGGGGTCAACTACATGGACATCGGTGCCCGCACCCAGGGCGGTCCCGGCTGGGCGGCCCCGACGGTCCTCGGCGTCGAGGGCACGGGGTACGTCACCGCGCTCGGCGACGGGGTCCGGGGCCTCGCCGTCGGCGACCGGGTGGCCTGGTTCTACCACCCGGGCAGCTACGCCGAGTTGCTCGCCGTCCCGGCGGACTCCCTGGTCAAGGTGCCCGACGGCGTCGACGACGAGACGGCGGCCGCCCTGATGATGCAGGGCCTGACCGCCAGCCACCTCAGCACCGAGACCTACCCGATCGGCCCGGGCGACACCGCCGTGGTGCACGCCGCGGCGGGCGGCGTCGGCCAGTTGCTCACCCAGATGGTCAAGGCCCGTGGCGGCGACGTGATCGGCCTGGTCTCCCGCGAGGAGAAGTCCGCCGCCGCGAAGGAGGCCGGCGCCGACCACGTCCTCGTCCACTCCGGCGGCGGCTTCGAGGGCCGGATCAAGGAGCTGACCGGCGGACGCGGCGCCGACGTCGTCTACGACGGCGGTGGCGCCGACACCTTCCGCTCCTCCCAACTGGCCCTGCGCCCGCACGGCGTGCACGCCTACTACGGCCCCTTCATGGGCGTCCCGACCCTGCGGCCCACCGACCTGCCCAACAGCATCCTGCTGACCTATCCCGTGGTGCACCACCACGTCGCCACCCGCGAGGCGCTCGTCCGGCGCACCGGTGAGGTCTTCGACCTGGTCCTGGCCGGCCGCCTCACCCCGCGGGTCGGCGGCCGGTACCCGCTCGCCGACGCGGCCCGCGCCCACACCGACCTCGAATCCCGCCGCACCACCGGCAAGCTGCTGCTCCTGCCGTGACACCGCCGGGCCGGATCCGCTTCGATGGGAGCCGACAGCTCGTACCGGGAGGACACATGCCGCTCACCCGCAAGGGCGCCGCGACCAGGCAGCGCATCGTCGAGGGCGCCGCCGAGCAGATCCGCGCCCAGGGCGTGTTCGCGCTGCGGCTGGAGGACGTCATGGCCCACACGGCGACCAGCAAGAGCCAGCTGTTCCACTACTTCCCCGACGGCAAGGACGAGCTGCTCCTCGCCGTGGCCCGGCACGAGGCGGCCCGGGTGATCGACGACCAGCAGCCGGAGCTCGGCTCCCTCACCTCGTGGGCCGCCTGGCAGCGGTGGCGCGACAAGGTCGTCGCCCGCTACCGCGCCCAGGGCACCGACTGTCCGCTGCACACCGCCCTCGCCCAGCTGGGCCCGGCCACCGACGCCACGCGGACCGTGGCCGGCGGCCTGCTCGACCGGTGGCAGCAACAGCTGGCCGCGGGCATCCGCCACCTGCGGGACGCCGGCGAGACCGACCCCGACCTGGACCCCGACCGCGAGGCCGCCGCCCTGCTGGCCGGCATCCAGGGCGGCGTACTGATCCTCCTCACCACGGGCGCGACCACCCACCTGGAGGCCGCTCTGGACGTGGGCATCGCGCGCCTGCGCGGCCGGACCGCCGCGGCCGTCGAGAACGGCACCCGCCGCGCGGCCCGCTCGGCCGTGGCCGAGTGAACCCGCCCGGCGGTGGCCGGTCCCCCGCGATCGCATCGCGCGGGGGACCGGCCACCGTGCCGCGGTCAGGACACCGAGGACCTGGGCGGCCCGGACGGCCCGGACGGCCGGTACGCGGCGCTATCTAGTAGAGCGTGACGGAGCTCGCCTTGTCGTTGACCCCCCACGGGACGTTCACCGGTGCGCCGTAGGGCCCGGAGCCGATCAGGTACCCGGTGTAGCCGGAGCCGTCGAACAGGCTCAGGGTGCCGCCGCTCCTGTTCCAGAAGGCGCTGGTCCTGTCGTTCATCCCGAAGTCGGCGAGCTTGAAGGACCCGGCGCTGGGCACCACCCAGAGCTGGCCGCCGCCGTTGGTGTCCGAGAACAGGCACGCCTGGCCGTGCAGACAGTTGTCCCACACCGTCGCCAGGGAGTCGGCGCCGACGGCGATCGGCTGGATCACGGCGGGAGCGGCGCCGGTCTCGCCGGCGGGGGCCTGGGCCGCGGCGGTACCGGCCGCGGAGGCGATCATCAGGACGGCACCGGCCGTGGCCAGGGCGAAGTGCTTCACCATGTGTGCTTCCTCTTCCTCGTGGATCGTGCGGTATGCCGTGCTCTCCGTGCGCGGTACTCGGACGACCGGCGGTGCTGGGGGCACCCGGCGGTGCTCGGACGCCCGGCGGTACTCGGACCACCGGCGCTCCCCGCCGAACCGGCTCATGCCCCGGGGACCTCGTGCTGCCGGTGTCGGCCGTCCCGCGCTGCGTGGACCGGGGCAGTTCCCGGGTGCGGCGCCGTTCGCGACCGATCGCCGGAGCCGGCGGATGCCGCGACGTGTGCCGGCCGTGCTCCTCGGCAGGAACGGCTGCGCCACGGGACCCACCACCCCGTCCGAAGAACCGGTGGTGGACCCACCCTGCGATCCGATGTGATTGTCCATCTACAGGAAGGCGGCAACCGGCAGCTGGGCGGCGGACAACCCGGATTTGCCGCGGACAAGGCAGCGGTACCGGTGGGCGGTGCCGCACGCACGCGGGGAGGACGCCGGCGACGGGCCCGACGGGTGACGCCCGCGCGGGTCGGGGGCCGATAGGGCGGGGCACCGGGGCTCCCGTGCCGATACTGCGGGGATGAGACCCTCCCGCCGGACCTCCCTGCTGTGCCTCGCCGCAGCCACCGCGCTCATCGCCCTCAGCGCCCCGGTCACGACCGCCGGTGGTGCGGCCGGAACCGCCGGTCACCACCGACCGTGCGTCAGCTCCGCCGCCCCCACCGAGGGCGCCGCGCTCGACGTGCTGCGGATCGCCGAGCAGGCCAAGACGGAGATGGACCTCAAGTCCGTGATCCTGCGGGTCACCGTCGACGGCCGCGAACTCCTCACCGCCGCCCTCGGCGAGTCGATGACCGGGGTCCCCGCCGAGCCCGCGATGCACTTCCGCAACGGCAACATCGCGATCAGCTACCTGGGCACCGCACTCCTGCGGCTGGTCGACGACGGCAAGGTCCGCCTCGACGACCCGATCGGCCGCTGGCTGCCCGACCTCCCGCACGACTACGGCGACCGGATGACCCTGCGGATGCTCGGCGCCTCCACCACCGGCCTCGTCGACTACGTCACCAGCCCCGGCTTCGGCGAGACGGTCTACGCGGACCCGTTCCGCCAGTGGACCCCCGAGGAACTGGTGGGCATCTCCACCGACCAGGACCTCTGGTACGAGCCGGGGACCAACTGGAGCTACTCGCACGCCAACTTCGTCCTGCTCGGCGCCGCGCTGGAGAAGATCACCGGCACCCGGCTGGACGTCCTGCTACAGCAGCTGGTCACCGGCCCGCTCGGACTGCACGAGACCAGCAACAGCTTCACGCCCGACATCCCGACACCCGTCCTGCACGCCTTCACCTCCGATCGCGGCACCTACGAGGAGTCCACCTTCTGGAACCCCTCGTGGACCACCGCACCCGGCGCGGTGGAGACCACCGACATCTGCGACCTGGCCCGCTCGGCCGTCGGCCTCGGCTCGGGCGAACTGCTCTCCCCGTCTTCCTACCGGGAGTTCCTCAACCCTGGGACGGTGGGCCTGGGCACGCCGACCGAGAAGTGCCCCGCCACGGTCTGCATCGCGCAGACCCCGGCCACCCACTACGGGATGGGCGTGCTCGTGCTGAACGAATGGATCTCCCAGCACCCGCTGTTCTTCGGCTACTCGGCCTCGCAGAACTACCTCCCGTGCGAGCACCTGGCCATCGCCGTCTCCACCACCGACGGCCCCACCGCCCCCGGCGGCCACAGCGCCCACACCATCGCCCAGCGCATCGCCGCCGCACTCGCCCCCGACCACCCCATCCCCGACTTCGGCTGAGAACGTGTCGGGCAGCGGTCGACCGGCGCGCGCCGGCCCGGGTGGGCGACCGTCCGCGGCCCGGGGTCCGACGGGCGACCGGATGACCGCGGGTAGGGCGAGCGGCCTGCCCCTCCGGAGGGAGGCGCAGGCCCTTCGCCCTACCAGGTGGAACGCCCACGACAGTGTGCGGGTACGTCAGTTGTCCTGCGTCGCGTCGGAGTCGGCCTGCGCGACGGCGCTCTCGGCGGCATCCACCTTCTGCTGCATCTCCTGGACCTGGCCGTCGCCCGCCGTGGCGGCCGCCTTGCCGGGCGAGTCTGCGGTCGCTGCCGCCCGGCCCGCCGGATCCGCGGTCGCCGCGGCCTTACCCGGAGCGGCCGCGCCCGGCCCACAGCCGGTCAGCAGCAGGGCGGCGGCCGCGGCGAGCACGGCGGTGGCACCGGCCCGGTGGCGCACGGAGCGGGCGCTCACTTGCTCGCCGACGACGAGGGCGACGACGAGGACCGGGGCTGGCCGGCGCACCAGGTGGCGACCGCCTTCAGGTCGCTCTGGCGGGTCTGCAGCGTCGCCAGCATGCTCTTGCGGAACGTCAGCCGGTCGTTGAGGTAGGTGTAGATCTCGTTGTGCCCGGCGCTCTTGGCGTCGGTCACCCGCTGCTGCAGTCGGGCCACCGACCCGGTGACGGTGGCGTCGCCGTTGAGCCGCTCGATGGCCTTGTCGACGTGCTCCTTGATCTTCGGCAGGCGCTCGCAGACCGACTTCGCGCCGTCGTTCTTCGGCGCGGAGTCGGCCTGGGCGGGGACGGCGGCCATCAGCGTGCCTGCGAGGGCGAGTGCGCCGACGGCGGCGGCCTTGCGGTTGATGTGCACGGCGGTTCTCCTCCGGTACCGGGGTGGTCGGACTCGGGGAGCGTAGGACGGCTTCTTGTGGAATCCCTGTGACTTCGGACGGGCACCGCTCGGGCTCACCGGTCGCCGGAGATCCAGTCCCGCTGGGCCGGCAGTCGCAGGGTCGGCGCCTCCGGTCGCAGCAGCGGCAGCCGCACCTCGACCCGGCAGCCGCCTGTCGCGGCCGCGTCGCCGACGATCACCGTGCCGCGGTGCAGCGCCGCCTGCTGGGCCACCAGGGTCAGCCCCAGGCCCGACCCCGGGCTGTCCGGGCGCCGGTGGAAGCGGTGGAGGACCGCTGCCCGGTCGGCCGGCGCGTCGGCGCCGACCGGCAGCGGGATGTCCGGCTGCGGGCCGACCGCCAGCAGCACCGCGCCGTCCTCACCGGCCAGCCGCACGCCGGAGTCCAGCGCACCGTCGAGGACCTTGCGCTGCTGGTTCTGTTCGGCCCGGGGCCGGCCCTTGCTGTCCGCGGCGAGCAGCGTACGCACATTCGGCAGCACCGCGGCGGCCCGCACGCGCAGCACCGCGTCCTGCTGGTGGGAGAGGTCGCGGTGGACGAGCCCCAGCAGCAGCAGGCCCGCCGCCAGCACGACGACCGGCACGAGCACGGTCACCGAGAGTGCGATCCGGGTGGAGAGCCTCACGGCCGCCCCCCGTCGGCCGGCAGCCGCAGCACGAACCCGACGCCGCGCACCGTGTGCACCAGACGCGGCCGCCCCCCGTCCTCCAGCTTGCGCCGCAGATAGCTGACGAAGGTGTCGACGGCGTCGCTGCGCACCTCGAAGTCGTAGCCCCAGACCCGGTCCAGCAGCTGGTCGCGGCTGAGCACGAGGCCGGTGTTGCGGACGAGCTGGGCGAGCAGTTCGAACTCGCGCCGGGTCAGGTGGATCTCGGTCTCCTCCCAGTGCGCCTGGCGGGTCGCGGGCGAGAGCGTCAGCGGGCCGGCCCGCAGCACGTCGGGCGGCGGGGCCGGCCGCCGACGCAGCAGCGCCCGCAGCCGCAGCACCAGTTCCTCCAGCGCGAAGGGCTTCATCAGGTAGTCGTCGGCCCCGGCCTGGAGGCCTGCGACCCGGTCGGCGAGCTCGTCCAGGGCGGAGAGCATCAGCACCGGGGTCTCGTCGCCGACGGCCCGCAGCGCCCGGCAGACGCCCGTTCCGTCGAGCCCGGGCATCGAGACGTCCAGCACCAGGACGTCCGGTGCCGTCGGGCCGCCCATCAAGGCCAGTGCGCTCTCACCGTCCGACGCGACCTGGACGGCGAAGCCGCTCAGCCGCAGCCCGCGCTCCAGCGACCGCCGGATCGCCGCGTCGTCGTCCACCACCAGCACCCGGCCGCCTGCGCCGCTCATCGCTAACTCCTCGCCCCTGTGGGCCGACGACTCTCTCACGCGCGCCCGGGCGCCGGGGGGCCGGGGTGGCCCGGGGGGTCGGCCGAGGCGTTCTGCGGACCGGCTCTCCGTGGTGCGGCTCGCCCCTGCTCGCGGCGGGAGCGGGCAGGCGATCGGTCACGACGCGGGCCGGCGTGTTCGGAGCGAGACCCCGGGGGCAGCGGTAGCACCGCTCGACCGGGACGCGCGTACCCCGGGACGCGCGGACGCCGCGCGCCTCAGTCGAGCAGGTCGAGTACCGCCGTCAGCGCGCTCGGGCGCCGGTCCGCGGGCAGGGGGTCGACCAGGTGGACCGGGCAGCCCAGGGCAGCGGCGCCACCGTCCGCGACGCGGTCGTCGCCGACCATCAGGACATCGCCGGGCGGCAGTCCGAGCCGGTCGCAGGCGGCCCGGAAGAGCGCCGGGTCCGGCTTCTGGATCCCGTGCTCGAAGGAGAGGAAGTAGGCGTCGACGAGGCGCTCCACACCGTGGTCGCGGAAGACCGGGCGCAGGTCCCAGCCGATGTTGCTGACGACGGCGACCGGGACGCCCCTGCTCCGGAGCTCCTTGAGAGTGTCCTCGGTGTCGGGGTAGGGCCGCCAGGCGGCGGGGACGCGGTGGCGGTCGTACAGCGCGTCGACCAGTTCCGGGTACGGCAGCGAGGCCTGCCGCGTGAGGGCGGTGTAGGCGGCGCGGTGCTTCTCCGCGCTCAGGTCCCGCTCACTCCACAGCACCTCCAGTTCGGAGGGCAGACGGCGCGGCGCGGGCCCTCCCGGCTGGGCCCCGGCCGCCTCCAGGCGGTCCGCGCAGAGGGCGAGTTCGCCCTCCGCCGGCTCGTACCCGGCCTCCGTCACCACCGCTCGCAGCCACTCCGCGGTCGGCTCGATCCGGAAGAGCGTCCCGGAGAAGTCGAACATGACACCCTTGATCATGCCCGCGATCTTCGCCGCACCGCGGGCCGGACGCAAGCCCGTGGGCACGCCCGGGCACCGCGACCGTCGCGGTCCGGACGCCGTCACGCCCACGGGGCCCCGACCGCGTCGAGGGCCGGGGCCAGGACGGCGAAGGCGTGGTCGATCAGGGCGGCCGGGTCCTCGGTGCCGTCGCTGTCGCTCCATCGGCGGAGCACCGTGTCGAAGGCGGACAGCGCCATCCCCGCCGCGAGGGGCGGGTACATCGCGGTGGCGGGATCGAGCCCGAGGCGGGCGGCCAGCTCGGCCGCCAGCTCGTCTCGCCACTGCGCCTGCCGTTCCAGGAAGCGGCCGAGCAGCGCGGGCGTCCGCACGATCAGCTGCACCACGCGCAGGGCGCGGTCACCGTGGCCGGCGTGCTCCGGGCCGTCGGCGCAGGCGGCGAGCGTGGTCCAGACCGCGTGACGGAGCGCCACGGAGGGCGGTTCCGCGGCGGGGCGGGCGGCGAGTTCGGCGCACATCCCGGGGCCGAGATCGGCCAGCACCTGGACGACCACGTCCTCCTTCGAGGCGAAGTACCGGAAGAACGTCCGCTTGGACACCCCGGCGGTGACCGCGATCTCGTCGATCGTGACGGCCTCGAAGCCCTTCTCCGCCAGTAGGAGCAGAGCCGCCTCGGCCAACTCGGCGGCGACGAGCCGGCGTTTGCGCTCGGCCATGCTCAGACCGGGGCGGCCGGCGGGCCGGGTCGGTTCGGGACGGTCCGGGGCAGGACGGTCCGGAGCGGGGCGGTCCGGAGCGGGGCGGGAGGTCACCGGGTCATGGTAGCGCGATGCCCTGGGTGACACTCGGGCGCATCTTGACACCAAGTGACAGCAACGTCAGCATGTGCCGCATGACTGAACATCAGAAGTGGACCGCCGAGCAGATTCCGGACCAGACCGGGAGGCTCTTCGTCGTCACCGGCGCCACCAGCGGCCTCGGCCTCGCCACCGCCCGCGCGCTGTCCCACCGCGGTGGCCACGTCGTGTTGGCGGTGCGCGACGAGGAGAAGGGCCGGCGGGTGGTCGCGGAGCTGCGCGCCGACCAGCCCGGCGCACGACTGGAGGTGCGCCGACTCGACCTCGCCGACCTCGCCTCGGTCCGCACCTTCGCCGCCGGCCTGCGCGCCGACCACGGCCGGCTGGACGTCCTCGTCAACAACGCCGGCGTCATGGCGCCGCCACGCACCTTGAGCGCCCAGGGCCACGAGCTGCAGTTCGCCGCCCATCACCTCGGCCACTTCGCCCTCACCGGGCTGCTCCTCGACCTGCTCGCCGAGGGCCGCGACCCCCGGGTGGTCACCGTCACCTCCCTCAACCACCGGCGCGGGCGGATCCGCTTCGACGACCTCGCCGGTGAGCGGCACTACGCGCCGATGGCCTTCTACAACCAGTCCAAGCTCGCCAACGCGGTCTTCGGCCGGCAACTGCACCTGCGGCTGACCGCCGCCGGGAGCCCGGTGCGCAGCCTGCTCGCCCACCCCGGCTTCAGCGCCACCGACATCGTCACCGGCACACCGACCGCCCTGTACCGCTTCCTCTTCGGCCGGCTGGCCCGGCCGCTCGGCCAGCACCCCGACCGCGGTGCACTCCCCCAGCTCTACGCGGCGACCCGGCCTGGGCTGGCGAGCGGCGAGTTCATCGGCCCGAGCGGCCTTGGCGAACTGCGCGGCGCCCCGGTTCGGGTCGCACTCGCACCCGCCGCGGCCGACACCGAGACCGGGCGCCGGCTCTGGGAGCTGTCCGAGCGGCTGACCGAGGTCCGGTACGGGCTCCCGGACGCCGGTTGAAGGGTCGTCAGCACTCCTGACAGACATCCCATGAGCTGGCGTGTCAAAGAGCAAGTTCGTGGGGCGTGACAGGGCAATGGATTGTCCCGTCCCGTAGCTGCCGATCGCTCAACCGGCGATCGTTCCCGTGAATCGAGCTCGGCCGTCGCCTGCGGTCTTCGGGCCGGGTCGTGGCCTGTCGGAGCCTTCGCCTAAAGTGCAGCCTCTGACAGGTTGACGAACAGAGAGGGGTCGGGCGGTGACCAAGGCATGGGACCGGCTGCGGGCGATCATGGGGGAGCCGGTGTACACCCCGGCGCGGGTGCCGTGGGAGCTGGCACCAAACGAACTCGGGGTCCAGCTACCGTCGGACTACCGAGCGTTCGTCGACCTGTACGGCGCGGTGAACCTGAACGGCGAGTGGGGCGTGCGGTCACCGAGGGACCACTCCCAGGTTGCCGGCTCGCCGGGCGGCCTGGCGAGATGGCGCTTCCATACCGACACCGAATTCCGGGTGCAGGTCGAGGGCGAGGACGAGTTCTGGAACCGGGAGCACACCCCTGTGTTCCCGGAGCCGGGCGGACTGCTGCCCTGGGGCATGAACAGCAACCACGTCTACTGCTGCTGGCTGACCACCGACCCGGACCCCGACCAGTGGCCGGTGGCCGTCTTCTGCGACTTCGACGGCGTCGACGACGGAGAGCTCGACCACTTCGACGGCGGCTTCGCGGAGTTCGTGGCGACCGTGCTCACCGGCGGCTACGCCCATGAGGACGAGTTGCTGGTGCGCCCGGACCCGGAAGAGTGGGGACCACAACCGGCCCGACCGCTCTGGACGCCGGCCTACGACTGGACCGGCAAGGACTGGGGCGCGGAGTGGGGCATCACCTGGTACCAACCCACCGGGTCGACCGAAATGCCCTGGATCAAAAAGCGATGATGCGCCGACCTGGGGCCCACGAGGGACCGCGCCACCCACGAACTGGACTGTCAAGCGGCGAGTGCATGGGCCCGGTGGGACCAAGCTGTCGCCTCGTCGTACGGTGTGCCGGTTTTCAGGCAGCCGTGCAGGATGCCGACGAGCCGGTTGGCGAGCTGGCGTAGGGCGGCGTCGAATTCGATGCCGCGGGCCCGTTGCTTCTCGTAGTAGGCCCTGGCGCCAGGAGAAACCCGCAGCGCAGAGAGGCTTGGGCGATCAGCGCGTCGATGAGCCGGTCGTTGCGCACGTGCCGGGCCGTCACGACCTTCTTCTTCCCCGAGGCGCGGGTGATCGGGCTGGTGCCAGCGTAGTTCTTGCGGGCCTTGGCACTGGCGTAACGGTGGGGGTCGTCGCCGAATTCTGCGAGTACCCGGGCACTCAGCATCGGTCACAGTCCGGGCTGGGACCGGATGATCTCGGCTTTCGGGTGCCGGCCGAAGAAGTCCTCGACCTGCTCATGCAGGAACGGCCCGGTCGAGGGCCGACCCCGGCAACGCGGAAGGGGGGGCGGGGCCGCCTACCGTGACGGCCGCGCCGGGGCAGCTCGACTTCAGCCCCGGGTGCGTCGAACGGGTGAACGCCGCGCCCCCGCCGCCGAACCGGCCGGTAGAACGTCCGGCAGCGGCCCCTCGGCCCCCATATTCGAGGAAGGACTGGACCCGCCCCGCACTCGATGGGAGATCCCGGTGACCATGGCTTCCACCGTAGGGCGGTCGGGGCTGGCGCTCGCGCTGGCCGTGTCCGGGGCGCTCGCCGGGGCTCCGGCCGGCGCGGCCGCCGGGCCTGCCTTCGATCCCGGTCCGGCGGCCGCCGCCCTGGCGCGTCTGCTGCCGGCGCAGCACGACCAGTTCACGCTGGTCCCGGTCGCCAAGGGGGCGGGCGGGGACTCGTTCTCGGTGTCCGGCACGGCAGGGGCCGTGACGGTGTCCGGGACGTCGCCGGCGAGTCTGCTGACCGGAGCCGGCTGGTACCTGGAGAACGTCGCCCACGTGGACATCGGCCTGCCGGGAGACTCGCTGGGCGCGCTGCCCGCCGTCCTGCCCGGCGTCGGCTCCCCGGTCGGCCGCACCGCCGTCGTCCCGCACCGCTACGCGCTCAACGACACCGACGCCGGCTACTCGGGCGCCTACCGGGACTTCGCCGCGTACCAGCACGAGGCGGACCTCCTGGCGCTCCACGGCTTCAACGAGGTGTTCGTCCAGACCGGCGCCGAACTCCCCTACTACCGGGCGCTCCAGGGCTTCGGCTACAGCGCCGCCGAACTGCGGTCGTGGATCCCGGCCCCCGCGCACCAGAGCTGGTGGCTGCTGCAGAACCTGAGCGGGGTCGGCGGGCCGGAGTCCGAGCGGCTGCTCACCGCCCGGGCGGCCCTGGGCCGACGGATCGCGGACCACCTCCGCGGTCTGGGGATGACACCGGTGCTGCCCGGCTTCTTCGGCACCGTTCCCCCCGGCTTCGCGGCGAGGAACGCCGACGCCAGGGTGGTACCGCAGGGCACCTGGGTGGGGCTCGACCGTCCCGACTGGCTCGACCCGACGAGCGCGGCCTTCCCGAGACTCGCGGCCGCCTACTACCGCGCTCAGCGCGAGGCGTTCGGCGACAGCGCGATGTACAAGATGGACCTGCTGCACGAGGGCGGCACCGCGGGTCCGGTGGACGTGAGCGCCGCGGCCGGGGCCGTGCAGCGGGCCCTGCTGGCGGCGCACCCGCAGGCCACCTGGGCGATCCTGGGCTGGGAGAGCAACCCGTCGGGCGCCGTGCTGTCGGGGGTGGACCGCGGCCGGATGCTGATCCTGGACGGCCTGGCCGACCGCTACGACGGGCTCGACCGCGAGCCGCAGTGGCAGGGCGCCCCGTACGCCTTCGGGACGATCCCGAACTTCGGCGGCCACACCTCGCCGGGAGCGAACTCGGCCGTGTGGGTGCGGCGGTTCCAGCAGTGGCGGACCAAGCCGGGCAGCGCACTGCAGGGCATCGCGTACCTGCCGGAGGCGGTGGGGACGGATCCTGCGGCGTTCGAGCTGTTCGGCCGGCTCGCCTGGGAGGCCGCCGGGATCGATCAGGCCGCGTGGTTCGCCGCCTACGCGGCGCGCCGCTACGGCGCGGCCGACCCGCATGCGGCGGCGGCGTGGGAGGCCCTTCGGCGGGGCCCGTACAGCATGCCGTCCGGCCGGTGGAGCGAGGCGCAGGACAGCCTGTTCGCGGCGCGCCCGAGCCTGACCGTGGCGACCGCCGCGACGTGGAGCCCCCCGGCGATGCGCTACGACCCGGCACGGGTGCGCGCCGCGCTCGACGAACTGCTTCTGGTGTCACCGGCGTTGCGGTCGTGCGACGCGTACCGGTTCGACCTGGTGAACGTCGCCCGGCAGGCGCTGGACAACCGGGCGCGAGCGCTGCTGCCGCAGATCGCGAGCGCCTACCACGCGCGGAACCGGACGCTGTTCCGGTCGCTGGTGCGCGAGTGGGAGGCCGACCTCGCGCTGGTCGACCGCCTGTCCGGGACCGACGCGCGGTCCATGGTCGGGCCGTGGATCGCCGCCGCCCGCTCGTGGGGCGCCGACGCGGCGGAGCGCGACCGGCTGGAGTACGACGCACGGTCGGTCCTGGCGAACTGGAGCGGCCGCGTCCCGAGCGACGTCCACGGGCTGCACGACTACGCGAACCGGGAGTGGGCGGGCCTGGTCGCCGGCCTCTACGCCCGGCGGTGGAGCTCCTACTTCTCGTCGCTGGACGAGGCTCTGACGAGCGGCGCGCCGCCGGCGTCGATCGACTGGTTCGCCATGGACGACGCATGGTCGCGGCAGACCGCGCCGCTTCCGACCTCCCCCTCGGGGGACCAGGTAAACCTGGCGCGGGAGGTCGCGAAGGCCCTGCCGGGCTGAACGGGGCGGTGAGCGCCACCCGTTCCACGCGGTTCCGACAACGGCCGGGCCCTACCGGTGACATGCCCCCTCGGCGGACCGCGGGGCCGGCCCCCTTCCGGGTACCGGCCCCGCGGGTCAATACAGCTGGCGGATCAGTAGAACCAGACGGAGAGGCGGGCCGTGTTCGGGGCCGCGTCACAGAAGTAGGTGACCGCCTGGCCTGACGACACGTAGGCCTTGCCCGCGGTCTCGCACGCGGCAGCGCTCGGGTACATCCCGATGTAGGTGAAGCCGGTCGCCTGGGCGGCCGGGGCCGCCAGGAGCGCGCCGCCGGCCAGGACGCCGGCCAGGGCCACGGAGGAGACCACTCTGCGAATCGCCATGATGGTGTAGTCCAATCTCGTAGAGGAACACCTGGAGGCCGCACCCTCGCTGTCTGAAGGGGAGCCTCCACCAGTCCCGGCACCTGCGGCAATGGGCCTCGGGAAGTTCGGCCGGAAGCCATCGGATCATGGAGCACCGCAAACCGGAACCGGCGCCGCCACCTGTGAAAACGCCTACACAACCCACCCGGGTCCGACGCGGCTCGGCCGAAAACAGCAGCACCGCTGGTGCGGACCCGGCACGTGCCCACCTCACGCACCACGCCGGGCGAACCACCCCACCCGCTCCACGTCCGAATCCGGCGGACGGCGGTGGGCCCGCACGTGCGAGAAGCTCGTCATTCCATCGGACGGGAATGGGCCCGGAAATGGCGAAGGCAAGGAGAAGACTCTCCTTGCCGTTATCAAGATATAGCGCAGCGGGGGGCTTGCCGCAAGGCCCCCGGCACGGTGCAGAATCGTCGGCCGAAGCCACCACCTGCGGAAATCGGGGTGCGCCGGCCGTGTGTCGCTGTCGACGCACGGCGGGCACGGTGGCGTCGAATCAGGGGCAGGACCAGAGTCGGGGCCAGCGGCGGGACCAGCGGTGGAGTCGCCGGTGCCCGGTGCGGATGCGTGGGGGCACGCCCCGGCCGACACGCCGGCGGAACGGCCGGCGGGAATGAGGAACGTGCTCGACAGGAAGTTCGACGAGATCGAGGGCGCCGGTGATCCGACCGGCCGCCGCAGCGCAAGGGAAGACGGCTGCCCCGGAGGTACGGCAATGAGTGAGCAGTACGTGCGGGATCTTCATGAGCTGGACGAGAGCCAGAGCGCGATCGCCGGCGGCAAGGGCGCCCACCTGGGCGCGCTCTCGCGGATCGAAGGCGTCCACGTACCGGACGGCTTCTGCGTGACGACGGACGCCTTCCGGCGGATCATGGCGGAGGCTCCGTCGATCGACGGTCTGCTCGACCGACTCTCGCGCCTGGACCCGGACGACCGCGAGGGGGTCCGCACCCTCAGCGCACGGATTCGCCGGGCCGTCGAGGAGATCGCCCTCCCCCACGACCTCGCGGCGGAGATCACCGGCGCACTCGGCCGGTTCGGCGAGCGGGCCGCCTACGCCGTCCGCTCCAGCGCGACGGCGGAGGACCTGCCGACGGCCTCCTTCGCCGGCCAGCAGGACACCTATCTGAACGTCGTGGGGCCGGCGGCGATCCTCCGGCACGTCAGCCTGTGCTGGGCCTCGCTGTTCACCGAGCGGGCGGTGGTCTACCGCCGGCGCAACGGCATCGACGACCGTACGGTCCGGATGGCCGTGGTCGTGCAGCGGATGGTCCTCCCGGAGGCGGCCGGCATCCTGTTCACGGCCGACCCCGTCACGGGCGACCGGACGGTCGCCACCGTGGACGCCGGTTTCGGCCTCGGCGAGGCCCTGGTCTCCGGGCTGGTGAACCCGGACGTCTTCAAGGTGCGCGGCGACGAGATCGTCGTCCGGACGATCGCCGCCAAGCAGCGCGCCCTGTACGCCCTGCCGGGCGGCGGTACGCGGGAGGTGGCGGTCGAGCCGCGGCGCCGCGAGCAGCCCGCGCTGACGGATGCGCAGGTCCTCCGGCTCGTGCGGCTCGGGCGGCGGATCGAGGCGCACTTCGGCACCCCGCAGGACATCGAGTGGTGCCTGGTCGACGACGGCTTCCGGATCGTGCAGAGCCGGCCGGTCACGACGCTGTTCCCCGTCCCCGAGCGCGGCGACCGGGAGAACCACGTCTACGTCTCCGTCGGTCACGGTCAGATGATGACCGACCCCATGAAGCCGCTGGGGTACTCCATGTGGCAGCTGACGGCCATGGTGGCGATGCACGAGGCCGGCGGCAGGCTGTTCGTGGACGTCACCCCGCGCCTCGCCTCGCCCACCGGCCGGGTCGCCCTCCTGGACCTCATCGGGAGGGGCGATCCGCTGGTCAGGGACGCGCTGGAGACCGTCCTGGACCGCGGTGACTTCGTCCCGACGGTCCCGGACGCGGCGCCCGTCGGCCCGCCGGCCGGTGGCGCGCCCACCCCGATCGCGACCGATCCGGCGATCGTCACCGGGCTGATCGAACGCAGCCGGGCGTCCGTCGCCGCTCTGGAGCGCGACATCCGGACGAAGATCGGACCGGCGCTGTTCGACTTCCTGCTGGAGGCCTTCGAGGAGCACAAGCGGGTGCTCAGCGACCCGCTGAGCCTCCAGGCGATCATGGCGGGGATGGAGGCCACCTGGTGGCTCAACGACAAGCTGCGGGAGTGGCTGGGCGAGAAGAACGCGGCCGACACCCTGACGCTGTCCGCCCCTGACAACGTCACGTCGGAGATGGGGCTGGCGCTGCTCGACGTCGCGGACGTGATCCGCCCGCACCCGGAGGTGGTGGCGTTCCTGCGGGGCGTCGGGGACGAGGACTTCCTGGACGACCTGGCGAAGCTCGCGGGCGGGACCGAGGCGCGGGACGCCATCGAGGCCTACCTCGACCGGTACGGCATGCGCTGCGTCGGCGAGATCGACATCACCAGGCCGCGGTGGCGCGAGCGCCCCGACACGCTGGTGCCCGTGATCCTCGACCACGTCCGGAACTTCGAACCGGGCGCCGCCGCACGCCGCTTCGAGCAGGGGCGGCGGAAGGCCGAGCAGAAGGAACAGGACGTGCTCACCCGCCTGCGGGCCCTGCCGGAGGGGGACCTCAAGGCCGCCGAGACCAAGGCGATGATCGACCGGGTCCGCACCTTCATCGGGTACCGGGAGTACCCCAAGTACGGCATCATCAGCCGCTACGCCGTCTACAAGCAGGCCCTGCTCCGGGAGGCCGAACGCCTGGTGGAGGCCGGTGTGCTGACCGAGCGGGAGGACGCCTTCCACCTCACGTTCCAGGAACTCCACACCGTCGTGCGAACGCACCGGGTGGACGCCGGGCTCCTCCGGCGGCGCGAGGACGCGTTCCGCTCGTACCACGCGCTCACGCCGCCCCGGGTGCTCACCTCGGACGGTGAGGCCCTCACCGGGTCGTACCGGCGCGACGACGTGCCGGCCGGGGCCCTGGTCGGCGTACCGGTGTCCGCCGGGACGGTCGAGGGAAGGGCCCGTGTCGTCCTCGACATGGCGAAGGCCGATCTCGAAGCGGGCGACATCCTGGTCACGGCCTTCACGGACCCCAGCTGGTCGCCGGTGTTCGTCGGCATCGCGGGGCTGGTGACGGAGGTGGGCGGCCTGATGACCCACGGCGCGGTCATCGCCCGGGAGTACGGCCTGCCGGCCGTCGTCGGCGTCGAGCGGGCCACCCGGCTGATCCGGGACGGGCAGCGGATCCGCGTGCACGGGACCGACGGGTTCGTCGAGATCCTGTCCTGACCGACGCCCCGGCCCGGCCGGGGCGGGCCGGGCCGGGGCGTTGGGGCCCTGCCGTCGTGGTGCCCGGCGCTAACCCCGGCTCGGGGCGGTGGCCGGCGGAGCGTCCAGGACGGTGAAGCGCAGACCGGCCGCGGTCAGGCGGTCGATCAGCGCGCTGCCCATCGCCACCGCCGGGGTGACCTGGCCGGCGGTGGGCGGCAGTTCGTCGTAGGCGAGGCTGAGCGCCGACTCGGCGAGCATCTTGGCGGTCTCCGTGTAGCCCGGGTCGCCCCCGGACACCTCGGTGAAGACCCGTTGACCGGGGCCGGTCTCGCCGACGAAGCGGACGGTGAACCAGGAGGCCGCGCGCTGCTCGGCGCTGGGCCCCGCGCCGGGCTTGCGCAGGCCGGTCAGCGCCCTTCGCAGCGGTGGCAGTTGGGCGGCGAGCGCCAGCAGGGCGAGTCCGGCGCCGCCGGCCAGCAGCACCGGGAGCCGCCGGACCGCCGCGTAGTGGCCGTAGCGGAAGACCGGGCCGTAGTCCGGCCGCGCGGCGGCCGAGCGGGCGACCACCAGCGGATCGATGGTGGGCATCGGCACCGCCCAGGCGCGGGCCTCGGCCGACCGCCGGACCGGTCCGGCCTTGGCGCTGATCCTGCGGCCGGCCGGACGGGGGTCGGCGGCGCGGCGTTCCCGGGCCGCCCGGGCGGCCGCGCGGGGGCGGGACATCACGGTCAGCGCGGAGGCGAAGGTGCCGCCGGAGAACGTCCCGCCGGCCCGGACGAAGCCCCGTACCGAGACCGCGGCGCCGTCGGGCAGGGCGCCGAGTTCGCGCATCCGCTCCAGGGTGAAGAGCACTCCCAGGTCGTGCGGCACCGAGTCGAAGCCGCAGGAGTGCACCAGCCGGGCGCCGGTCTCGACGGCCCGGCGGTGGTGCAGCAGGTACATCCGGTCGACGAACTCGGGTTCGCCGGTGAGGTCGACGTAGTCGGTGCCGGCGTCCGCGCAGGCGGCCACCAGCGGCTCCCCGTGGCTGAGGTAGGGGCCGACGGTGGAGACCACCACCCGGGCCGCGGCCGCCACCTCCCGCAGCGAGCCGGGGTCGGTGGAGTCCGCGATGAGCAGCGGGAGGTCGGCGCAGCCCGGCTCCAGGGTGGCGAGGTGCGCGCGCAGCGCCTCCAGCTTGCCCCGGGTGCGGCCGGCCAGCGCCCAGCGGCAGCCGGCCGGCGCGTTCCGGGCCAGGTACTCGGCCGTCAGTGCGCCGGTGAAGCCGGTGGCACCGAACAGGACCAGGTCGTACGGGCGTTCGGCGTCCATGAGCGTTCCCTACCGGCCGGTAATGACGGAGCGCCTCACGCTAGGGACCGGGGTACGACGGTGTCAACCGTCCACGCCGGGGCCCGGCGCCGCCGGCAGCGGCGGGGCAGGCCGCCCCGGGGCGATCTGGCGGAGCGTCAGCAGACCGATGTAATGTCACACTTCATGACATGCACCCGCTATCTCCTGGCCGCGAGCCTCGTCGGCGCGCTCGCCCTCCCCCTGTTCCCGACCAGCGCGGCGGCCCAGGCCCAGCCCGCCTGTCGCACCGCCACCGCGCCCCCGGTCGACGCCGAACAGGCACGGCTGGCGGATCCGAGGGCGGCCGCCTTCACCGAGCGGGCCGGGCTCGGTGACTTCGTCGGGAGGTTCCCCGCCGCCCTGTGCTCCGCGCGGAACGCCGCCGAGGCCCGGGAGCTCGTGGACGCCTGGGGCCGGGCGCTCTGGCGGGCGGCGGTGGACCGCGCCCAGGACCGGCGGCGCGGCGGCGACCTGCCCGCCCGGGACGACCGCCCGCTCTACTGGACGCGGCTGGCCATGACCGTCCGGCTCGCCCAGTGGCAGCCCGCCTTCCCCGTCGACACCGCCGACCTCCGCTCGCGGTTCGAGGACGCCTCCCGCGGGCTGCTGGACAACGAGTTCAGCGGGACGCCGGGCCTGCGCCGGGTGTTCGTCAGCGGCTTCGACCCCTTCGGCCTCGACGGCGAGCTCCGCCGTGCCAACCCCTCCGGAGCCGCCGCCCTGCGGCTGAACGGTCTGCGGATCACCCTGGCGGACGGCACCCGGGCCGAGATCCGGGCCGTACTGCTCCCCGTCCGCTACGCCGACTTCGACCACGGCATCGTCGAGCGCGCCTTCGGCCCGCGCCTCTCCCCCGGCCCGCGGTCCGCCGACCAGATCACCACCATCAGCCAGGGCTACCCCGGGCTGTTCACCGTGGAGGCCTGGGCCGGCCGCGCCCGCTCCGCCGACCCGTACCCGGACAACACCGGCACGCTCTCCGGCGGCACCCGGGAGCACCCGGTGACCGCCCCGGGCATGGGGCCCGGTGCCGAGTTCATCGCCACCACCCTGCCCGCCGCGGCCATGACCGCCGTGCAGCAGCCGTACCCCGTCCAGCTGAACACCGTGGTCACCGAGATCCCCGCCGGGGGCGACGCGCCGGTCGACCGCGAGGACGGTCCCACCCCGGGCTCCCGGGCCGTCGAGGGCGGGGGCGGCGGGTACCTGTCCAACGAGGTGGCCTACCGCTCCAATCGACTGCGGCTGGAACTCGCCCCGCGGCTGCCCGGCGGCCACCTCCACACCCCCGTGCTCACCGGCCTCCCCGAGCACGCCGACCGGCTCACCGGCCCGGACCTGGAACGGAACGAGGCCGCGATCACCGACGAAGTCCTCGACATCCTCCGCCACGCCACGCCGTGACCTCCCCGGACCGCCGGGGTGTCCGGCGCCTGCCCCGTGCGGCGGCGTCGGCCACCCCGGCCGGTCGGCCCCGGGCTAGCCGCTGAGCGCGTCGACCTCCGCGTAGCCGGGGATGCCGGCGGGCAGCTGTCCGCCGTCCCGGACGGCGACCGCCGTGCCGACCGCGGCGCCCAGGGCCGCACGGAACAGCAGGGAGCCGGTGCTGACCCGGCGCACGCCCAGCTCCGCCAGCCGGTCCAGGCCCAGCGCCGGCAGGTGCAGGACGTTCACCGGGACCGGCACCGCGGCCGTCACGGCGGCGATGTCCTCCTCGCGCGCCAGGCCGGGCACGAAGACGCCGTCGGCGCCCGCGTCCACGTACCGTCGCGCCCGGTCCAGCGTCGCGGGCACCGAGGCCTCGACCCCGAGCCAGTAGGTGTCCGTGCGGGCGTTGAGGAAGATCCCCGGCGCCCGGCGCTTCACCTCGCGGACCAGCGCCTCCTGCGCCGCGGGGTCGGCCAGGTGGTCGTCGCGGCCGTCCTCCAGGTTGACCCCGGCGACTCCCAGCTCGGCCAACTCGACTGCCAGGTCGCCCACTTCGGCCGGGTCCGTACTGAAGCCGGCCTCGATGTCGACGGTGACCGGACAGGGCAGCCGGACCAGCCGCCCGGCCAGTGCCACGGTCTCGTCCCGGGCCAGGCCCGCGGCGTCGGGAATGCCGTTGGCCGCGGCCACGCCGAGGCTGGTGGTGCCGATGGCGGCGAACCCGGCGGCGGACAGCGCCGCGGCCGAGGCGAAGTCCCAGGCGTTGGGCAGCAGCAACGGCCGGTCCGCGTGGTGCAGGGCGTGGAAGGCGGTGGTCATCGGGCCGTCGCCTCCACCAGGCCGGCCGCGAGGGCGAGCGCGTGCGCACGGCCGGGGCAGGCGTGCGGGCCGGCGCCGAACGGTTCGTCCGCCAGGCCGACCTCCACGAGCGTGCCGTCCGGCGCCACCCGGCGGGTCAGGGGCACCGGCGGATCGGTGCGCCCCGCCGCCGTGTGGGCCACCAGGGCCTTGGTCGCGTCGCAGGCCTGGACGAGCAGCCCGATCCGGTTGGCCGTGGCCTCGTCGGCGACACCTCCGCACACCTCGACCAGCCGGGCGAGCGCCCGGTCCGCCTCCTCCGTGACCGCGGTGTGCGGCTGGTACGACGCCGCCACGACGGCGACGTCCCCGGCCACCTCCGGCGGCAGGCCGAGCGCCTCGGCGAGCACCTCGACCGGCCCGTCCCCCCGCTCGGCCGCCCGCAGCCGAAGAGCGTCCGGGTCGACGGACGCCAGCTCGGCCTCCGCCAGCGCACGTCTGCGGCGGTGGGCCGCGCCGCTGCTGAAGCGCGCGACGGACGACCTCAGCCAGGCGACGCCGCCCGGCGGGGAGTCGGGGACCGGTGGGACGAGGAACTCCGGGTCGGTCAGCACGGCGTGACTCAGCAAAGGCATGGCGCCAGGCTAACGGGCGCCTCCGACACCGCCCCTGAGCCGCCGGGCTGCCGGGCCGCCCGGTTGTCCGGCAGCCCGGCGACGGGAGAACCACGGCAGGTGGTCGGGGCGCGCACCCCGACCATCCGCGGGCGTCAGTGCTGCGGACCGGCCGGGGTGGTGGCCGGCGGAGCGGACGGCGGGGTCGAGCCGCTGGCACTGGGGTCGGTCTTCGGCGCCGGGTCGGGGATGTCGGCCATCTTCAAGGACTTCTTCGGCTCCCCGCGAAGGGCCAGGTTCATCGCCAGCTGCCAGATCGGGCCGGGGCCGTCGGCGCCGAACACCTCCGAGAAGTGCTTGCCCCCGATGGTGATGTTGCGCATCTCGACACCGCCGGCCGGCCCGCCGAGCCAGACCGACGTGGCGAGCTGCGGGGTGTAACCGCTGAACCAGGCGGCCCGCTTCTTGTCCGAGGTGCCGGTCTTGCCGGCGATCTGCCGGTCGCCCTCCAGGTTGAGCGCCGAGCCGGTGCCGTCCGCGGTCACGCCGTTGAGGATGGTGTTCAGCACCTGGGCCGTCGAATCGGAGAACGCCTGGCCGCAGTTGGCGACCGGGACGGCGACGTCCTTGCCGTCCACGGTGGTGATCTTGTTGATCGCGGTCGGGGCGCAGTACTTGCCCCCGGCGGCGAAGGTCGCGTAGACGTTGGCCATGGTCAGCGGGCTCATCTCCTCCACGCCCAGCGCCATCGCCGGCACCTCGTCCAGGGGCTTGCCGCTGGCCCGGGTGGTGATGCCGAGCTTGTTCGCCATCTGCTTGACCGAGCAGAGGCCGATCTCCTGCTCCATCTGCACGAAGTAGGTGTTGATCGAGCGGGCCATCGCCTCCTTCAGCTGGTAGGGGCCCTTCTCACTGGCGGACTCGTTCGGCACCACCGTCTTGGGCTTGTCGGTGTTCTTCCAGGTGCCCGCACAGGTCTTCATCGTCGGGTACTCGAGCTTGTTCGGGGAGGAGTACTCGGTGACCGGCGACAGGCCCGCCTCCATCGCGGCGGCCGCGACGATCGGCTTGAAGGTCGACCCGGGCTGGAAGCCGTTGCCGCCGCCCATCGCCGCGTCGACGTTGAGGTTGACGACCGTCTGGTTCTTCTTCGCGTCCAGGCCGTAGGGGCGGGTCTGGGCCATCGCCAGGATCTTGCCGGTGCCCGGCTCCATCATCGTCGCGGCGGCCGACACCGAGTCGGTGACCTTCACTTTGGTGGTCACCGCGTTCTGGGCGGCGGCCTGCTTGTCCGGGTCCATGGTGGTGTAGATGTTGAGACCGCCCTGGTCCCAGAACCTCTTCCGCTCGGCGGCACTCGCGCCGAACGCCGGATCCTGCTTCACCACGTGCCGGACGTAGTCGCAGAAGAAGCCCATGCCCGCCTGGGCAGTGATGCAGCCGTTCTGCGGCTCCCGGTACTGCAGACCCAGCGGCGCGGCCTTCGCCTCCTTCGCCTGGTCCGCGGTGAGGTGCTTGTTCTCGACCATCTTGTCGAGCACCACGTTCCGGCGCTTCACCGTGTTCTCCGGAAAGCGCACCGGGTCGTACAGCGAGGGGTTCTGCACCATGCCGGCCAGCGTGGCGGCCTCGGCGACGGTGAGGTCCTTGTTGCTCTTGCCGAAGTAGCGCTGCGAGGCCGCCTCCACCCCGTACGCGCCGTGACCGTAGAAGGTGATGTTCAGGTAGTTGGTGAGGATCTCGTCCTTCGTCATCTCCTCTTCCAGTTTGATGGCGACCTTCAGCTCCTGGATCTTGCGGCCCAGCGTCTTGCGCTGCGCCTCCAGGACGGCCGCCTGGTCCTCGCCGGCCTTCTCCACATTGACGTTCTTCACGTACTGCTGGGTCAGCGTCGAGGCACCCTGCGAGGCGGTGCCGCTCTCCGCGTTCTTGCCGGCCGCCCGCAGCACGCCCTTGAGGTCCACGGCGCCGTGCTCGTAGAACCGCGCGTCCTCGATGTCGACCTGCGCCTGGCGCATGAACGGGGACATCTGGTCGGCGGGAATGACGGTGCGGTCGCGCTCGTAGACCTTGGCGATCAGCCCGCCCTTGGCGTCGAAGATCTGCGTGGCCTGCGTCAGCGGCGGCGTCTTGAATTCGCCCGGAATGTCCTCGAAGCTCTCCGCCGTGCTCTTGGCGGTCAGCCCGAACGCGCCGACGGCGGGCAGGGCCACACCGGCCAGCAGCGCACCGGACACCACGCTCACGCCCAGGAAGGTCCCACCGTGGCGGACCAGCCGCAACGGCGAACTTCGCGCCGGCGGGTTCTCTCCGGCGTCGGACGCATTCCATGTCGGGGGAAGTTGAGAAGCCATGCCGGAATGCTAGCGCCCATTTCTGACGCATCGAACGATCAGTCGAACGGTGGTGTCCCGGCCGTGTCACAGATACCCGGAGCCTGCCCGTGAATTCCGCCGCGCATTTCTTCGGACGGCATGCGGAAAAGGGTCTCCGGTGAATTCCCGAGAAGACCCCGCCGATGAGGAGAACGCTGACGAACCACCGGTCCGGCGACGACCGGGCGCCGACACCCGCCCCGGGTCCGCGTGTCCGTGACTACACCTGAAGCACCCCTCCCCCTCACAGCACCCTGACATCAGGTAGATGCGATGAGCGGGTCGAAAGGTTGCACGCACACCGGGTTTCCGCTTCACGGTGGCCGGAGCCTCACCTCGGAGCGTTCTCACGGAGTGCCCACGCGAGATCGCCGCGACGTCGCCCCGGACGCCACGGCCAGTGATCGTCAAGCGGCCGGCCGGCGCACCCCGTGGTGCGCCGGCCGGTCCTGGCGGTGCGGTGGGGACTACTGCGGGGTGACGTAAGCGCCGGAGATGCCGCCGTCGACGAGGAAGGTGTTGGCGGTCATGAAGGACGAGTCGTCGGAGGCCAGGAAGGCGACCGCCGCGGCGATCTCCTCCGGCTCGGCGAAGCGGCCGACGGGGATGTGGACGAGGCGGCGGGCAGCGCGCTCCGGGTCCTTGGCGAAGAGCTCTTGGAGCAGCGGGGTGTTGACCGGCCCCGGGCAGAGGGCGTTGACGCGGATGCCCTCGCGGGCGAACTGCACGCCCAGCTCGCGCGACATCGCCAGTACCCCGCCCTTGGAGGCGCTGTAGGAGATCTGCGAGGTGGCGGCGCCCATCACCGCCACGAAGGAGGCGGTGTTGATGATCGAGCCCCTGCCCTGGCGCTGCATGTGCGGGATCGCGTACTTGCAGCAGAGGTAGACGGAGGTCAGGTTGACCTCCTGGACGCGCTTCCAGGCGTCCAGGCCGGTGGTGAGGATCGAGTCGTCGTCCGGCGGGGAGATGCCCGCGTTGTTGAAGGCGATGTCGAGCCGCCCGTACTCGTCCACGGCCCGCTGGAAGAGGTCGCGGACGGCGTCCTCGTCGGTGACGTCGGCCTGGATGAAGAGGCCGCCGACCTCGTTGGCGGCCTTGGACCCGGTCTCCGGGTCGAGGTCCACGCAGACCACCTTGGCGCCCTCGGCGGCGAACCGCCGGGCGGTGGCCAGACCGATGCCGCTGCCCGCGCCGGTGATGACGGCCACCCGGCCGTCGAGTCGCTCGCTCATGCTGATCATTCCTCCGTGGAGATGAAAACGTTCTTGGTCTGGGTGAAGGCGGCGAGGGCGTCCGGGCCGAGCTCGCGGCCGAGCCCGGACTGCTTGAAGCCGCCGAAGGGCGTCGAGTAGCGCACCGACGAGTGCGAGTTGACGGAGAGGTTGCCGGCCTCGACGCCGCGGGAGACCCGCAGTGCGCGGCCGACGTCCCTGGTCCAGATGGACCCGGAGAGGCCGTACTCGGTGGCGTTGGCGATCCGCAGCGCGTCCTCCTCGTCGCGGAACGGGACGACGGTGACGACCGGTCCGAAGATCTCCTCGGTGAACGCCGGGTCGTCGTGCCGGACGGGCGCCAGCACCGTCGGCGGGAACCAGAAGCCGGGGCCGTCCGGGGCGGTGCCCCGGAACGCGACCGCCGACTCGTCCCGGACGTAGGAGGCGACCCGGGCGTGGTGGGCGGCGGAGATCAGCGGGCCCATCTCGGTCTTCTCGTCGGCCGGGTCGCCGACCCGCACGGCCCGGACGGCCGGCTCCAGCAGCGCCATGAACTCGTCGTGGACGGAGGCCTCGACGAGGATCCGGGAGCGGGCGCAGCAGTCCTGGCCGGCGTTGTCGAAGACGGCGTAGGGGGCGGTGGCGGCGGCCTTGGCGAGGTCGGCGTCGGCGAACACGAGGTTGGCGCTCTTGCCGCCGAGTTCGAGGGTGACCGGCTTCACCTGGGCGGCGCAGCCCGCCATGATCTCCTTGCCGACCCGGGTCGAGCCGGTGAACACCACCTTGCGCACGTCCGGGTGGGTGACGAAGCGTGCGCCGACCACCGGGCCGCGGCCGGGCAGGATCTGCAGCACGCCCTCGGGGAGGCCGGCTTCGAGGGCGAGTTCGCCCAGCCGCAAGGCGGTGAGGGGGGTGAGTTCGGCGGGCTTGACGATGACGGTGTTGCCGGCGGCCAGCGCCGGGGCCAGGGCCCAGGCGGCGATCGGCATCGGGAAGTTCCAGGGCACGATGACGCCGACGACGCCGAGCGGTTCCTGGAAGGTGACGTTAAGGCCGCCGGCCACCGGGATCTGGCGGCCGAAGAGCCGTTCGGGGGCGGCGGCGTAGTACTCGATGACGTCGCGGGCGTTGCCGGCCTCCCAGCGGGCGTTGCCGATGGTGTGGCCGGCGTTGGCCACCTCCAGGGCGGCGAGGTGCTCCCGGTCGCCGTCGACGGCGGCGGCGAAGGCGCGCAGCAGCCGGGCCCGGTCGGCGGGGGCGACCCGGCGCCAGGTGTCGAAGGCGGCCCGGGCGCGGGCGACGGCGGCGTCGGTCTCGGCGAGGCCGGCCAGTTCGACGGTGCTGATCACCTCCTCGGTGGCGGGGTTGACCACCTGGTAGAGGTCGGGGTCGGTCATCGGGTCGTCTCCCTGGGGCGTGCGGAAGCGTGATCGGCGGGAAGGCGGCTCGCCTCGACGAGCGCGCGGAACAGGCGCGGGTCGTCCGGGTCCGTCTCGGGGTGCCACTGGACGCCCAGCGCGAAGCGGTGGCCGGGCAGTTCGAGTGCTTCGACCGTCCCGTCGTCGGCCCGGGCGGTGACGCGCAGCCCGCTTCCGGTGCGGTCGGTGGCCTGGTGGTGGTAGCAGTTGACCTCGGCGGCCGGGCCGAGGACGGCGGCCAGTCGGCTGCCCGCCTCGACGTCGACGCGGCGGCGGACGAACTCGGCCGGGACGACCTGGTGGCTCCGCTCGGGCAGGTGCTGCCGGAGGGTGCCGCCGAGGGCGACGTTCAGCAGCTGCATGCCGCGGCAGACGCCGAGCACCGGCAGGTCGCGGTCGAGGGCGCCGCGCAGCAGGGTCAGCTCCCAGTCGTCGCGGGCCTGGTGCGGTGGGCCGGTCCGCGGGTCGGCCTCGGCGGCGTAGCGGGCGGGGTCGATGTCGGGTCCGCCGGCCAGCACCAGGCCGTCCAGCGCGTCCAGCAGAGGGCCGGCGTCGCCGGGCTGCGGCGGTAGCAGCACGGGCGTGCCGCCCGCCGCGGCGACGGAGTCCACGTAGGTCTGCGGGACGAGGCTGGCGCGCTGGCGCCAGACGGACCAGGCGGCCTCGTCCTGGTAGCTGGTGATGCCGATCAGGGGGCGTCGGTCAGGGTTCACGGTCGCTCTCTGTGGTCACGGTCGCCGGAGGCGGGTCGGTGTCGGGCGGGGGCATCGGTGTCGGGCGCCCGGGGGGCGGGTCGGTGTCGGGCGGGGGCATCGGTGTCGGGCGCCCGGGGGGCGGGTCGGTGTCGGGCGGGGGCATCGGGCGCGGTCACAGCCGTTCGAAGCCGCGGCGGCGCTCCCAGTCGGTCACCGCCCGGTCGTAGGCGGCGAGTTCGACCCGGCCGGCGTGGGCGTAGTGGCGGACGACGTCCTTGCCGAAGGCCTCGCCCGCGGCGGCGCTCCGCTCGAAGGCGGTGACCGCGTCGCGCAGGTTGGCCGGTACCCGGGGGGCGTCGGAGGCGTAGGCGTTCCCGGTGAACTCCGGTTCGAGTTCCAGCTGTTGCTCGATGCCGTGCAGGCCGGCCGCGATCAGGGCGGCGACCGCGAGGTAGGGGTTGACGTCGCCGCCGGGGACGCGGTTCTCGAAGCGCAGCGAGGGGCCGTGGCCGACCACCCGCAGGGCGCAGGTGCGGTTGTCCCGTCCCCAGGCGATCGCGGTGGGCGCGAAGCTGCCGGGTACGTACCGCTTGTAGGAGTTGACGGTGGGGGCGAACAGCAGCGCGAAGTCCGCGAGGCAGGCGAGCTGTCCGGCCAGGAAGTGCTCCATGGTGCGGGAGAACCCGTTCGGCCGGTCCCCGGCGAACACCGGCGCGCCCTGTTCGTCGCGGAGGCTGAGGTGGATGTGGCAGGAGTTGCCCTCGCGCTCGTCGTACTTGGCCATGAAGGTGAGGCTGTAGCCCTCCTGCGCGGCGATCTCCTTGGCGCCGGTCTTGTAGACGGAGTGGTCGTCGCAGGTGGTGAGGGCGTCGGCGTACTTGAAGGCGATCTCGTGCTGGCCGAGGTTGCACTCGCCCTTCGCCGACTCCACGGTGAGGCCGGCGCCCGCCATGCCGTTGCGCAGCCTGCGCAGCAGGGGTTCGATCCGGCCGGTGCCGAGGACGGAGTAGTCCACGTTGTACTGGTTGGCCGGGGTGAGCTTGGTGTAGTCCTTGTCCCAGGCCTGTTCGTAGGTGTCCCGGAAGACGATGAACTCCAGCTCGGTGGCGGCCTGGGCCTGCCAGCCGTACCCGGCCAGCCGGTCCAGCTGGCGGCGCAGCACCTGGCGCGGGGAGACGGCGACGGGCGTGCCGTCGTGCTGGGTGATGTCGCACTGGACCATGACGGTGGCCGGGTGCCAGGGCACCGCGCGCAGGGTGGCGAGGTCGGGGCGCAGGGTGAGGTCGCCGTAGCCGCTCTCCCAGGAGGAGATGTCGTAGCCGTCCACGGTGTTCATGTCGATGTCGACGGCGAGCAGGTAGCCGCAGCCCTCGGCGGCGTTCGGGACGACGTCGGTCAGGAAGTAGCCGGCGGCGACGCGTTTGCCCTGGAGGCGGCCCTGCATGTCGGTCATCGCGAGCACGACGGTGTCGACGGAGCCGTCGGCCACGCGGGCGCGCAGCTCGTCGAGGGTGAGCCTGCTGTTCAACGGATCTCCAGTTCGGCGTCTTCGGCGTCCGGTGCGGCGGGCCCCGGCGGGGTCTCGTGGATGCGGGGGCCGGTGAACCAGTGGCGGGCGGAGGCGAGCCACCAGAGGCCGGCGAAGCCGACCACCGCGGTGACGGCGACGGGCGTGTAGTTGAAGCTCTCGGCGGTGATCGGGCTGACGGTGGGGAGCATGAACAGGACGGTGATCACGGCGGTCCAGCCGACCGCGACGGCGCCGATCAGCCGGCTCCAGCGGCCCAGGTGCCACGGGCCGCGCGGGAAGGCCTCGCCCTGGCGCAGCCGCAGGTAGACCGGGATGACGTAGGAGATGTACAGGCCGATGACCGAGATCGAGGTGACGGCGGTGTACGCGGTGGAGTTCCAGAGCGCGGGCAGGCCGAGCAGGAGCGCGCCGCCGGTCGCCAGCCAGACCGCGTTGGTGGGGGTCTGGGTGCGCGGGTCGATGCGGTGCCAGAGGGCGGAGCCGGGCAGTGCGCCGTCGCGCGAGAAGGCGTAGATCATACGGGAGTTGGCGGTGACGGAGGCCATGCCGCAGAAGAACTGGGCACCGATGACGATCAGCAGGAGCAGCTCGGCGCCGTTGGTGCCGATCGCGTCGATGAAGATCTGGGCCGGCGCCACCCCGGTGTCGCTGTGCAGCGCGCCGTCGTAGTCGCGGATGGCGAAGGTGATGCCGAGCAGCAGGATCCAGCCGGCCACCAGGGAGACGGTGATGGCGTTGACGATGCCGCGCGGGCCGGAGCGGGCCGCGTCCTGGGTCTCCTCGGTCATGTGCGCGGAGGCGTCGTAGCCGGTGAGGGTGTACTGGGCGAGGAGCAGACCGAGCATGGCCACGTAGAGCTGGTTGTGGAAGCCGGTGTTGTTGACGAACTCGGTGAGGACGAAGGACGCGGAGGCGTGCCGGTCCGGCACGAGGACGAGCACCCCGACGATGACGGCGACGCCGACCAGGTGCCACCAGACGGACAGGTTGTTGAGGAAGGCGACGAGCCGCACGCCCCGGGTGTTGAGCAGGCCGTGCAGCACCAGGATGACGGCGAAGATCTCCACGGTGTGCGCGGGGCCGGCCGCGAAGCCGAACTGGAGGCTGAGGAAGGCGTTCGTGAAGAAGGCGGCGCCGTAGTCGACCCCGGCGGTGACCGCGACCTGGCCGAGGAAGTTGAACCAGCCGGTGAACCAGCTCCACGCCGGGCCCCGGCTGCGGGCGAGTTTGGCGGACCAGTAGTAGAGGCCGCCGGCGGTCGGGTAGCTGGAGCAGATCTCGGCCATCGCCAGCCCGACGCAGAGCGTCAGCAGGCCGACCACCGGCCAGCCCCAGATGATCATGGCGGGTCCGCCCGCGTTCATCCCCGTCCCGTACAGGGTGAGGCAGCCGGACAGGATCGAGACGATGGAGAAGGAGACGGCGAAGTTGGAGAATCCCGACATCGAGCGGGCGAGCTCCTGGGTGTAGCCCAGCTCGCGGAGGCGTTGTTCGTCGGCGGAAACGGGTGGTGCGCCGTCCGGAAACACCGGCGGGGCAGGGTGGTCGGGTGAGCGTTCGTCGGTCATGGGCACCCCTGGGGGTTGAGGGTGTGCCGGGCCGTGCGCGACCACGGCGGTGTGGTGCGCGGCTCCCGGCGGGTCAGACGGTCGGGCGGCTCTCCAATGGTCTGGAACCAGACCATTGAGGTGGGTGAGCAGCATCGTTCACCCAGCGGCAGGGCCGCGTCAAGGGCTCCGGGGGCGCGAGTCGGAAGGTGCGTGCCGGAGGGCGCTCATAGGTACGATTCCGGCGTGGACGTCGACGAAGCACGCGAACAGGCGCGCCTGGACTGGCAGGCCGGGGCGATCTTCCGGCCCGTCCGGACCGGCAACGCCTTCGAGGAGACCGTCGAACGCCTGCTGCAGGCGATCAAGCTCGGGGTCTTCGGGCACGGCGACCGGCTGCCCGCCGAACGCGACCTCGCCGCCCGGCTCGGGGTCAGCCGCGAGACCCTGCGCGAGGCCCTCCACACGCTCCAGGAGGCCGACTGCGTCGAGTCGCGCCGCGGCCGCTACGGCGGCACCTTCGTCACCTACCGGATGCCGCCGCCGGACGTCGGCGAGCTGCGCCGCGCCGTCCGCGACCTCGGCGGCGAACTGGAGGACGCGCTGACCTACCGCCTGGTGCTGGAGACCGGCGCCGCCGAGGCCGCCGCCCGGCGCACCCTCTCCCCCGACCAGCGCGCCTACCTGGAGCGCCGGCTGGCCGACCTGGAGGGCGCACCCGCGGAGCGGTACCGCCAGCTGGACTCGCGCTTCCACCTCGCCGTCGGCGAACTCACCGGCTCGCGCACGCTGGCCACCGGCATCGCCGAGGCCCGGATGCGCCTCAACGACCTGCTGAACGCCATCCCGATGCTCGACCGCAACATCGAGCACGCCGCCGACCAGCACCGGGCGATGGTCCGGGCGATCCTGGACGGCGACGGCGAGGCCGCCCGCCGCGCCACCGAGGAGCACCTCGCCGGGACGGCCGCCCTGCTCCGGGGCTTCCTGGCCTGAGGGGCCGCCCGGGCATGGAGGCACACGGCCGCCCCCGGCCGGACTCCGCTCCCGCCCCGGACGAACCACCAATCTCCCCAACCTCCTTTGCTTTCAATGGAGTTCAGGCCAGACGAGGAGCTGTTCGAGCCAGCTCCGGGCAATCGCGACACCCGGGCCGCAGGGCGGTGCCTACCGTCGATGGTCGGTTGGCACCCGTCCCGTCGGCCGCCCCGTCGTGTGGAACACCGAGGTAGGGAGTCCGCGCTGTGTCATCCTTGCTGCACTACGAGCTCGTCGCCGATCCGACGTCCCTCCAGGCGTCGCTCCAGGACGAACCCTCCCTGGGGACGGTCTACGTGATCGTCTCCAACACGCACCAGTCCCAGGTGGAGTGGGAGTACATCGACGTGGTGATGCCGTTGCTCGCCATGTCCTCCGACCTGACGGACAACGCCGCGGCGGTCACCGCGAGCGTCGAGCGGACGTACCAGAGCCCGTTCGACGACGCGCTGGAGTTCCGCTGGGACAGCACCCAGGGCCACTTCCGGGCACAGCTCTCCCAGGCGCAGCCCCCGACGAGGAAGAACGCGCTCCTGAGCAGCCACGGGGCGCTGATCCTGAAACTGGAGAGCGTCCCGCTCTCCGAGGGCGCGGGCCTCACCCTCCTGGAGATCCGCGAGAAGGCCGGCGGCGGCGACGGCAACGAACCCATGCGGCGGGACCACTGCACCACCACCCTGGGCCTGGTGAAGCAGACCCCGAGGGTCCCGCGCAACTTCCGCGCGCAGCGGTCCCTGGTGAACGGGGACGCGGGCGAGACCCTGGTGCTCCAGTGGGACGGGCCGACCGGTCTCGACTACGCGATCCTGGATCCGACGGGGGCCGAGGTCCACCGCGAGCCGGCCGTGCAGGGAGCCGCGGGGGCGCACCGGGACTACAGCTGGCCCACCGCCGCACCGAAGCGCGGTACCACGTACACCCTGGTCGCCAAGGCGCCCGGCGGCGGGCAGCAGCGAGGGTACTTCCTCACCACCACCGTCCACGCACTCGTCCCCGAGTTCGAGAGCGGGGCGCGCACGCCGTGGATCGAGGGGACGGCGAACAAGGCCCTCGTCACCTTCACCGCGGACGGCCTGGAGGTCCGCGACGCCAAGCGCGACCTGGGGACGGTGAAGGCCGGCAAGGTCGACGTGGACAACGTGACCACCCGGCTGGTCCAGGGACGGACCGGCAGCGCCGGCTGGATCACCTTCCCGGACACCGGCGTCAACGTGTACCACGGCACGAACAGCGACCCGGGCGTCCTCACGGCCGCCCGGGCCGACGTGGAGGGCGTCAACACCACGTGGGCGGGCAGCCGGGCCGGCGGGAAGGGCTGGATCGACTTCACCCGGCCCGGCGCCACCCTCCACAAGGACGGCAACCAGGACCTCGGCACCCTCACCGCCGACAAGGCCGACCTGAACGGCCTGAACACCACATGGGTCGGCGACCGCGACGGCGGAAAGGGCTGGATCGACTTCCTGCAGAACGGCATCGACGTCCACAAGGACGGCGGCCAGGAATGGGGCGTCATCGCCGCCGACAAGGCCGACCTCAACGGCATCAACACCAAATGGGTCCAGGGCCGGAACACCACCGACGGCTGGATCGAATTCCCCGGCAACGGCGTCCGCGTCCTGCGCGACGGCGGCCACGAACTCGGCAGCCTCACCGCCGGCGAGGCCGATCTCAACGTGCTGCGCACCGACCAGGCCCGCGTCTCCGGTGAGGCCCGGGTCACCGGTGGGGTACGGGTGAAGGGCCTGCTCACCGCCACCGGGGGGATGAAGCTCTACCACGAGGGCGAGCGGATGTTCGTCACCATGCCGGACCGGATCCTCTTCTACGGGATCAACGAGTTCGCGCAGTGGGTGACCTTCGCCCAGGGCATCGCCGTCACCTACGGCGACAGCAGCGTCTCGATGGCCAAGGGCAACGGGATGCTGGTCAGGAACAGCAACCTCCAGATCCAGCACGGGACGCTCTCCATTTCCTCCGGCGGCAACCCGCCGCAGGTCCGGGAGCTGTGAAGAACCCCGCGGCACCTGACCGGCGCCAGGCCCCGCCCCCGCGATTTCGGAGGGCGGGGCCGTCCCATGCACCGGAACCGGGGGGCGTCTCCTGGACCAGAACCAGCCGAATGACGATCGTTGATCAATGCCTGCCAATGATTGCTCGTAGTCCATTGACATCGATCAGGAGTTTGCACTGTACTTCCGACGCAAGGTGCGTGCTATTGGTCTAGACCATGGGCGTCACAACGCCCTGCCCACCAAGGAGGACCACCCATGAAGGGTCTTCGACTCCCGGTACGCCTACTGGGCGTGCTCGCTCTGGTCGTCGCGGGGGTGACGGCCACCACCACGCCGCAGGCGGTCGCGGCGGGCACCGCCCCGCAGACGATCCCCGCGCTCCAGCAGTGGAGTGCGGGCTCCGGCCCCTCGTACACGCTCGGCACCGGCTCGCGGATCGTCACCGACAGCGCCTACGCCTCCCAACTGGCCGACGAATCCGCCGTGTTCGCCGAGGACATCGCCGCGCTGACCGGCATCACCGTGGCCCGGACCACCGGAACGGCCGCCTCGGTCGCGACCGGCGACATCTTCCTCACGCTGGGCTCCGCCGACACCGGTCTCGGCAGCGAGGGCTACTCGCTCACCGTCGGCCCGTCCGTCCGGATCCAGGCCGCGACCGACGGCGGCGCGTTCTACGGCACCCGCTCGGTGCTGCAGCTGCTGAAACTCTCCCCCACCATCCCGGCCGGCACCGCCCGCGACTGGGCGGCCTACCCCGAGCGCGGCCTCATGGTCGACACCGGCCGCAAGTTCTTCCCCATCCCCTGGCTGCGGAACCAGATCAGGGACATGGCGTACACCAAGCTCAACACCCTGCACCTGCACCTCAACGACACCTTCGGCTTCCGCCTGGAGAGCTCCACCCACCCGGAGATCGTCTCCGCCGACCACTACAGCAAGCAGGAGATCACCGACCTCGTCGCGTTCGCCGCGAAGTACCACGTGACCGTCCTGCCCGAGCTGGACATGCCCGGGCACATGGACGCCGTCCTCGCCGCGCACCCCGAGCTCAAGCTCCGGGCGGCCAACGGGAGCCCCCCGGACGGCAGCAACATCGACCTCTCCAACCCCGCCTCCTACGTCCTGATGAAGGACCTGATCACCGAGTTCATGCCGCTGTTCCCGCACGGCACCTGGCACCTGGGCGCCGACGAGTACGGCGTCGACTACGGGTCCTACCCCCAGCTGCTCGCCTACGCCAGGCAGCAGTACGGCGCGAACGCCAAGGCCAAGGACGTCTACTACGGGTTCGTGCGGTGGGCCGACGGCATCGTGCGCGCCGGCGGCAGGACGGCACGCATGTGGAACGACGGCATCAGCGGCGGCGACGGCACCATCCCCGTGAACGCCGACATCACCGTCGACTACTGGTACAACCTCGGGATGACCCCTCAGCAACTGCTGAACACCGGCCACCGGATCGTCAACAGCTCCTGGACGCCCACCTACTACGTCCTCGGTGGCGCGAAGCCCAACACCACCTACATGTACGAGCAGTGGAACCCGGGGATCTTCCAGAACGGGGGCACGATCGACGACCGCTCGCGCAACAGCGGGTCGCTCCTGCACGTGTGGTGCGACCGGCCCGACGCGGAGACCACGACCCAGATCGCGGCCGGCATCAGGAACCCCCTGCGGGCCCTGGCCCAGCAGACCTGGGGATCACCGAAGCCGGCGGCCTCCTACACCGGGTTCCAGCAGGTGATCGCGGCCGTCGGCGGTGCTCCCGGGCAGCCCACCGACACCGGCCCGGGTGACCTGGCGCTGAACCGGCCGACCACCGCGTCGTCCACCGAGACGGCGGACCTGCCGGCCACCGGCGCCACCGACGGCAGCTATGGCACCCGGTGGTCCAGCCAGTACTCCGACCCCCAGTGGCTGCAGGTCGACCTCGGCACCACCCGCACCGTCCACGAGGTGAAGCTGACCTGGGAGGCCGCCTACGCCCGGGCCTTCCGGATCCAGGTCTCCGACGACGCCGTCACCTGGCGCACCGTCTACTCCACCGCCACCGGCACCGGTGGAACCAGCACCCTCACCGGACTCGACGGCACCGGCCGCTACATCCGGATGTACGCCACCCAGCGTGCGACCACCTGGGGCTACTCCCTCTGGGAGTTCGAAGTCCGCGGCGTCTAGCCGGCGTGGGTCAGGTGTCCCGTCCCGGCTCTGCGCCTCTTCCGGGCCCGGAGCCGGGTCAGGGCGGACGCGAGCTGGGAGGACCGGTCGCCGGTCCTCCCAGCGACGTGCTCGGGGGTCGTAGCTCTCATTCGGCCCGGCGGGCGCGACCGCCGGTGGCCCTATGCCCAGAGCTGTTCGCCGAGCGTCCCGCCCGGTGCGGCGCCGGGGAGCACGTAGGCCACGGCCGACGCCTGGTGCTCGACGAACGGACCCAGCGCGTCGCGTTCGGCCAGGCGGTTCTGGACCCGGGTGAACAGGGCGGGATCGCGCATGAAGGCGCAGAACAGCAGGCCGCGGTCGTTCAGGCCGTCGTCGTAGCTGTAGCTGCGGCGGAGCATCCGGGCGCCGCCGTCGAGACGGGGGCTGCTGAGGCGGACGTGCGCGGACGCGGGGATGACGTAGGAGCCGTCCGGGTTCTTGGCGTAGATGTCCGGGTCGTCGTGCTCGGCGGTACCGGTGAGCGGGACGCCGTCGCCGCCGCGGCGGCCCATCACCGCGTCCTGCCGCTCCCCGGGGAGCGCCGCGAAGCCGGCGACGTCCATCCGGATCCGGCGGTACACGAGGAAGGTCCCGTTCTCGTGCGGGCCCGGCGGGCCCCAGACCCACTGCCGGGCGGCGTCGTCGTCGGGATTGGCGGTGCCGTCCTTGAAGCCGAACAGGTTCCGCGGTGTCACGCCCCGGGGCGTGAGGGGCAGGAAACCGGACTGGGTCCAGCGGGGGACGAGGCCGGCGGCCTTCGCGGCGGCGGTGGCCAGTTCCGCGACGACGGTCGGGGTCCAGCGGTCGGCGGCGCACAGCTGGACCACCAGATCGCCGTGGCTGCGCGCCGGGTCGAGGCGCTCGCCGGGGAACGGCGGCAGGTCGGCCAGTCCGGCGGGCACGTTCAGGCCGAGTCGGGAGCCGAGTCCGGGACCCACGCCGACCAGGGAGGCGAGCCGGGTCGGCACGCCCGTCCCCAGGCGCGGGTCGGGCAGCGTACCGGCGGCCGCGCCGGAGAGGGTGCGGGTCAGCGCGTCGAGGACGGCGCGGAGGGTCTGCCGGTCCGCGGCCGCGGTGGTCGCCGGGAGGTCGAACGACAGCAGCTGTGCGACGGGCAGTTGAGGCTCCGTCACCCCGGCCTGCCGGGGCCCGTGGAAGGGTACCGCCGACCCGGGCGGCGGGCCGGCGGGGTGCGAACGGTCGTCCGGCGCCAGGACGTCGCCCGCCAGCGCCTCGGCGGCCGCGCCGATCCCGGCGGCCAGCACCGCGCCCGCCGCGAGCACGGCCCTGCGTCCCAAACCGGCCGCGGCTGGTCGTGCCGGTTCCTGCGGATTTCCCGGTTCGGTATGCATGGCCGATATTGGAGACGATAGAACACGTATCATGCAAATCCCCTCTCCTCAGCGCCTGTTGTCCGCTCGGGCCGCCCGGCCCGCCGCATTCCGGGCTTCGCTGCCGAGACGCCTGTCGGTGCTGGTCACCCTGGTCGCGGTGGCGGCCACGGGGTGCTCGGCGACGGATTCCCAGCCGCCCGGGAAACCGCATCCGGCCGGGAACGTCGTTCGCGTACCGGAGGACTTCGCCACGGTGCAGCAGGCGGTGGACATCGCGCGCGAGGGTGACACCGTGCTGATCCAGCCGGGGGTGTACCGCGAGAGCGTGCGGGTCACCGTGCCGCGGGTGGTCGTGCGCGGCACGGACCGGAACGCGGTGGTCCTCGACGGCGGGGTGCGGCTCGTCAACGGCATCACCGTCACCGGCGCCGGCTCGGTGGTGGAGAACCTCACCGTCCGCGGCTTCCTCGCCAACGGCGTCCTGTTCACCGGGGTCACCGACGACCAACTGCAGCGTCACGGCGCCGGCGGCTCGGCCTACGACCCGCTGGACACCGTCCGCTTCCCGCCGGTGCAGGGCTTCCGCGCCTCCCGGGTGACGGCGTACAACAACGGGCTCTACGGCATCTACGCCTTCGACGCGCGCGGCGGCGTCATCGAGGACTCCTACGCCTCCGGCGGCGCCGACTCCGGCATCTACGTCGGCCAGTGCAAGCCCTGCGACACGCTGGTGCGCGGCAACACGGTCGAACGCAACGCGGTCGGCATCGAGATCACCAACGCCTCGGACAACCTCACGGTGCTCGGCAACCGCGTGGTCGGCAACCGCGTCGGCGTGACGGTCAACTCCAACGACCTGGAGGCCCTCGCCCCGCAGCACGGCGCGGTGATCGCCGGCAACGTGATCGCCGGCAACAACGCCGCGGACTCGCCCGAGCAGGCCGACGGCGGCTTCGGGATCGGCATCGGCATCGGCGGTGGCACCGCGAACCAGGTGCTGCGCAACCTCGTCCGGGACAACCGCGCGGCCGGGGTCGTCATCACCGACCCGCCCAGACACCCCGCCGTCGGCAACCGCGTCGAGGGCAACCACGCCACGGCCAACGGCGTCGACCTCGTGCTGGCCTCGACCGATCCCGCGAACTGCTTCACCGGCAACTCGCCCGCGACGCAGAGCCCGAACGGCCTGGAGGACGTGGCCGGGTGCGGCGCCGCCGCGCGCCAGGCCGTCCCGGCCGGTCGGCCGGCCCCCGTCGAACCACCGCCCGGCACACCGTTCAACTCCGTGCCCGTGCCGGCCGCCCAGCCGTCGATGCCCGATCCGACCGCGCCCGGCCGCCCGGCGACGGACCTGCCCGGCCCGGTCGATCCGAACCGCTACCCGCTGCCGACCGACGTCGCCGCCATGCCGCGGCCGAACTGAGCCCGACCGGCCGCCAGCGCTGCCCGCCGGTCGGGGCCCGGCGGCGCCCGGCCGGCGGCGCCGGTTCAGCCGGCGGCCCAGGGTGCCTCGGGCAGCTTCGCCGCCTCGTCGCGCCCGGTGATCTCGACGGTCGTCGGGGTGCCGAGGCCGGGCATCCGCATCGTCACCCGCCGCAGACCGCCGTCACCGTCGATCCAGTAGGTCAGCGGCGACAACTCACCGTCGGCCCCCGCCCCGTGCGCGGCGTCGCCGGAGCGCGGCCCGGAGAACCGGTCGTAGCTCCGGCCGTCGATCAGGTCGCGGCCCAGCCATCGCGGACCGGACTGCGCGAGCAGCAACGGGTTGTCGGGCCGGTCCGCGCCCAGCTGGATCAGCAGTTGGAGGCCGGAGTCCAGGGGGTCCGCCGTGTAGCCGCGCGGCGACCAGCCCGGGCGGGGGATGTGCTCGGCCTGCTGCCAGGCCGGGCCGCCGCCACCACCCGCCTGCGGCGCCAGCCCCAGTCCGGCGCCGTCCCACACGATCAGCCCGTGGTCCAGCTCACCCGTGGGCCCGGTGACCCGGTAACTGCCCGCCGCCCGGTGGGTGCGGTAGTCCACGACCCCCTCCACCCGCACCATCACGCCACCGCCCTCGGCGGCGGTGAGGGTCACCCTCGCCGGGCTCGCCTGGTACAGGTTGAGGCGCGACACCGCGATGCGCGATGCCTCGTCGACGGTCACCGGCCGGTTGGTGGTGCTGTCGGACACGTTCCGGTAGACGACCACGCCGCCCGTGGCGGCCCCGCACACGGTGACCGCCAGCAGTGCCCTGAGCCAGACGGTCCGCCGCGGCACGCGGGCGCCGCCGGACCGCTCCCGCGCCGTGGCGCCACCGGACTTCCACCGGGCCGTGAAACCGCCGGGATTCCGCCCGGCCGCCTTGTCGCCGGACTTGCTCAGGGCCATGCCCATGCCTTCTCTCACGTCGGTGACACACTCGGGCGGGTTCGCGGACCCGATGGTCAGCGAACCCGCCCGATCCGCCCCTGCCGGCCGCCGGCCCGTCGGGCTCCGACGGCCGGGCCGGGGTGTTACCGGTGCCGGGCCCTACGCCCGCGCAGTCCTACCAGCACCCCGCCGAGCGCCGTGAGCGCCACGGCGACGAGGGCCATCGGTACGAGCGGCCCCGTGCCGGTGCTCGCCAGGGGCGAACCCGGCGCGGGCCGCGGCGGGCCCGGTGCGGCGGCCGGCACGACGGGCGGCTCCGGCGGGTACGACGCGGGCGGGACGCCGGCCGTCTCCGTCGGGGTCGGCGTCGTCGGCGTGGGGGTGGGCGACGGGGTGGGGGTGGGCGACGGGGTGGGCAGCAGCCGGTTGACCGCCGTGACCGAGACGCCGTCCGCGAGGTTCTCGGACGTCAGCACCAGCGGACCGAACACCGTGGTGTCCGGCGCCGCGTAGCCCTCGGGCGGGCTGAGCTCCTGCCAGTAGTACGTCCCCGGCTCACCGGCGCCCCGGCACAGGCCGTCGGCACCGGTGGTGCACGGGCTCCCCAGCTTCGCGTCCGGCTTGTCACCGGTGGGCTGCAGCCCGTCGGTGCCGTTCGTCTCGTGCCACAGCTGGAACCTCGCCCCCGCCAGCGGCTTGCCGTCCTGGTCGTGCTTGACCAGGCGCAGCGCGCCCTCCTGCCGGCGGAACCCGAAGTCGAAGGTGTGGTCGTTCTCGCCCGGCCCGCCGGTGGTCAGCGCCCGTTCGGGGAACCGTCCGCCGTCGGGGACGACGCCCTTGGAGTCGATGAAGTGGTTGTCGCCGACGTCCGCGTCGGTGGGCACCCACTGGTACAGGGGGCCGCCCTTGGCGTAGTCGGCCGGGTTGTCCAGCCTGATGGTGTACTTGGTGCGCGGCTTGAGGCCGCCGTCGACGTCGGAGTCGTCGAAGTAGTACTCGCCGCGGGTGGTCGTCCTCGTCGTGCCGACGAGCTTCCCCGACTCGTCGTAGAGGTGGACGGTCGCGCCCGGGACGGGGCGCTGGCCCGGGCGCTGGACGCCGGTGCGCTCCGGGTCGTACCAGACCCGGTTGCCGATCTGCAGCGGCGCCTGGTCGCAGAGGACCTCCAGGTCGCCCATCGACGCGCCCTTGCCGAACGGGGCCACCGTTCCCGGCGGGTTGAGCCGCAGGCCGAACTTCGGGTCCTGCTTCCCGTCGCGCTGGAGGAACGACGTGCCGTACCCCAAGGCGGTGTGGTTGGGGTCGAAGGCGGAGACCGCGATGGTGTTCTCGACCTTGGAGAGCGCCATGCCGGCGAACGCCGTGTTGCGGTGGCCGCCCCAGCTCGTGTCGAAGAACCGGGTGCCCCGGGGGGACAGCCCGCAGCCGTTGTTGGTGTCCAGCACGAACGTGCCGCCCGCCGGGCAGGCCTTGTTCAGGTCGCCGCCGGACATGACGACGGCGACGGAGCCCGGTGCCGGGGCGGCCGGGGCGCGGTCGGCGAAGCGGTCGCGGAAGGCCAGCAGCATCGAGCCGTCGCTCTCGAAGGCGATCTCGCCCAGCTCGGGCTCGGGGTTGGCGATGGTGGAGGCGCCGCACGGATTGCCGTTCTGCGACGTCGGGTAGGTGCTCGTCCACGGGAACCAGCCCGCGCCGTCGCACGGGCCACCGCCGACGGTCGACTGCCGCGGGTAGTCGAGCGGCTGGTCCAGCACCGGCTTGCCGAACACCCCGGTGGCGAGGTCGAACGGCAGGACGACCGCGCGGAGGTCGGCGACCTTGCCGGTGGACTCGCCGGAGCACACCCCGCCGAGGTAGCCCTTGCCGTCCTGGAGGCCCAGGCCGAAGGGGCGCCAGTCCCCCGCCGCCGGGCAGCCCGGGTCCGGGACGGCGTAGGAGGCCTTAGGCGCCGCCGCGGTGGGCGCGGTGGCGTCGTAGCGGTAGAGCCTGCGGTCGTTGAGGTTCACGACGAACAGGTCCCGGCCGTCATCGGTGATCTTGAGGCCACCCAGGCTCTCCTTGCCCGGCACACCGAGGAAGGCGTCGTCGGTGCCACCGCCGTGAACCGTCGCACCGGCCTCCGGGACGGTGGTGAACAGGGTCGTCCTCTTCTGGGCGAGGTCGGTGACGTAGATCGCCCCGGCGCCGCCCGGACCGTAGTCGGTGGTGCGCTTGGCCAGCGCGGAGGAGAACACCCGCCGGTCGGAGCGGTTCCACCCGATGCCGTAGAGCGTGCCGGTCTCGGCGTCGGTGGCGATGTCCGTGGCGTTCACGTCCACGCCGTCCTGGCCGCGTGCGCTGTAGGGGAAGGACACCAGCGTGCGCTGGGCGCCGCCCTCGCGCGAGGTGGGCTGACAGGTCGTCACCAGCGGCGCGTTCTTCTGGCAGTAGTCACCGGGGTTCCACAGCCCCGTCGTGAACGCGACGTTCTTGCCGCCGGAGAGGTCGACGAACTCCTCGTTGCTGCTCAGCCTGTTCGGAGCGCCGTCCAGTCCCTCCCGGGAGGCGAAGGCCGGGAACAGCACGCCCGGCTTCGGATTCACCACCTGGACGCGGTACTTGCCGCCGGACAGCTTCGCCGCCGGGGCGAGGGTGACCGTGCCGTCCGCCGCCGTCGCCCCCTGGACCGCGGTGCCGGCGTCATCGGTGAGCGTCACCGTGACACCCGCGAGGCCGGGTTCCAGCGCCGGCGTCCAGACCCCGCTCGTGTCCACCGCCCGCACCACCCGGACCGTCACCGACCCGTCGCCGGACTGCGGGAACGCCGCCGGCGCCACGGCCAGCGAGCAGCCCGCGATCCCCAGTGCCACTGCCGCGGTTCTCGCCACGGCCCGGCGGCCGGGCGAACCCGACCGCCCCCGACCCGGCCCGCGCGCGGAGCCGTTCAACCGATCACTTGTAGATGTCATTCCCACTCTCATCGTCGAGGGCCTGCGCCCGGCCGCCTGAGGAGCCGTGTGGAGTGACGGAGCACCCGCCATTCAGCGGAAGCTTAAAGGCGTCGTAAGGAAGGTGCGGGCACAATCGTCATTTTGACGCTCCATCAGGTGACTCTCCCCGATCTCGGCGGCGACCAGGAGGTCCGCGGGCGGTACGCCTGCGGACCGACCGCCGACCCCGACATACCGACGCCCCAAACCTTCCCGGGCAACTCGCCAGCCGAACGGGTGAATCCGCCGACGACTGTCCGCCGCGCACCCTCCCCACCCGACGAGCACCCGCCACCGGCGCGAAGCCGCACGGTCGGCCAGTGCTCGAACGCGCGCTCGCCGCCCGTGCACTGGGCTCCGCCACCCTCGCCGCACTCCCTCGCGACCACCTCGGGGTGTCCTCGGAAGCGCGCACGGTGCTCGAAAAGTCCCCGTTCGCCCCGGGCACGCCCGACGGATATCCGCTTGAACGCCGCACTCGAACAGCACCATCATCAGACGCCACCCGACCCGAGGTGACCACGCGAACTCGACCAGCCCACAGCCCACTTGACGCTCACCGCCGGCCAGACGGCGCGCCGGCCGGCCTGAGCACGGGTGCCCCGCCGCACCCCGCCGACCACCGCGAGCCCCGTCAGCCGAGCAGTCCCGGAGGTAGCACCGTGGAGATCCTTCGCCAGGCCGTGTCCGTCATCGTCCACGACCAGGACCGAGATCTGGTCGCGACGCTCCGCTACGCCGCGCACGGCTGGCGCGCGACGCCGGCGTGGACGATCCCCGGCGGCAAGGTCGAGGAGGGCGAGCGGCTCGACGAGGCCGCCGCCCGCGAGCTGCGGGAGGAGACCGGGCTGATCACCGATCCCGGGGGCCTACAGCTCGTGCACACGATCCAGGTCCGCCAGGGCTGGGACGGCGAGGGCCCGTTCCTGCTGTCGGTGTTCCTCGCCACCGCCTGGAGCGGGGAACTGACGAACACCGAGCCGGACAAGCACCTCGGCGCCCACTGGTCCCCGGTCGACGCGCCACCGCTGCCGATGTTCGCCACCGCCCACGCCGCCCTCACGCTCTACCGGGGCGGGGGCCGCGGCTTCTCCACCCACGGCTGGGGCGGCGAAGGGTCCGACCCGCGTGCGCTCGTCGGCGCGTGAGACCGGTGGGCCGACACCGCCGACCGCCCGACCCGCACCTGCCGGACGACGCCGACCTGCGGCTGCGCGCGATCGCGCGGCAGCAGAACGTCGTGGAGGAGGGCGTCGCCGTCCTCCCCGGCAGCGCCGCCCCGTACGCCTACCGGACGGTGCACCGGCCGGACGGCGGAGTCGACCACCACCTCGTCCGCCTCGATCCCCCGCCGCCCCCGCTCTCCCCCTGGCCGGGTGAACCGCGATGACGCCCGCGCCCGCCCCGGCCCCGCCGTGGAACCACACCGCGGGGATCACCTCCCCCGGCGTGAGGTCCTCGGCGTCGTCGGCCCTGCATATATGACGATTCATCCTTGTAGGTGCAGTTTCTATACACACCATGGGTGACAGCGCGAATTCGTGCTGTCATAGCTGCGCCAGATCCCCCGGCACGCATCGCACCTTCGCGGGAAGGCAGGAAGATGGGCAGATCCACGTTCGCGGCCACGACGATGGCCGTCGCACTGACGGTTTCGGGGTTGCTCGCCGCCGTAGGGAGCCCGGCCCACGCCGAGGCGGGGCAGGACAACATCGGCATGTACAAACAGGAGAAGACCCAGTGGTGCTGGGTCGCCTCCGGGCTGACGATCGCCAAGTTCCAGGGCTACGGCAGCACACAGACGGACTTCTGCACCCGGGCCCAGCCCTCCTACGGCTGCAACAACCAGCCCGCCACACTCGACGACATGGCCAGGGGCTGGAACAGCCTCGGCATGGCCCACCCCGGCTCGGGCCTGAACAGCGCGGCCACGTTCAACCAGGTCTACACCGACGTCAAGGCGGCCCGCCCGGTCGCCGCCCGCATCGGGTGGACGTCCGGCGGTGGCCACATGAACGTCGTCTACGGCTTCGACACGTCGAACAACACCATCGGCGTCGCAGACCCGTGGCCGGACACCGCCACCTACACGTGGTGGAACTACAACGACTACGTCAGCAACAGCTCGTTCAAGTGGACCCACTCCCGGATCGGCATCTCCCGTTAAGGCAGGCGGCATGCACCGAGCAAGAATGTCCAGCAAGCGGGCGGCCTCCCGCCGCTCCCGCCTGACCACCGTCCTGGTACTGAGCGCGGCCGCGCTGCTGACAGTCGCCGGCCCCGCCCACGCGACCGCGCCCATGGACCCGCTCCCGGCCGACATCCCGGACTACCAGGCCGCCCTCGACCTGGTGAAGTCGGCCGACGTCCGCGCCACCGTCTGCCGGTTCCTCAGCGTGCCGGTGCCCCAGGGGGACGCGGTCGGCGCACCGCAGGCGATCCCCGACAAGGCCGACCCGTGCGAGGGCCTGCCGGCGTTCACCGTCAAGGACCCGTTGGCGCTGAACGAGATCACTCCCGGCTTCGCCGCGGGGACGTCACTGCCGATCGCCACCGAGGCGGTCAAGCTGAGCTATCTGGTCTCCGCGCTGAACGCCCCGGTCAACGGGCGGAACGCCACCGTCATGCTCGCCCCCACGCAGGGCGGCGGGTGGCACCTGGCGGCCGTGCGCGAGGGCGACAGCGACGCCACGTTCGCGGGCAGGGCCACGGTGGGGACGCTGGTGTTCTCCGAGCCGCAGATCCGCGGCTGGTACCAGCTGAAGCTCACCACGGTCGAACCGCTCAACGACCAGGCGCGGCAGGGGCTGGACGGCCAGTCGGCGGTATCGCTGAGCACCTACCAGAAGCTGGTCAAGGCCCGCTATGCCGACAAGCTGCCCGGCTCGGTGTACGACACCACGGGCATGTCCAGCGGCTACGGCGTCGCGAAGAAGTCGGCAGCCGCCCCTTCCTCGACACCCGTGCTCGTCGGCGGTTCGGGCGTGGCCCTGGCGCTCGCGGGTGGCGCCTTCGCCCTCCTCCGCCGCCGTCGGCGCGACAACGTCGCCTGAACGCGGCCACCGCCGCCTGAACGCGGCCACCGTCGCCCCGGCCCCGCCGCCGACCGGGGTCGGGGCGAGGCCGCCCACCGGTGCTGTCCCACGACGCCATCGAACGGCACGACGTACCGCAGGGTGAATCCGTCGGGAGAGGTTCGACCGGGAATCGACTTGTCAGGACTGACGAGGCGTCATACAACGGGGACTGACAGCGACTCAGGTGAATCGCCGGGCGTGCGTCGACGTGATGACGACGCACGCCCGACGCCGTCCGTACGGGAGCCGACCATGTCCGACCGGGAGCGGCTGCACGACGCGGTGCTCGAAGTCCGCGAGTCCTACGACCGGCTGAACGAGCAGCGGCTCGGCCGCCGGTGGGACCTCACCGACTACGCGCTCGGTTTCGTGGGCGACGTGGGCGACCTCGCGAAGCTGGTGATGGCCCACGAGGGCCACCGCACCGACGTGGCGGGCGGCCGCGAGCTGCTCGCCCACGAGCTGTCGGACTGCATGTTCTCCCTCCTGGTGATCGCCGAGGAGACCGGCATCGACCTCGAAGCCCGGTTCGCGGCCGACATGTCCGCCCTCGCCGCCCGGGTCCGCGCGCAGCTCACCACGGGAGCGACGCCGCCTCCCGCCACCCCCTGACCCAACCGGGTGCCACGCAGTACGAGCGACGAACGCCCCGCCCCGGGGCGGATGCCCCGAATGGTGTTGCGCCTCGCCGACGTGTGGTGGAGCCTCTCAGGCTGGAGGTGGTCCAGGTGACCGACATCAGGGTCTCGCTGTCCGTGCGCGACCTCACCCACGAGGACCTGCCCTCGTGCGGCTGGGCGGGCTCCGCCCTGCACGTGCGCCGGCTCGCCGACCAGGTGCGGCGGGCCGAGCGCGGTGAGGTCGACTACCTGGCCGTGCACGGGCCCGCCGGCCTGCCGGTGGCGATCGGCGGCGTCGACTACACGGTCAGGAGCGGTGCCGGCACGCTCTGGCAGCTCGGCGTCCATCCGGCGCTCCGGTCGTGCGGCATCGGCACTCTGCTGATCGCCTCCGCGGAGGCCCGGATCACCGCCCGGGGCCTGACGGTGGCCGAACTGGGCGTGGAGGAGGGCAACCCCAGGGCCCGCGCCCTCTACGAGCGGCTCGGCTACCGGGCCTACGGCCGCGAACCGGACTCCTGGGAGGTGGAGACCGCGGAGGGCTCGGTCGAACGGTACGAGACCGTGTGCACGTTGAGGCGCAAGGACCTCACGTAGCCGAGGACGGGCTGCACCGACGAAGTCGGCTGGGTGCCGCAGGCTCCGCCGAAGTACCCCGTCCTCGTGCGGTGCGTCACCGGGCGGAAAAGCTCACCCCCGGCCGCGGCGCACGCCAGAATCACCTCAGGCCAGTCGGTGCGCCGACACGATCCGAAGGAGCGCCGCCATGACCCGCTACAGTGTCGACCCCGCCCGGCACGAGCTGATCGCCGCCTGGGGAACCGGCGGCGGCGACCTCTCCGCCCGCGTCGCCGTCCTCCCCGCCGAGGCCGACACCGCCGCGCTGCTGCGCCTGGCCGGCACGCTCACCCAGCTGTCCGAGGCGGCCTGGCGCACCTACACCCACCCGGCCAGCGCCGCCGACTCCCTGGAGTCCGGCAGCGAGGGATGGCGGCGCGAGCGGGAGCGCGAGGCCTTCGGCGAGGTCGCCGCCGCCGTCGCCCGCCCCAACCTGCCCCAGGGCGGGATGCTGACCGTCTCCTACAGCCCCCTGGTGGAGTCCGCGAACCGGATCGGCCGTGCCCTGGTGGCCCTGGGCGACCCGGAACTCACCGCCACCGTCCTGGCCGAGGCCGCCCAGGAGCTCGCCGCCGTGGAGAGCGCCGAACTCGGCGACCTCTCCGGCCGCGCCCAGCAGGCCGTCCTGCTCAGCCGCGAGGACGCCTCGCCCGCCCAGGTCGCCGCCGCGGACCACCTCTTCCGTCAGGACCCGTTCGGCCCCGCTGAGCTCTTCTCCGGCATCGACCCCACCGCCGCGGCCGTCGCCGCGGCCCACTGGCTCACCGCCGCGGCCGAGATCGCCGCCGAGGCCTCCGGCCACGACCGCGCCACCGTCGTGGTCGAAGCCGACGCCATCGAGGCGCTCGCCCACGAGACCCCCACCCTCGTCCTCGAACTCATCGACGCCGGAGCGTCCCCGCACGACGCCGTCGCCGGGCTCGTCCGGCACGCCCTTCAGGTGGCCGACGGTCTGCTGCCCGACCCCACCGCCCTGCGGGACCAGCTCAACGACTTCGAGGAGGCCCTCGCCGAGTACGCGGAGGACGACGGCGACGAGGGCCTCGCCCCGGAGGACACCGGCCTGCGCCTGACTCCCCTCGACCCGCGGCGCCCTGCCCGCGACCTCCTCGAAGACCTCCTCGCCGGCATCCACGGTTGCTGGCTCCTCCACGACCAGTACACCGACGCCGACCACGACGAGGACGCGACCCCGGAGACCCCCGCCCACGAGGACGACGAGGAGGCCGCTGAGGAGTTGCACCAGCAGCGCAGCCGTGGTCAGTTCGCCGCCCGGGTGCGCGCCGTCGCGGCCCGCGATCGCGACCGGCTGGTCTGACGCCGCAGCGCTGTCGAACCGCCACCGGCCGCGGCCGCTCCGCCGGCGCGACCCGACGCGACCCGGCGCGTGCCGGCGGCGACGGACCCGACACGCCGCCGGGATCGGGCGTCCGCCCGGAGCTCGTCAGCGGCCGGGTCCGGGTTCGCCGTAGCGGCGCCCCGCGCGGTCGCCGAGCACGGTGACGGCTGCGGGGAGCGGCGAGTCGGCCGCGGCCCGGGACCCGCGGACGTTGCGGCGCGGGTCCTGCCCCGGCCCCGGCAGGATCCGTGCGGCGAGGCCGAGCAGGCGGGTCGTGGTGGCGGGAGCGAGGCCCTGGAGCCGGACGCCCACCTTGGCCGCCGGGGTGAGGACGAGTTCGGGCCTGCGGCGCTCGGCGGCGCGGACGATGGCGCGGGCGGCGCGCTCCGCGTCCATGGACAGCAGGGGGAGCGACGCCGCCGCGGCGAACCAGCTGTACTCGGCGCCGGGCCTGCCGTGGAAGCGGGCCGCGGTGTGCGAGCCGGTCCGCATCAGGCCGGGCAGCACGGTGGTGACACTGACCCCGGCCCCCTCGCCCGCTCCGGCTCCCGCTCCGGCGAGTTCGGCCCGCAGTCCCTGCGACAGGCCGGCCGCGGCGAACTTCGCGGTGGCGTACGGGAGCAGGTGGGGTGCGGCGATGCGTCCGCCGACGGAGGAGATGTTCACCAGCGTGCCGGCCGTACTGGCCCGTAGGTCGGGCAAGGCCGCGAGGGTCAGCCGCAAGGGGGCGAAGAGCATCGTCTCCATCGCCTCGCGGAAGTCCTCCTCCCGCAGCGCGTCCAAAGGGCCGACCTGGATGATGCCGGCGTTGTTGACCAGCACGTCCAGGGGCCCGAAGCGGTCGTGCACCGCGTCCAGCAACGCGCGCGGGGCGGACTCGTCGGTGATGTCGCAGACCACGGACGCCACCTCGGCGCCCTCGGCACGCAGACGGCTCTCGGCGAATCCGAGCTCGCGCGGGTCGCGGGCGCAGAGCATCACCCGGCAGCCGCGCCGGGCGAGTTCCTGGGCGATGAGCAGGCCGAGGCCTCGCGACGAGCCCGTGACCAGGGCGGTCCGGTCGGCGAAGCGGTGCAGCGTTCGGGACATGGGGGCTCCCGGGAGCGGTCACGCCGGTGCGGCGTCGGGGACGGGGATCAGTCGGGGGCGGGATCAGTCGGGGGCGGGGGGCGAGATCAGTCGGGGACCGGGATCAGGGATTGAAGAGGATCTTGACGGCGCCGTCCTGCTTCTTCTGGAAGAGGCGGTAGGCGTCGGGCGCCTCGGCGAGCGGGAGATGGTGGGTGGCGAAGGCCTCCACGCCCAGCGGGTCGTCGTCGGAGAGAAGCGGGAGGATGTCGTCGGACCAGCGGTGGACGTTGGCCTGGCCCATGCGCAGCTGGATCTGCTTGTCGAACAGGGTGAGCATCGGGAGCGGATCGGTCATGCCGCCGTAGACCCCGGACAGGGAGATGGTGCCGCCGCGGCGGACGATGTCGATGGCGAGGTGGAGGGCGTGGAGGCGGTCCACTCCCACGTGCTGCATGAGCCGGGCGGCCAGGGCGCTCGGCAGCAGGGCCGTGGACTGCTGGGCGAGGGTCGCGGCCGGCGAGCCGTGCGCCTCCATGCCGACGGCGTCGATGACGGCGTGCGGGCCGCGGCCCTCGGTCATCTCACGGATCGTGTCGGCCAGGTTCTTGCCGTGCCGGTCGAGGTCGAGGACGGTGGTCCCGCGGGCGCGGACCCGCTCCAGGCGTTCCGGTACGAGGTCCACCCCGATCACCTGGCCGGCGCCGCGGTGGGCGGCGATCCGGGTGCACATGTCGCCGATCGGCCCGAGGCCCAGGACGACCAGGCTGCCGCCATCGGGCACGTCGGCGTACTCCACGGCCTGCCAGGCGGTCGGGAGGACGTCGGAGAGCAGGACGTACCGGTCGTCGGGCGGGCCCTGCGGCACCTTGATGGGCAGCGTGTTGCCGAACGGTACGCGCAGTAGCTCGGCCTGCCCACCGGGCACCTGGCCGTAGAGCTTCGTGTACCCGAACAGTGACGCCCCGGTGCCGTACTCGCGGACCTGGGTCGTCTCGCACTGCGAGTGCAGACCCTGCGCGCAGGTGAAGCAGGTGCCGCAGGAGACGTTGAAGGGCACCACGACCCGGTCGCCGGGCCGGACGGCGGTGACCTCGGGGCCGACCTCCTGGACCACGCCCATCGGTTCGTGGCCGAGGATGTCGCCCGGATCCAGGAACGGGCCGAGGACCTCGTAGAGGTGGAGGTCCGATCCGCACAGTCCGGTGGTGGTGATCTTCACGATGACGTCGGTCGGGTCCTCGATCACGGGATCGGGCACCGATTCGACCCGTACGTCCCGCCTTCCTTGCCAGGTCAGAGCCTTCACGGCCACTCCTCTCACTGGATCCCCCCTCGGCGCCGCGGCTCGCACGCGAGCCGCGCGGACGCGCGATTGCCGGTGCGCGCCCACCGGGAGGCGACTGGTGCCCGCCCTCCCGCACGGCCCGCGCCTGCCCGGGCGCGGGAACGTGAAACGCCCCCCGCGCAGGGGGGGGCGGGTCGCCGCCGTCGCCCTCGCCCGCCGTGCGCGATCGGGCCGAAACTGCTCTGCTGGGTGCGGATGTGCCTTCCGCGCGGGATGCCGTACCCGCACCCGGTCGTGCCCGTACCCGGTCGTGCGCATCAGTACCCGGTCGTGCCAGCGCTCGGGAGAGGTCCGGGCCGAACCAGCTGCTGATGAGCGGCAAGATCATCCGCGGTCATCCCTCGGGCACCGCGCGGGACGTGCAGGACACCATGGAGTTCAGCGTGCTCCACGGCATCCGGCCGATGATCGAGACGGTGCCGCTGGACGGGACCACCGCGGCCTACGAGCGGATGCCGGCCGGCGCCGCCCGCTTGCGGCTGGTCGTCACCACCGGCTGACCCGTGGCGCCCGCGTGGCTCGGCCCTCCGGGGTGCACCCGGGAGGGCCGAGCCACGCTGCGGGCGGGCCGCTCAGCGCCGCTCCTCCGGGCGCTGCGGCTCCTCCCAGCGGGTGTGGAAGACCCCGTCGCGGTCGACCCGCCGGTAGGTGTGCGCGCCGAAGAAGTCCCGCTGCCCCTGGACCAGGGCGGCCGGCAGCCGCTCGGCCCGCAGGCTGTCGTAGTACGCGAGCGCGGTCGCGAAGCCCGGCGCCGGCACGCCCAGCTGGGCCGCCGTCGAGACCACCCGCCGCCAGGCCGACTGGGCGGACCCGAGCGCCTCCGTGAAGTGGGCGTCGGTCAGCAGGGTGGGCAGCTCCCGGTTCCCGTCGTAGGCGGCCTTGATCCGGTCGAGGAACCTGGCCCTGATGATGCATCCGCCGCGCCAGATGGCGGCCATCTCGCCGGGGTCGATCCGCCAGGAGTACTCGGCGCTGCCGGCCTGGATCTGCTGGAAGCCCTGGGCGTACGCGACCATCTTGGAGGCGTACAGGGCCTGCTCGACGTCGTCGGCGAAGCGGTCCGCGGCGGCGCTGTCCAGCCAGGTCTCGGTCGGTCCGGGCAGGCCGCGGCCCGCCTCGCGCAGGGACACGCCGCCGGACAGCGACCGGGCGAAGACCGCCTCGGCGATGCCGCCGACGGGCACCCCGAGCTCCAGCGCGGTCTGGACCGTCCAGCGCCCGGTGCCCTTCTGCTCGGCCCGGTCCAGCACGACGTCGACGAAGGGCCGGCCGGTGTCCGCGTCGGTGTGGGCCAGGATGTCCGCGGTGATCTCGATCAGGTAGGACTCCAGCCGCCCGCCGTTCCAGGTTCGGAACACCTCGGCGATCTGCGGCGGCTGCAGGCCCGCGACGTGCCGCAGCAGGTCGTAGGCCTCGGCGATCAGCTGCATGTCCGCGTACTCGATGCCGTTGTGCACCATCTTGACGAAGTGGCCGGCGCCGTCCGGTCCGACGTGCGTGCAGCAGGGCTTGCCGTCGACCCGGGCCGCGATGTCCTCCAGCAGCGGTCCCAGCAGCCGGTACGCATCCGCCGTGCCGCCCGGCATGATGCTGGGGCCCTCCAGCGCGCCCTGCTCGCCGCCGGAGATGCCGCTGCCCACGAAGTGCAGCCCGCGCCCGCGCAGGGCGGCCTCCCGCCGTCGGGTGTCGAGGAAGTGGGCGTTCCCGCCGTCCACCAGCACGTCGCCCTCGTCGAGCAGCGGGACGAGTTCGTCGATGACCGCGTCGGTCGGCTCCCCGGCCTTGACCATGACGACGATCATGCGCGGGCGTTCGATCGCCGCGACGAACGCCTCCGGCGAGTCGGCCGGGACGAACTCGCCCTCGTGCCCGAACTCCTCCAGCAGGGCGGTGGTCCTGGCCCGGGTGCGGTTGTGCACGGCGACGCGGTAGCCGTGGCGGGCGAAGTTCCTGGCCAGGTTGCGGCCCATCACGGCCAGTCCGGTGACGCCGATCCGGGCCTTCGACTGCTCGGTCATGACCTTCTCCTCCTCGGCGGGCTCCTACTCGGCGGACAGCGAGAGGACCTCGTCCTCGGGGACCTCCAGGTAACGCTCCCCCGCGACCTCGATCTCCGAGCCCGAGAACGTGGCGAAGACGATCCGGTCGCCGACCTTGACGTCCACCGGGTGCGGCTTGCCGCTCTCCAGCGGCCGGCCGGGTCCCACCGCCACCACCTCGCCCGTACGGGTGTCGGCGTCGGCGGCGGGTTCCCCGATCGGCCTGACGACCAGGCGATCGTGCTCCGGGCGGAAGTCGGGCATGGGGTGCTCCTCTGCACTGGGCGGTACGGGTACGGCCGGTGGAATCGGCGGAACCGGGCGGCCGACGCGCGGCCGAACCGGTCCGCCTCCGATTCTCCCGGGGTTCCCGGATCCTGCACGGTCTGGCCGCGCGCCTTCGGCCTCCCGGGGCTCGCCGGGTCCTTCCGTGGGCCTCACCCGGAGCACACGCGGACCGCACCGCCACCTCGCCCGGACCACACCCGGACAGCGCAGCGCCGCGGGCGGTCGCTCAGCGGTCAGCGGGGCTGGAGCCGGGTGCGCAGGAGGCAGAACTCGTTGCCCTCCGGGTCGGCCAGCACGTGCCAGTCCTCGGCGCCGGTCTGGCCGATGTCGACGGGCCTGGCGCCGAGCGCGAGCAGCCGGGCCAGTTCGGCGTCCTGGTCCCGGTCGGTGGGGCTGACGTCGATGTGCAGCCGGAGCTTCCTCCCCGGCCGGGGGTCACCACTGGGGCTGAGGACCAGGGTGGGCTGCGGGCCGCCGAAGCCGACGCCGGGCGGCCCGATCTCGATGCTCCCGTCGGCCTCCCGGCCGAGTTCGACGTAACCGAGGACCTCGTTCCAGAACGCGGCGAGTTGCTCGGGGTCGGCACAGTCGATGACCAGCTCACTGATGCGGCACGCCATGCCCGCCAGTGTACGGAGCCGGGCCGGGCGGCCGGCCTCGGTGCTCCCCCGAGCCGCCGGTTCCGTCCCCGGCGGCTCGGAGGACTCCGACGGGAGGTGGCGGCCTCCCGTCGGAGGCCGGCTCAGTGCCGCTCCGCCGTACCGCGGGCCCAGCTGCCGAGCACGGGGACGCAGCGTTCGGCGAAGTCCTCGTAGTCGGCGGCCGTGTTGTAGACGTGGGTCGAGAGGCGGAAGTAGCCGACGCCGTCGAAGCTGGTGAACGCGGCCTCGACGCCCAGCTCGGCCGCGACCCGGTCGCGCAGGGCGTCGGCTTCGAGTCGGGTGGCGGCCAGGCCGTCGGGGAGCCGGACCAGCCGCAGGGCGTTCACCGGCATGCCGACGTCGACGGCGGCGCTCTCGCCGGTCAGCTTCGTGACGGCCTCGCCGACGATGCGTTCGGCGTAGTCCGCCAGCTCGCGCAGGTAGTCGCGGGCGGCCGCCCAGCCCCAGGTCCGCTCGATGAAGCCCAGCGCCTCCGGGGCCGCCAGGTAGCTGCTGGCGTCGATCGTGCCCTGGGTGTCGAAGCGCTCGGGGAACGGGGCTTCGGCCGCCCAGGAGTCGATCAACGGGTAGAGCTGGTGACGGAGTTCGCTGCGGACCACCAGGGCCGAGGCGCCGCGCGGGGAGCAGCCGAACTTGTGCAGGTTGCCGACCCAGACGTCAAACTCCAGCCCGGCCAGGGGGTCTTCGGCCAGGCCCGGTACGTGGGCCCCGTCTATCAGCAGGGGGATGCCCAGCTCCCGGGCCGCCGCTCCGATCTCCTTCACCGGCATCCAGCGGGCGGTGGCCGAGGTGATGTGGTCGAGGACGATCAGCGCGGTCCGGTCGGTGACCTCGGCGAGCACCGCGGCGCAGGCCTCCTCGGCCGTGGCGTCAAGCGGCACCCGTGCTGTCCGGACGCTGCCGCCCCAGCGGCGGGCCAGCCGCTCGGCGCCCATGGTGACGGCGCCGTAGCCGTGGTCGGTGACCAGCACCTCGCCGCCGGGCCGGGCCGGGAGGTTGCCGTACACGACGCTCGCGCCCGCGCTGGCGTTGGGCACGAGGGCGAGGTCGCGCGGGTCGACCCGCAGGAAGTCCGCGACCTTCGACCGGGCGGCCGCCACCCGCCCGGGCAGGGCCGGGAACCACACCACCGGCGCCCGGTCCATCTCGGCGCGCAGCCGCTGCTGCTCCTGCTGCGCGGCCTCCGGGACGGCGCCGAAGGAGCCGTGGTTGAGGTGGGTCAGCGCCGGGTCCAGCGTCCAGGCGCCGGCGGCGGGCCGGCCGTCCGGCAGCAGCAGGGGAAGCGGGGCGGGACTCATGTCGTCTCCAGGAGGGTGCCGTCGGTCGCAGGGTGAGGGTCGTCCGGTGGGGCTGCCGGAGAATCCGGTCCATCATGACGTCCGAGGCCTACGGTGCCTACCGCGGCCCCCGGTTCGGGCCCCGGGCCCCGGGCGGCCCGTGGTGCTCGCGCCCTCCGGTGCGGGAGCGGCGCCCGGCCCGGTAGCGTGCCGGGATGGGAAAGATCGTCACGTATCTGGAGATGACCGGTCGCGAGGAGCTGACGCCGGGTCGGGCGGTGCCCGGGATGGAGCTCCGGCGCGAGGAGGGCTTGTCGGCGCTGGTGCGTTCGGTCCAGGCCCGGGTCGGGGCCGCGTACGGCTGGCGCAGTTCCAGCCGGACCGACCAGCAGTGGGCGGAGCTGGCTCGGGCGCACCCGCACCGCCAGTACTGGCTGGTCGAACTGTCGGGCACGACGGCCGGGATCGCCGCCCTGGAGCCCCAGGCCGGCGGGGAGGTGGAGATCGTCACCTTCGGGCTCCTGCCGGAGTACGTCGGGCAGGGGCTCGGCGGCCACGCGCTCACCCTCGCCCTGCGGCAGGCCTGGGCGACCGAGCCGTTCGAGGCGGAGTCGGTCCGCAGGGTGTGGCTGCACACCGATTCGAACGACCACCCGACCGCGCTGGGCAACTACCTGCGCCGGGGTTTGCGCGTCCACCGCACCGAGACCGTCGAGGGCGCCTGACCGGGCCGCCTCCCGCCGGCCGCGGTTGCCCCCGCGCCACACCGCGCCGGCCGCGGCCGCCCCCTCCTGCCGGTCGTGCTGCCCGCGCACCGCCTGGATCGCCCGCCCGTGCAGGCTTGCTGTCAGCGGCCTGTGATGCCGTGTCAGTGAGCTGTGTGCGATCCATCAGTGGCCCGGTGGAACCTCGGAGTGCCTGAAGGGTTCAGGCTTCGGAGGGGAGTTCCCGTGCATGACGTGGTAATCGTGGGCGCCGGCCCGGTCGGTCTGTTCCTCGCCTGTGAGCTCGGCCTCGCGGGCTGTTCGGTCCTGGTTCTCGAACGGGAGGCCGAGCCCGGCTCCCCCTGGCGGGCGGCGCCGCTCGGGAGCCGGGGCCTCAACACCGCGTCGGCCGAGGCGTTCCACCGCCGGGGGCTGCTGGACCGGCTGCGGAAGGCCGCGGGTCTCGACGACGCGCCCGGGTCGGCCCGGCCGCGCCTGGGCGGCCACTTCGGCGGAATGATGCTCGACCCGGCCAGGATCGACGTCGCCGCCCTGCCGTTCCGGCTTCCCGGCTCGGCCACGGAGAGCATGATGGCGTCCCTCGACGTGGTCGAGGGGCTGCTGTCCGAGCGGGCGACCGCACTCGGCGTGGAGATCAGGCGCGGCGTCACGGTCTCGGCGGTCACCCAGGACGACGAGGGCGTGGTGGCCCGGGCGGGCGAGGACGCGTACCCGGCGCGCTGGCTGGTCGGCTGCGACGGCGGACGCAGCGCCGTGCGCCGGCTCACGGGCTTCGACTTCGTCGGCACCGGGCCGCAGCTCACCGGCTACTCGATGCGCGCCACCCTGGCCGATCCCGAGGAGCTGGCTTTCGGCTTCAACCTCACGCCGACGGGCCTGTACGTCCGGATGCCCGGCAAGGGCCACCTCGCCATGATGGACTTCGACGGCGGCGCGTTCGACCGCTCGCAGCCGCCCACCCGCGCGCACCTCCAGTCGGTGCTGCGCCGGGTCTCCGGGACGGACGTGACGCTGGGCGAGGTCGACCTGGTGTCGACCTTCACCGACCGGGCGATGCAGACGACGACCTACCGGCAGGGGCGCGTCCTGCTCGCGGGCGACGCCGCGCACATCCACTCCCCGCTGGGCGGCCAGGGGCTCAACACCGGCATCGGCGACGCCGTGAACCTGGGCTGGAAGCTCGCGGCGACCGTGCGCGGGCACGCGCCGGACGGACTCCTCGACAGCTACACCCGGGAGCGCCACCCGGTCGGCGCCGCGGTGCTCGACTGGACGCGCGCCCAGGTGGCGGCCATGCGGCCGGACCCGCACGGGCGGGCGATCCAGGCGGTGGTGCGCGAGCTGATCGGCACCCGTGACGGAGCGACCTTCGTGTTCGAGCGGATATCGGGCGCCTCGGTCCGCTACGACCTCGGCGACGAGAACCCGCTGGTCGGCCGCAGCGCCCCGGACTTCCTCCTCGGGGACGGCACCCGCCTCGGCGAGCTGCTGCGGGACGGCCGGGGCGTCCTGCTCGACTTCACGGTCGACCGGCACCTGCGCGAGGTGGCCGGGGACCGGGAGAGCCGGATCCGGTACGCGGCCGGGCCGGCCGCGAACGACCTCGGGTTCGGCGCCGTACTCGTCCGGCCCGACGGCACCGTCGCGTGGGCGGACGGCCACGACCCCGACCGCAAGTCGCTCGCCTCCGCCGCCGACCGGTGGTTCGGCGCTCCGGCGTCCTGACGCGGTCCCGGCTCCTCCCCTCCTCTCCCCTGCTCGACCGAGTTCCAGGAGCACGCCCATGACGATCGCCGGTTGCCCGTGAGCAGCCGGCCGGATCGGGTTCCTGCGGGAAACCGGTGATCGCCTGTCATGACCCCACCGTTCCCCCTAGCCTGTGAGGGCTCACGGGAGGGGGACACGTTGGAGCGACTCGGGGCCGGGGACCCACGTCAGGCCGGGCCGTACACGCTGATGGGGCGGCTCGGGGCCGGCGGCATGGGCGCGGTGTATCTGGGGCGGTCGGCCGGCGGGCGGACCGTCGCGGTCAAGGTGGTGCGGCCGGAGCTGGCCGGGGACGGGTCCTTCCGGGCGCGCTTCCGGCAGGAGGTCGCGGCGGCCCGGCAGGTCTCCGGGGCGTTCACCGCCCCGGTGGTGGACGCCGACACCGAGGCCGCCACGCCCTGGATGGCGACCGCGTTCGTGGTCGGCGTCCCGCTCCAGGACGCGGTGGCCCGGCACGGCCCGCTGCCCGGGGTGACCGTGCGGACGCTGGCCGCCGGGCTGGCGGAGGCGCTAACCGAGGTGCACCGGGCCGGGCTGATCCACCGTGACCTGAAGCCCGGCAACGTGCTGCTGGCACTGGACGGGCCGCACGTCATCGACTTCGGGATCTCCCGGGCGGCCGACGGCACCGGGCTGACCACGACCGGCGCGGTCATCGGGTCGGCGCCGTACATGTCGCCGGAACAGGCGCTGGGCGAGCCGCTCACCCCGGCGAGCGACGTGTTCGCGCTGGGCTCGACGGTCGCCTACGCCGCGCTCGGCACCCGGCTGTTCGGCGACGGCGCCGGCGCGGCGGTGCTGTTCCGGGTGGTGAACACCGACCCGGACCTGAGCGGCCTCCCGGACGGGATCCGGCACCTGGTCGCCGGGTGCCTCGCAAAGAACCCGAACCACCGCCCGACACCGCGCCAACTGGTCGAGCTGGTGGAGCGGATCGGCCGCCCGGACCCGGCGGACGGCTGGCTCCCGCCGGCCGTCGCGACGGACGTGATCGCCGCACGCGGTGTGCTGACCGCCCTGCCCCTCCCGGACCCGGGCCCGCCCGGCGCTCCCCCCGCGACGACTCCGCTGCCCGCCGACCCCGGCCCCGGGGGCCGGCCGCCCGAGGACGCGGTGCCCGCCCGCCGCCCGAGCCGCCGGACGGTGCTGTTCGGCGTCGGCGGCGGCGTGCTCGCGGCGGCGGGGGCCGCCACCACGATCGCGCTGCTGAACGACCGGGGCGGCCGCGGCGCCACGGCCGGCAGCACGGGCGGCAGCACGCCGTCCGCCCCCGTCCGCCCCTCGGGCGCCGACGTGCCCGAGATCGGGCCGAGCTGGCAGGCGACCCAGCCGAACCCCTGTCCCCAGGTGCTCTCCGCGGACGGCGTGGTGGTCGGCGTCTCCATCCTCAACATCTGGGGGGTGGACGACACCGGCCGCACCAAGTGGACGGTGGACGGCGCCACCGTGGGCGGCGCCTTCGCGATCGACCCGACCACCCCGCGGTCCGTCGCCGGGCTCGACGGCGACCGGCTCTACGCCATCGGAGGGTCACCCACGGCGCCCGAGCTCCTGGCGTTCACCCTGGCCGAGGGCAGACTCGACTGGCGGCTGCCGCAGGGCCGGAAGAACGCGGCGGGCGTCCTCTCCTTCGCCGGGATCCGCGCCGGCAAGGCCTACTGGCTCGGCTTCGGCGACGGCAACGACCACGGTGACCTCGTCCCGGCCGGCACCCACGTCTGGGCGGTGGACCTCGCCACCCGGCAGAGCCTCTGGTTCCACGGCGAGGACACCATGCTGCTCCAGTCGACGGTGCCGACGGACGACCGGATCGTGGTCTCCGACCTCGACCAGCTGAAGGCCCTGGACGCGAAGGGCGGGACCGTCTGGGAACGCAGGCTCGCCGCGTTCGGTCTCGGAACCGCCGGGAGGTACGTGCTCGCCCCGGACAAGGACGGCACGCTGACCGCCCTGGACCCGGACACCGGCGGCCCGGCGTGGACGGCGAGCGGCGTCGTCGGCGCCTCGAAGCTCGGTGACGGCTTCGCCACCAGCGAGGACGGCCGCCTGCTCTACCTCCTCTGGCGGGACGGGGACGGCGGTTGCTCGATCGGCACCGTGGACCCGGCGAACGGCCGCCCCGGCTGGCGGACCCCGCTGCCGCCCGACTCCCCCGACGCCCCCTTCCTCGGGGCCCGCCTGCTCCGCGCCGACGGCAACCTCTACCGGATGGGCGCCGACGCCGTGCTGTGGGCGCTCGACCCGGCCGACGGCAAGGCCCGCTGGAAGTACTCCGGGCTCAAGGGCCGGGACGCCACGAAGCTGGCCTGGAGCGCCGGCGCCGGACGGCTCTGCGTCTCCGACACGACGACCCGGACGATCACCTCGCTGCCCGCGAAAGGGGCCTGAGCATGCGCCGGCTGGAACCCGCCGACCCCACCCGGATCGGCCCGTACGCCCTGCTCGGCAGGCTGGGCGCCGGGGGCATGGGGGTGGTCTACCTCGGCCGGTCGGCGGGCGGCCGGACCGTCGCGGTCAAGGTGGTCCGGCCCGAACTGGCCGCCGACCCGGGGTTCCGCGCCCGCTTCCGGGCCGAGGTGAACGCGGCCCGGGCGGCCTCCTCCGCGTTCACCGCCCCGGTCGTGGACGCCGACACCGACGCGCCCGTGCCCTGGATGGCGACCGCCTTCGTGCCCGGGATCGCGCTGGACGAGGCGGTCCGGCTGGTCGGCGCGTTCCCCGAGCACGTGCTGCGCATCCTGGCGGCCGGGATAGCCGAGGAACTGAGGAACATCCACGCCGCCGGGCTGACCCACCGGGACCTCAAGCCGAGCAACGTGCTGCTGGCGCTGGACGGGCCGCACGTCATCGACTTCGGCATCGCCCGGGCGGCCGACGGCACCGCACTGACCGCCGAGGGCACCGTCCTCGGCTCGGCCGCCTTCATGTCGCCGGAACAGGCGAGCGGCGAGCGGGCGGGCCCGCCGAGCGACGTGTTCTCGCTCGGCTCGACGCTGGCCTACGCCGGTACCGGCGGGACCGCGCCGTTCGGCGGCGGGCATCCGCTACAGGTCCTGTACCAGGTGGTGCACGAGGAGCCGGACCTCACGGCGGTGCCCGCCGGAGTTCGGTTGCTGGTCGCCGCCTGCCTGGCCAAGGCCCCGGGCGACCGGCCGACGCCGCAGCAGCTCGCCGCCTCCCAGGGCGCGGGACCGCTGACCCCGGGGACGTGGCTGCACCCCGCGCTGGTCGCGGCGATCGAGGAGGCGGCGGCCGTGATGGCCCCGTCGTCCGCCGCGGCGGCCCAGCCGCCGTCCGGGCTGTCTCCCCTGCCGCCCCTGCCGCCCGGGCAGCCGGCGGCGGGCCCGGACTCGCCGCCGACCGCGCGGCAGACGGTGCGGCTCGGACCGGTCGACGTCCGGCCCCGGCCCGGTCGCCGCAAGCTGCTGCTCGGCCTGGCCGGCGGGGTCGTGGTGGCCGCGGCCGGCGGCGGCACGGTGTTCCTCACCGGCGGCGGCGCGCCCGAGAAGCCGAAGACCCCCGGTGCCGGTGGCCCGCCGGCGACGGCGCCGGCCGCCGACCCGACCGACTCCTCGCGCTCGCTGGACACGGACGTGGTGGCCACCCCGCTCTGGACGGCTCCGCTGGTCGAACCGGTGATCGCGCTGACCGGGAGCGGCGACACCGTCGTGGCCGCCGGGATGACGGGCGTGTGGGCGGTCGACCGCGCCGGGCAGACCCGCTGGGGGCCGTTGACCAACTACACCTCGCCGTCCGGCGCCGGCCTCGGCGACCGCCCGGTGGCCGTCGACGCCACCATGGCCTACCTGATGGGCTACGGCGGCCCCGGCAACCTGACGTACGCCCTCAAGGCCGTCGACCTCGCGACCGGCGCCGCCGCCTGGACCCTCTCCCCGCCGGACCTGCACGTCTCGCCGTCCGCCTCGGTGGTCGGCCTCCTCGACGGCCTCGTCTACGTCGCCGGCGAGGCGAAGGGCACCTTCCACCTGGCCGACCCGACCGCACCGGTCACCTACGCGGCGGCCTTCGTCTGGGCGGTGGAGCCGGCCACGGGCCGGCTCCGGTGGCAACTGGTGCGCCCGCACGACGTCCTGGAGAACTCCAGGCTCGCCGTCCCGTCCGCCGGGACCCGCCTGCTGTTCGAGACCTACGCGATGGACCTCACCACCTACCGGAGGACCGGGAAGCTGGAGGCGCTCGACACCGGCAACGGCGGAAAGAGCCTCTGGGAGCAGCCGGCCCCCGGCAGTGGCGCCCTCGTGCCCGGGCTGCCCTACTTCGCCGACGGCCCGCACACCTCGGCCGGCGGCTACTTCCTCCACCTCGCCGACCGGCTGTACGCGGTCGACCCGGCGGACGGCAAGGTGGTGTGGCAGTCGGCCGGGGAGTGGAACTTCCGGAGCGCCGTGGCGAGCCCCGACGGCACCGCCGTCTTCGCCGTGGGATCGCACTACGCGAAGGGAGTGGTGGTCGTCCAGTCCTTCGACGCCCGGACCGGCGCCGTCCACTGGTCGGGCTCGCTGCCGAGCGCGCCGCTCCTCGACATGGCGGCGCACTACGCGGACGGCACCGTCTACATCTGGGTCCACGGCAAGGTCTGGGCGCTGGACCCGGCCACCGGCGCACCCCGCTGGACCTTCGGGTTCCACCCCAACGGAGGTTCGACGACCCCCGTGCCGTACTGGGCGGGCGGCGGGCGGATCTACGGCCCGACCGACAAGGGACTGGCGGCGATCGCCGCCGACGGCAAGGCGGCCCACGGCTGAACCCGCCCGCCCGGGCCGGGAGCCGGGCGAGGCGGGGAACCCGGTCGGGGCGAGGAACCCGCCGGGCAGCGGAACCGGCCGGGCCGGGTGCCGCGTCGAAGCGAACGAGGGCGCGCCGGTTCGGCGGCAGCGCCGGGACGGGGGTCCGCACCGGTCATGGGATTCGTCATCCTGCTGCTCGTACTCGCCGGCGGGGCGGGCCTGATCCTGTCCGGCGTCAGCAAGCTGAACACCGCCGTACCCACCTGCTACGGCAAACCGATGGTGCCGGGCGACGTCTGTCACCCCAAGGTCACCGGCTCGTTCTCCGAGGGCATGCCCGAGCCCCACGACTCCACCTACCAGGAGCAGTTGAACAGCCTGACCAGCGGCGGCTGGACGTCCATCGGGCTCGGCGCGGTGCTGATGGTGCTCGCCGTGGTGATCGGCCTCGCCTGGGCCGCCGCCGCGGGCCGCGCCCAGGAGCCGTGAGGCGGCCCGCCGGCATCCGCGCCTCCCGCACGTCGACCGCGGCCGGGCCGGTGCCGTACGGGGTCACCCGTCCGCCGGGCTGCGTTTGGAGGGCGATCAAGGGGTAGGCGGGGCACGGTGGCGGCACCGATGTCGCCGCCCCTGTCGTCACCGAGCCGAGGAGCACACCCATGACCGACGACGTACTGGTCGAGGACCTGTACCGGTTCGAGGACCTGCTGGTCCCCGAGGAGGCCGAGGTGCTGCGGCGGGTCCGTGACTTCCTGCGGCAGGAGGTCGCCCCGCACGCCAACGAGTGGTGGGGCCGGGCCGCGTTCCCGCACCACCTGATCCCCCGCTACGCCGAGCTGGGCATCTGCGGCCTCGCCTACCGGGAGAATCCCGCCAGCAGCCTGCTGAACGGCTTCATCGCCCTGGAGATGGCCAGGGTGGACGCCTCCCTGTCGACCTTCTACGGGGTCCACGCCGGGCTGGCGATGGGCAGCATCGCCCGTTGCGGCTCGCCGGAGCAGCGCGAGCGCTGGCTCCCGGCGATGACCCGGATGGAGCAGATCGGCGCCTTCGCGCTGACCGAGCCGCAGGGCGGCTCCGACGTCGCCGCCGGGCTGCGCACCACCGCCCGGCGGGAGGGCGACACCTGGGTGCTCAACGGCGCCAAGCGCTGGATCGGCAACGCGACCTTCGCGGACCTGGTGGTCGTCTGGGCCAAGGACGAGGAGAGCGGCCACGTCCTGGGCTTCGTGGTGCACGGTGACAACCCCGGCTTCACCGCCACCAGGATCGAGAACAAGATGGCCCTGCGCACCGTGGAGAACGCGGACGTGGTGCTCACCGAGTGCCTGGTCCCCGAAGCGGACCGGCTGCAGCGGGCGGAGGGCTTCCGCGACACCGCCGACGTGCTGCGGCACACCCGGAGCGGGGTGGCCTGGGAGGCGGTCGGGGTGATGCTGGGCGCCTACCGGATCGCCCTGGACTACACCCGTGAGCGCGAGCAGTTCGGCGGCCCGATCGCCCGCTTCCAGCTCGTCCAGGACCTGCTGGTGCGGATGCTCGGCAACGCCACCGCCTGCCTGGGCATGGTGGTGCGGCTGGCGCAGCTGGAGGACGCCGGCACGTTCCGGGACGAGCACTCCGCGCTGGCCAAGGCGTACTGCACCAGCCGGATGCGGGAGACCGTCGGCTGGGGCCGCGAGCTGCTGGCGGGCAACGGCATCGTGCTGGACTACAGCATCGCCCGCTTCGTCGCCGACGCCGAGGCGCTCTACTCCTACGAGGGCACCCGGGAGATCAACACCCTGATCGTCGGCCGCGCCGCGACGGGCATCGGCGCCTTCGTCTGACGCCCGCCCAGGACCCCCGGGCGCTGCCGGATGCCCCTCCCCCGGACCGACCTGCCGAAACGATCGGAGCCTTCGTGGTGGACGTCTTCATCCTCGGTATCACGGGCAAGGTCGGCGCCCTGCTCACGCGGGAGCCGCTCGCCAGCGGCGACACCGTCCGTGGCCTCGTACGCCATGAGGAACAGCGGGCGGAGCTCGCCGAGCCGGGTGTCCACGCGCTGGTCGGACACCTCGCCGGACCGTCCGTGCCGGAGCTGGCGGAGGCCTTCGGGAACGCCGACGCCGTCGTCTTCGCCGCCGGATCCAACGGGGGCGCCGCACGGACCACGAAGGCGATCGAGGGCGGCGGTCGGTCACCGGCTCGCCGCCACCCGGGCGGCGTGGACGACCTGCGCGACCGCCTGGACGGTGTCGATCCCGTACTCCTCGCTGGGGTTGTCCCGGGTGAGGATCGCGATGCGGTACGGCTCGCCCGGGTCGGTGAAGATCCCGAGGCTGTGCACGTGCCAGGCGTGGCGCTCCCGCGGCGCCCAGCCGTTCTTCACGTGGACGGTGGTGCCGTCGGGGGCGCCGAGCGGGGCGCCCCAGGCCTGGTCCTCCTCGACCTGGTTCATCAGGTCCAGGCCGAACGCGCGGTGCTCCGGGGTGAGCACCGGGCCCGGTGCGGCGAAGACGGCGAGCTGCTTCATCTCGTCTCCGGCGGTGATCTGGGTGCGCCCCCACCGGTCGCCGTCCGCGAGGACGGTGTCCGCCATGCCGGAGAGGCGCAGGAACTCCGCCAGCCGCGCCCGCCCCAGGTCCCGCCAGAGGGCGGTGGCCGCGTCGTTGTCCGACTGGACGATCATCGGCCGCAGGTTGTCCTCCTCGAACGGCGTCAGCGCGCGCCCTTCGTCCTGGGCGCGGCGCAGCACCGCACCCATGATCGTCACCTTGATGACACTGGCCGAGTCGAACCGCTCGCGGGCCCGGACCGCGCAGGACAGCCCGGTGCCCGGGTCCTCGACCGCGACGGCGACGGTGCTGTGACGCTCCGACACCACGCGGGTGATCGCGCGGGTCAGCTCCTCGGCGGGCCGGGAGTGGGCCACCGAGGAGCAGCGGCCGGACTCCGGGCCTGCGGGGCCGGTGACGGCCGGTGCGGGTTCCGAGGCCACGAACAGCAGGGTCGCGGCGGTGATCAGCCTGGTCGTGGTGCGGCTGCCGGCGGGGAGCGGAAGGGTCATCGCCCGATCATCGCGGACGGGACGGGCGCCCGACCGATGACGCACCGTGGCCGCCCGGGGCGGCGTGCCGGGGGCGCCGGCCCGGGTCGCGGTGACGTCGCCCCCGGTCCGGGTGGATGCTGGGAGGAGCGAGGCGGGCCGATCGGGATCGAGGAGGTCCGGGATGGGATTCATCGGCACGGTGGGGCTGGTGCTCCACCCCGAACGGACCAGCGCACCCACCGTGGCCACCGTGGTCCGCTGGAGCCGGGCGCGGGACGCCAAGGTCCTCGGACTGACGGCGGAGGTGGCCCGGATCGGGTGCGACGCCGTGGCGGTCGGGGCCGAGGAGATGGCCGCCACCGCCGATCTGCTGATCAGCCTGGGCGGGGACGGCACGATGCTGCGCGCGATGCGGCTGGTCGCCGGGAGCCGGGTCCCGGTGCTGGGCGTGAACGTCGGGCGGCTGGGCTTCCTCGCCGAGGTCGACATCCCGGAGCTGCCGGACGCCCTCGACGCGATCGACGATCTGCGGTTCACCGTGGAGTCCCGCTCCGGTGTCCAGGCCACGTTCGGTGACTCCCGGGAGACGGCGCTCAACGACGTGGTGCTGCTGCGCAGCCCCGGGCACAGGTCGGCGGCCGTGGCGGTCCGGGTCCAGGGGCAGCCCTTCGTGTCGTACACCGCCGACGCCGTCGTCGTGGCCACGCCGACCGGCTCCACGGCGTACAGCTTCTCCGCCGGCGGGCCGATCGTCTCCCCCAACGCCGAGGGCCTGCTGGTGACGCCGGTGGCCCCGCACGCGGCGTTCAACCGGTCCGTGTTCCTCTCCGCTGGGGAGCGGCTCGCCCTGGAGGTCCTGCCGCACAGCGGGGACCTCGCCATCGAGGCCGACGGCCTGCTGGTCGGCCGCGTCCGGCCGGGCGACGTCGTCGAGGTGACGATGCTCCCCGCCGCCTCGCGGGTCGTCCGGCTCGGCCGCACCACCTTCTACCAGCGCGCCCAGCGCAAGCTCCGGCTCACCGGCTCGGCGGAACCCGCCTGAGGAAGGCCCTCTCCCGAGGAAGGGCCGTCTCCCGACGGTGCCCGGCCGGTGCGCTGCTCGGGTCGGCCGGAGGCGGTCGTCGTCGCCCGAGCCGCTCGTCGCCTGAGCCGCTCGTCGGCGGCCGGTGAGGGACCGGCCCCGGCCACGTCACCGGCGGTGTGGTGACGTGCCCCCCGGGCCTCAGGGGCGCTCAGGACGTGGGCGGGGCGCTCAGCACGTGGGCGCGGGAGGCGTGGACGTCGGCGCGCAGGGCGGTCAGGTCGACGTCGAGGACGTGTCCGTTCCACTTGCGGGGCTCACCGTCGATCAGGACCGCGGCGATGTTGCGGGCGTCGGAGCCGAGGACGAGCGTGCCGATCGGGTCGTTGAGCGGCATGTTGTTGAGGTCCTCGGCCCGGACCACCAGCAGGTCGGCCTTCTTGCCGGGGGTGAGGGAGCCGGTGACGGCGGCGAGGCCGTTGGTGCGGGCGCCCTGGAGGGTGGCGAAGTCCAGCACGTCGTGGGTGGTGATCCGGGAGGGCTGCCGGTCGGTGCCGTGGGCGGCGTTGACGGCGCGCATTCGCTGGATGGCGTGCAGGGTCCGCATCTGGGTGAACATGTCGCTGGCCAGGGCGACTTCGACGTCGATGCTCAGGCCGGGGCGGACGCCGGCGGCGAGGGCCTCGTCCACGGCGGGGATCGCGGTCTCCAGGCCGATCTGGGCGTCGGAGGTGGGGGCGAGTGCCACGGTGGTGCCGGTCTCCCCGATGGCCTTCCAGGCGTCGGAGGTGAGCCCGGTGGCGTGGATCAGGGTGACGTCGGGGCCGAGGATGCCGTGCTCCGCCCAGCGGAGCACGGCCTCGGAGGAGGCCGTGCCGAAGACGGCGTCCACGCTCACGCCGATGCCCAGGTCCTCGGCGACGCGGGCGAGTTCGGGACCGTAGGCGAGCGCGGGGCCGGCGATCTCCTCGGTGGCCAGGGCTGCCAGGCGCAGGGTGAGCAGTTGGTCGTCGCTGCCGAAGTAGCGGTCCCTGAGCCGGGTGAGGTCGCCGGGCCACTGCTGGTCCCAGGTGCCGAAGTGCGGGCCCATGGAGGCGTGCACGCCGCGGATGCCGGTGTCGAGGAGGGCCTGGACGGCGGCGTCGGAGTGGCCGCCGGTGCGGGAGTTGTGGGAGAAGTCGAGCATGGTGGTGATACCGCTGTCGATCGCGGTCAGGGCGGCCAGCCTGGTCCCGGTGTACATGTCCTCGGGCCGGTAGACGGTGGCGTAACCGGCCAGGGTCGCGGTGACGTAGCCGCCCAGGTCGTCGACGTCCGGCATGATCCGGCGCAACTGGGCCTCCCAGGCGTGGCGGTGGGTGTCGACGAAACCGGGGCAGAGGATCGTGCCGGTGGCGTCGACGACCACGGCGTCGACCGCGCTCAGGCCGGGCCCGACGGCGGCGACGGTGTCACCCTCGACGAGCACGTCGCCCCGGTCGAGGACGCCGAGCGCCGGGTCCATGGTGACGACGGTGGCGCCGGTGAACAGGATCCGCCGCCGGTCGGCGGGCAGGCTCCGGATCCGGGCGAGGGCGGCGTCTTCGGCGGTGGGGCGGGTGTGGGGGACGTGCACGGGGTTCCCTTCCGGCGGTGGGTGCGGCGACTGCCGCGGAGCCAGCCTGCTGCTCCGCCGTGGCCGGAACCAGGCCGCGCCGTCCCCGGGTGCCGGGCACCCACCCGCCGCGGCGCGCGGCGGTGCCGACCCGCGCCGAGGAATGCGGAACACCCGGCCCGCCTCGATGGAGGCGGGCCGGGTTGCGGGTGTGGCGGGAGGGCACGCGGGGTCGGGGGTGTGCCGCGAAGGGGGCGCCGGGTCAGCCGGTGCTGAGCGCGCGGGCGGGTGCCACCCGCGTCGCCGGGGTGAGCCCGGCCCGGGCGCGGAGCCCGGCCAGGGCGGCGACAGCGGTGGGTTCGGCCTGGTAGACGACCAGTTGCTGGTGCGGTGCGCCGTTGACGGTGAAGGCGGAGAACTCGATCTCCAGGGCGCCCACCTCGGGGTGCGCGAGCCGCTTCGACTGCTGGGTCTTGGCCCGCACGTCGTGCCGGGCCCACAGCTCGCCGAACTCCGGGCTCCGCGCGCGCAGGGTGGCGACGACTTCGGCGATCCGCGGCGAGTCGGGGTGGTGTCCGTGGGCGGCGCGGAGTTCGGCGACGCAGGAGTGCGCGGAGCGCTCCCAGTCCCGGTAGAAGGAGCGGCCGGCGGGGTCGAGGAAGGCCATCCCGGCCAGGTTGTCGAACCTCTGGAACCCGCTGTGCAGGGCGCCGGCGAGGCGGTTGTGCGCCAGGACGTCCAGGGCGGGCCCCAGGACGAAGGCGGGCGTGTCGGGCCAGCTGTCGAGCAGTCGCCGCAGCTGGGGGCCGACGCGTTCGTGCCCGGCGGGCGCGCCCCGGCGTTCCTGGGGTGCCCGGACGAGTCGGCGCAGGTGGTCGAGCGCCTCGCCGTCGAGGTGGAGGGCGGCCGCGACGGCGTCGACGACCTGGGGCGAGGGATTGGTCTCGCGCCCCTGCTCCAGGCGCGTGTAGTAGTCGGCGCTCACGCCCGCCAGCATCGCGACCTCCTCGCGGCGCAGCCCCGGGACCCGACGGCGGCCGTGCTCCGGCAGGCCCACGCCCTGCGGCCGGAGGGCTTCGCGCCGTGCTCGGAGGTGCTCGCCCAAGGAACTGCTGCTGTCGCTCATGACCCGACCCGGTGGAGGAGGAGGCCGGCTCCGTCGGTGCGGTGCGGGAGGCCCGGGCGTCCCGCACCGCACCCGCGGGGCCGATCCGACGCGGATCGGATCGCCGGGCCGCGGTCCGCGGTGCCCGGCGGCACGAGGTCATTCCTACCCTGTCGGCGGCCGGTGAGCCTGGCCCTGCCGCACCCAGGCAACCCCGCCCCTGGTCCCGGACGCCGCGGGCCGCCGCACCCTCCTGGTGGCGCTGACACCCCCGGAGCGCGGGCTCCGTCGGCCGGCGGTCAGCCGTTGAGCGTCTTCATGTACTCCGGCGGGTACCGGTCGCCGGTGACCGCGCCGTGGGGTGCGACCGCCTCGATCGCGGCGATGTCCTCGGGGGTGAGGGCCACCTCGGTCGCGGCGACGTTCTCCTCCAGGTAGCTGCGGCGCTTGGTGCCGGGGATGGCGACGGCGCCCTGGTGCCGGACCCAGGCGAGCGCCAGCTGGGAGGGCGTCACGCCCTTGGCGGCGGCGATCCGGCGAACCTCGCGCACGACCTCCAGGTTGCGGTCGAAGTTCTTCCCCTGGAAGCGCGGATCCGTCCGGCGCCAGTCGTCCGCGGCGAAGTCGTCGGGGCTGGTGATCGCGCCGGAGAGGAAGCCGCGGCCCAGCGGGGAGTAGGCGACCAGACCGATGCCCAGCTCCCGCAGCGTCTCCCGCACCCCGTCGTGCTCGATGCCGCGCTCGAAGAGCGAGTACTCGGTCTGCACGGCGGTGAGCGGGTGGACGGCGTGGGCACGCCGGATGGTCCGCGCGGACGCCTCGCAGACGCCGATGTAGCGGATCTTGCCGGCGGCCACCAGCTCGGCCAGCGCGCCGACGGTCTCCTCGATCGGCACCCCGGGGTCGATGCGGTGCAGGTAGTACAGGTCGACGTAGTCCGTGCCCAAATGCCGCAGCGACCGGTCGAGCGCCCGCCGCACGTACTCCGGGTGGCCGTTGAGCCCGGACGCCCGACCGTCGTCCGCGAGCTCCACTCCGGTCTTGGTGGCCACCACCGCGTCCGCCCGGCGCCCGTGCAGCGCTTTGGCCAGCAGCTGCTCGTTGCGGAACGGTCCGTAGCTCTCGGCGGTGTCCAGCAGGGTGACGCCGAGCTCCAGCGCACGGTCGATGGTCGCCAGGGACTCGGTCTCGTCGGTGGCGCCGTAGAAGGCGCTCATCCCCATGCAGCCGAGACCCTGTACGCCTACGGTCAGGCCCTGGCTGCCCAGTGCTCGGTCTTCCATGATCTTCCCCTTACGTGACCGGTGACCGGTGACCGGTGACCGGCCGGCCCGGTGCGGGCCGGCGGCAGGTAGTTGACACCTGTACGTTACGCGCGCACCGGCCGTGACGCCCTCGGACGCCTCTCCGGCGCGCCCTCGGGCACGGGGAGCGCGCGGACCGGGAGCGCCTCGGCCGGAGCCCTGGGCAGTCGCCTTCCCGGTCTCCCGATGTCTAGTCAGAAACCCGCGCCGCCGTGCCCAATTCTCCTGGGTCGGGCGCAATGCGGACGGCCGCTCGGAAATCTTCGTCCACGACGGCGCGAGCGGGCCGCTCTGGCACAGCTGGCAGTACACCGCCGGTGACGACGGGAGCTGGTCGAACTGGCGGCCGCTCGTCGGCGGTGTCGCCGGAGCCCCGGTCGTCGCCCGGAACACCGACGGCCGCCTGGAGGTCTTCGCCCCCTTCACCGGCGGCAGCATCCGGCACATCCGGCACATCCGGCAGGTCACCGCCGGCTCGACCGCCTGGTCGGACTGGCAGTCACTCGGCAGTCCTCGACCGGCCGGCGCGGCCGAGCACGCGACCGGGCGACGGGGCGAGGGCATCCTCCCCCGGAACGGCAGGTCGGCCCGGTGGTGTGCACCAGAGGTCATATTCCACCCGGTTCGGTCAATATTTACTTTCCCGGATTCCCTCTGCATAGTGGCGCCTCGAAACAGTGGTGGATCGAGCCGAGAGGGCTTTCTTGTCTCAGATCAACGAGGTTGCCGCCCGCGAGGTGGAGCTTGAGCGGGTGCACGTCTCCGCCCTGGGCGACCTGTTCGACCAGCGGCTGGCCGGGGTGCGGGAGCAGCTGGCGCGCGTCCTCGCGGCGCCGTCCGACGGCGCGGGCGAGGTGTACGAGAGGGACTTGGCGGCCGGACAACTGGCGCGCGAGGTGCGACGGTTGGAAGGGGCCGAGGACGGGCTGGCCTTCGGCCGGATCGACCTGGCGGACGGGACCGTCCTGCGGATCGGGCGGCTGGGGCTGCAACGGGACTCCGATGAGCTGCCGGTACTGGTGGACTGGCGGGCCGAGGCCGCACGGCCGTTCTACGAGGCGACGCCGGTGCACCCGATGGGGCTGCGGCGACGGCGCCATCTGCGGCTGACGGGCCGGACGGTGGTGGGGGTGAGCGACGAACTGCTCGACGGCTCCGCACCGACCGAGCAGGACGTGGTCGGTGACGGTCCGTTGGCGGCGGCGCTCCAGGCCAGGCGGACCGGCCGGATGGGGGCGGCGGTCGCCACGCTCCAGGTCGAGCAGGACGCGATCGTCCGGTCGCCGCACCGCGGGGTGACGGTGGTGCAGGGCGGTCCGGGCACCGGGAAGACGGTGGTGGCGCTGCACCGGGCCGCGTACGTGCTGTACGCGTTCCCGAGGGCGGCCGAGCGCGGTGTGCTCGTGCTGGGGCCGAACGCGCGGTTCCTCGACTACATCTCCCAGGTGCTGCCCTCGCTCGGCGAGAACGACGTCGTCCTGGCGACGTGCGAGGAACTGGCAGGCGTCGCAGCGGGCGCGGCGGACCCCTTCGAGGTGGCGCGCCTCAAGGGGAGTTCCGTACTCGCCGACGCGCTGGCCGCCGTGGTCCGGTCCCGGCAGGCCCCGGGCGGCGACTTCGAGGTCCGGGTCGGCCGGGAGTGGATCCGGCTCCCGGAGGCGGAGGTCGTCCGGGCCCGGGAGTCGGCGCGGAGCAACGGTATCGCGCACAACCCGGCGCGCCGGCTGTTCAAGGAGCTGCTGGTCGACGCCCTCGTCGACGAGCTGGCCCGCAGCGGCGCCGAGGTGCTGGAGGAGATCGACGCCCAGGTCGCCGAGCTGACCGGACTCGACCTCGACCGGGCCGCCGCGGCGGACCTGCGCCGCCTCGGTCTCGACGACGCGCCGGCCACCGGGGCCGACGAGTTCGACGCCGACGCCGTCCGCGCCGACCTGCTGGACGACGCCTCGCTCGACCGGGCCGTCGAAGACCTGTGGCCCCGGCTCACGCCGGGCCAGGTGGTCCACACCCTGCTGGCGGAGGGCGACGATCCGGCCGGGCACCTGCAGCGGTTCACGGACGGGCAGTTGGCCCTGCTGCGGCGCACGCCGGAGGCGCCCTGGACGGACGGCGACGTGCCGCTCCTCGACGAGGCGGCCGGCCTGGTCGACGGCCCGCCGGAGCAGACGTTCGGGCACGTCGTCGTCGACGAGGCGCAGGAACTCACCGCCATGCAGTGGCGGATGATCGTGCGCCGCTGCCCGGGCCGGTCGATGACCCTGGTCGGGGACTTCGCCCAGGCGGGCCCGGCGACGGTGGCCCGGGACTGGAAGGAGGCGCTCGGCCCGGACCTCGGACGGCGCTACGACCTGCGCACCCTGACCGTCAGCTACCGGACCACCCAGGAGATCCTCGCCGTCACCGAGGACCTGCTCGCCCGGATCGCCCCGGACCGCACACCGATCCGCTCGATCCGGCACGGCGAGGTGCCGCGCACCCTCGCCGCGGACCGCGCGTCGCTCGTCACCGCCCTCCTGCGGGAGCTGCGCGAGCAAGGCGCCACGCACCCCGGCGAGTTGATCGGGGTGATCTGCGCCGACGACCGGACGGCGCAGCTCGCGGCCGCGGGCGTCGAACGGCACGCCCGGCTGGTGCCGGCCTCACAGGCGCGCGGGCTGGAGTTCGACACCGCCGTCGTGTTCGACCCGGACGGCATCACCGCCGCCCGCCCCGGCGGCGATCGCGACCTGTACGTCGCCCTCACCCGCGCCACCAAGCGCCTGTGCACCCTCGCCGCGGAGGCCACCGGCTGACACGGCCCGGCCCCGGCCGTCACCCGACGGCCGGGGCCCGCCACCGCAGCCGTCAGACCACCCGTCAGACCACCTGACCGGGATCGTCGAGCCAGGCGTGCCAACCGCGTGGGGTGACGGTGAGACCGAGACGGTCGACGCCCGGTTCACCGGCCTCCCGCCACCAGGCTAGTGTCCTGCGCCCGAGATCCGTCGTTAGATCTTGCGTGAGTGATTCTTCGGATGTGCCGGTGCGTCGTCGTGGTCCTGCGTTGGAGCCGTTG
>NZ_JBVHHE010000020.1:0-135744 GCF_055561235.1 Kitasatospora sp. NPDC022856 | reverse complement strand
GCCACCGCCGAGTCCCGTGACTCGCTGACCAGCCTGCTCGACGTGGTCCCCGCCTTCCGGGGCGACCTCGCGGTCGGCCCGCCACCCCTCTCCCGTTCCGTCTCTCAGCCGGGCTGCTCGGTGACCGCCACCGGGCGGCTCTCGTCGCTCGACCACTCGCTCCACGAGCCCGGGTACAGCGCGGCCGGCAGCCCGGCCACCGCCAGGGCGAGGATCTGGTGGGCCGCCGTCACCCCGGACCCGCAGTACACCGCGGTCTCCCGCTCGGCGGCGCCCAGCGCGCGGAACCGCTCGGCCAGTTCGGCGGCCGGCCGGAACCGCCCGTCCGGGCCGACGTTCTCGGTGGTCGGCGCGGAGAGCGCCCCCGGCACGTGGCCGGCCCGCGGGTCGATCGGCTCGGTCTCGCCCCGGTAGCGCTCGCCCGCCCGCGCGTCCAGCAGCAGACCGGTCCGGGCCAGCGCGGCCGCGCCGTCCCCGTCGACCGTCGGCAACTGCCCGGGCACCGGCTTGAAGTCACCCGGCTCCGGGCTCTCCACCTCGGTGGTCACCGGCAGCCCGGCCGCCTGCCACGCGGCGAACCCGCCGTCCAGCACCCGCACGTCCGGGTGACCGGCCCAGCGCAGCAGCCACCAGGCGCGCGCCGCCGCCAGCGAGGTCGCACCGTCGTACACCACCACCGGACGGTCGGCGCGGACCCCGAGGCGGCGCAGCGCGGCGCCCAACTCCTCCGGGTCGGGCAGCGGGTGACGGCCACCGCGCCCGGGCGGCCCGGCCGGGGCGGCGAGGTCGGTGTCCAGCGCGACGAAGCCCGCACCGGGCAGATGGCCCGCCGCGTAGTCCTCGATGCCGGGAGGGCCGCCGAGCTGCCAGCGCACATCGAGCAGGACGGGCGGACGCGCCGAGGCGAGCGCCTCCCGCAGGCCGGCCACCGACACCAGCGGGGAGTCATCGTGAGAGGTCGTCATGGCGGTCATTCTCGCGCAGCACCACCAACTCAACGCTCTTTGTGCGGTCTTTGCCGGACTTTCCGCGCGGCCCGAGGGTTCGACGCGCGCCAGGGTGGAACCATCACCCTCACGTGCGCAGGTCCGTGCGCCGACCGCCCCGTGAGGAGGCCCGCATGCCCGCGGTGACACTCCGGCTGGCCCAGGGCACGCCGTGCTGGGTCAGCCTGATGACCGACGACCTGGCCGGCGCCCGCGCGTTCTACGGCGAGCTGCTCGACTGGACGTACACCCCCGGCCCCACCGAGCTCGGTGACTACGTCCGGGCCGAGTCGGGCGGTGCGCCGGTCGCCGGCCTCGGCGTCGCCGCGGTGCCCGGCTTCCCGGTGCAGTGGACCACCTACTTCGCGGTGGACAGCGCCGACCGGACGGCCCAACTGGTGCACGAGTGCGGCGGAACGGTGGCGGTCGGGCCGCTCCAGGCCGAGCGGGCCGGACGGCTCGCGATCGCGGCCGACGTCTCCGGCGCGGTCTTCGGCCTCTGGCAGGGCGAGGAGCACATCGGCCGCGAGGCCGGACCCGAGCCCGGCGGACCGGCCTGGGCCGAGCTGCTCACGCCGGACGAGGAGGGCGCCGCGGTGTTCTACGGCGCGGTGCTCGGGCGGCCGGTGGCACCCGCCGGCGGCGAGTCCGCGCTGCTGGTGGACGGCCGGCCGGTGGCGGGCATCCGGCACGGCGCCGAACTGCGCGGCCACCCGCCGCGCTGGCGAGTCCACTTCGCCGTCCAGGACGTCGAACTGACGGTCCGTCGGGCGATCCGGCTGGGCGGGCGGGTGCTGCTGGAGCCGCACGAGAGCGGGCGCGGACCGGTGGCTCGACTCGCGGACCCGCAGGGCGGGCACTTCTCGGTGCTGCAGGCGGGGCTCCGGTAGGAGCGGGTCAGGCCTGCTGTTCCTCGAAGGGCAGCACGTCCGGGGAGAGCACCGAGACGCGGGCGGTGGCGGCGGTCAGCCGGCGGCGGTGGTGCCGGCGGCAGAGCACCTCGTAGCCGACCTCGTCCTCGCGCACCGTGATGTCGCCGATCACGACCTGGGCGCCCTCGACCACCATCACGCCGCCCACCGTACGGGCGTTGTGGGTGGCCCGCGCGCCGCACCAGCAGAGCGCCTCGACCTGGAGGACCTCCACCCGGTCGGCCAGTTCGATCAGCCGCTGGGAACCGGGGAACAGCCGGGTGCGGAAGTCCGTGGTGATGCCGAAGGTGAACACGTCGATGCCGAGTTCGTCCACCACCCTGGCCAGTTGGTCAACCTGCTCGGCGGCGAAGAACTGGGCCTCGTCGCAGATCAGGTAGTCCACCCGGCCGCCGGCCGAGAGCCGGTGCACGACGTGGGCGTGGAAGTCGAATTCGTCCGCCACCTCGACCGCCTCGGCCTGCAGGCCGAGCCGGCTGGAGATGGTGGCCGCGCCGGCCCGGTCGTTGCGGGTGAGGATGATCCCCTGCCGGCCGCGCGCGGCGTGGTTGTGGTCCATCTGCAACGCGAGCGTCGACTTCCCGCAGTCCATCGTGCCCGAGAAGAACACCAGTTCAGCCATGGGTGGTGCGAAGGCCTTTCACTTCAAGGGGGTTCACGTGCGGACTTCGAGCAGGGGCACGAACTGCTCGACCGGGGTCATCGAGCCGTGCAAACCGATCATCGCGGACTCGCCGGGCTCGTTGCGGGAGGCGGTCACCGCGACGTCGTCCCGGGCGGCGGCGACCACGTCGCCGATCCGCAGGTAGACCCGCTCGTCCACGGAGGGTCCGAACCAGCCTGCCGCGATCGCGTCGTCCCGGCTGGCCACCCACATCCGGTCGCCCAGCACCTCGCTCCAGACCGCGTACACGTCGGCGGCCGCGCCGGGCACCGCGTAGACGTGCCGGGCCCGGCCCTCGCCGCCGAGCAGGGCGACGCCGGCGCCCAGCTCCCAGTCCTCGTCGAAGTCGATCCGGTCCTCCGGAGCGATGTCGATCATGCCGTGGTCGGCGGTGACGTACATCGCCGACCGCGGCGGCAGCTGCTCGGCCAGGCGGCGGGCCAGGCGGTCCACCGCGTCCAGCGTCATCCGCCAGTCGTCGGAGTCCACCCCGAACCGGTGCCCCGCGCCGTCCAGCTCGCTCACGTAGGTGTAGACGAGGGCGCGGTCGTGCTCGGCCAGCCAGCGGGCGGCCTGGTCCATCCGCTCCTCGCCGGTGGTGCGGCCGAGGAAGCTGCCGCCGGAGAGCGCCACCCGGGTCAGCGGGGTCTGGGCGAACAGCGGCGAGGAGACCTGGGCGGTCGCCACCCCGGCGGCGTGCGTCTGCTCGAACACCGTCGGGTACGGCTGCCAGGTGTGCGGGGCGACCGGCGGCTGCCAGCGCAGCTGGTTCATCAGGTGGCCGGCGCCCGGCACCGCGACCGTGTAGCCGACCAGACCGTGCAGGCCGGGCGGGGTCCCGGTGCCGACCGAGGCCAGCGAGGTGGCGGTGGTGGACGGGAAGCCGGCGGTCAGCGGGCGGCCGGTGCCGGCGAGCGAGCTGCCGATCAGCGAGGAGAGGAACGGCGCGTACTCGGGGTGGCGCAGCAGCAGCTCCCAGCCGAGTCCGTCGACCAGGAAGACCACCACCCGGTCGGCCGGGGCGATCGGCAGTGCGGCGGTGAAGCCGGGCACGCCGAGTCCGGCCGCCACCGAGGGCAGCAGGTCACAGAGCGAGCCGCCGCCGTACAGGGGGGCCGGGGCGGCGGCGGGGTCGAGGATCTCGAAGGCGTCGTGGGCGTCGGGTGCGAAGGACATGGGTGAGAGGCTGACTTCCTGGCTTCCGGTGCGTCGGCTCAGACCCGCGGACCGTTGCTGATCGTGGCGTCGGAGAGCGCCCGGGCGAACACCAGGGCCTGGGCGACCGTCTCCGGGCCGTCACCCGCCTCGCTGACCCGCAGTGACAGGTCGTCAGCGGTGGCCGATCCGGTGTATCCGTGGTCGGCCTCGCAGTTCGGGTCCGAGCAGCCGGCCGGCTCCAGGTCCAGGCGCTGCACGGCACCCCAGCCGATGGTCAGCACGACCTCGCGGGGCAGCGTGCCGGGGGTGTAGGTCTCCGGGTTGGCGACCATCCGGCTCACCACGACCGAGCCGATCCGGTCCAGCCGGACGCTCTCGGTGGAGGTGGTGGCGTAGGGCACCGCGGGGCCGGCCTCGCCGCCGGACTGCTCGTCGGTGTGGCTCACCACGAAACGGGTCGGGGTCAGCACCAGCACGGTGACGTGCCGGCGCACCTCGTTGGCGTCGAAGGTGGTCTCCTGGTGCACCAGGTAGGAGCTGATCGGCTCGGGACCCACCGCGGACTCGACCGCCTCGGACACCAGGGCCGGGTAGTAGCCGCTGCGCTCGATCGCCGAGCGCAGGTCCTGAGTGGTGGTGGTACCGGTCTTCGCCATAACTCCATCCTGGCATGGTCCGCCGACGAAGCGGGCGGCGCGGCGCCGAGCTTCCGGACGACAGCGCCCCCGGACAGGGCGCAACCAAGGAAGGTTACAGCGTGCTCATCGCGCGCGGGCCCAGATCGCTGCGGACGGGCAGGGGCGCGATCCGCACCCGCGCCCCCAGGATCGCCAGTCCGTGCGGGGCGACGACCACGGGTTCGAGGTCCACCGAGGCGACCTCCGGGAGATCGTCGACCAGCCGCGACACCCTCAGCAGCAGTTCCTCCAGCGCGGCGGTGTCCACCGCCTCGGCGCCGCGCCAGCCGAACAGCAGCGGGGCCGCCCGGACCTCGCGGATCAGACCGGCGACGTCCTGGTCGGTGGCGGGGACCAGACGGTGGGCAACATCACCGAGCAGCTCGGCCGGGGCGCCGGCCAGACCGAAGGAGAGGATCGCGCCCACCGCCGGGTCGACGGTGGCCCCGATCACGGTGTCCACACCGCGCGGGGCCAGGCGCTGCACGACGAGTTCGGCCTGGGCGGCCCCGCCGAGCAGCGCGTCCAGCTCGCGGTGGGCGCGGCGCAGCCCCGGCTCGCCGGTCAGGTCGAGACGGACGCTGCCGAGGTCGGGGCGGTGGCGCAGGTGCGGGGCGGTCGCCTTGAGCGCCACCGGGTAGCCGAGCGTCGCGGCGGCGCGGACGGCGGACTCCTCGTCGGGCGCGGGCAGGGTCGGGGAGACGTCGATGCCGTAGTGCGCGAGCAGCGCGGTGGCGCCGGCCTCCGGCAGGGTGATCCGCGCGCCGCCGGGCTGGGTGCGGGCGGCGATCGCGGTCCGGGTGCTGAGCGCCGCCTCGACCAGGTCGCGGGCGCCGCCCTCGTCGATCCGGTCCAGCTCCGGGACGCGGGCGGTCTCCTCCGCCTCGGCCGTCCGGCGCCGCCACTCGGCGTGGTGGACGGCGTGCGCGAGGGCGCGGACGGCGCGCTCCGGTGCCGGGTAGGCGGGGATGCCGCCCGGGCGGAGCCGGCTCGGCAGGTCGGTCAGCGCCAGGTGGGCGAGCACCAGCGGCTTGCCCAACTCCCTCGCGCGCTCGCCCGCTTCGAGCAGGGCGGCGGCGATCTCGGGATCGTCGGAGCCCATCTCGGGATCGTCCGGACCGGTCAGCCGGCCGCCCATGAAGGCGTGCGCGGAGGTGCCGATGGGCGGGATCGCGACGGCGATCACCGCGTCCACGGCCGGGTCCGCGAGTGCGACGTCCAGCGCGATCCGGAAGTTCTCGCCGGTGGCGGCCGTGGTGAGGTCGACCGGGGTGCGGGGGCGCAGACCGGCGCTGAGGCAGGCGTCGTGGGTGAGCAGGCCGAGCGAGTCGGAGTTGCCGACGACGGCGACCCGGTCGCCGGGCGGCAGCGGCTGGAGCGCGAGCAGCTCCCCGGTGTCGTACAGCTCGGTGATGGTCTCCACCCGGGTGACGCCGGCCTGCTCGAACAGGGCGTCGACGGTGGCGTCGCGCAGCCCGCTGGCGGTGACCGGGATGGCGTGGCCGGGCGGCAGGCTGCCGGTGTGGCGGGCGCCCTTGACGACCACGATCGGCTTGACGGCGGCGAGCCGGCGGGCGATCCGGGTGAACTTGCGGGGGTTGCCGAAGGACTCCAGGTAGAGCAGCACGACGTCGGTGGCCGGGTCCTCCGCCCAGTACTGGAGGAAGTCGTTGCCCGAGACGTCGGAGCGGTTGCCGACCGAGGCGAAGGAGGAGACGCCGAGGCCCCGGCGGTGGGCGGCCTCCAGCAGGGCGACGCCGATCGCGCCGGACTGGCAGAAGATGCCGAAGCCGCCCCGGCGCGGCAGGACGGGTGCGAGCGAGGCGTTGAGCGGGAGCGCGGGGTCGGTGTTGATCAGGCCGAAGGCGTTCGGGCCGATGACCCGCATGCCGGCCGCCCGGGCCTGGCGGACCAGGGCGCGCTGGCGGTCGCGGCCCTCCGGGCCGGTCTCGGCGTAGCCGGCGGTGACCACCACCAGGCCCTGCACGCCGTGCGCGCCGCAGTCGGCGACGGCGGCGGGGACGGCGGCGGCCGGGACGGCGATCACGGCGAGGTCCACCGGGCCGGGGATCTCCAGCACCGAGCGGTGCACCGGGACGCCGTCCAGCGCGGTGCCGGGCGGGGCGTTGCGGTTCACCGCGTAGACGCGGCGGTCGTCACCGTGCGGCAGCCCGCCGAGCAGGTCCCGCAGGATCGCCCGGCCGACGGTCTGCGGGTGGCGGGAGACGCCCACCACCGCGACCGAGCGCGGGGTGAGCAGCCGCTGCACGGACCGCGCCTCGGCCCGGTGCTCGCGCGCCCGCATCACGGCCAGCGAGGCGGCGGTCGGCTCCAGGTCGAACTCCAGGTGGACCACACCGTCCGCGAAGCTGCGGTGCTGGGTGTAGCCGGCGTCGGTGAAGACCTTCACCATCTTGCGGTTCTCCGGCAGCACCTCGGCCTGGAAGCGGCGGATGCCGCGCTCCTGGGCCACCGCGGCGATGTGTTCCAGCAGTGCGGAGGCGACCCCGCGGCCCTGGTGGGCGTCCTGCACCAGGAACGCCACCTCGGCGTCGGTGCCGGTCTCCGAGGGGCGGCCGTCGGCGTCGATCCGGTCGTAGCGGACGGTGGCGATGAAGCGGTCGCGGACCACCACGGCGAGGCCGACCCGGTTCACGAAGTCGTGGTGGGTGAAGCGGCGGACGTCCTTGTCGGAGAGCCGCGGGTAGGGCGCGAAGAAGCGGAAGTACTTGGACTGGTCCGACACCTGCTCGTAGAACTCGACCAGCCGGCCGGCGTCGGCGGGCGTGATCGGCCGGATCCGGGCCGTGCCGCCGTCACGCAGCAGGACGTCGGCCTCCCAGTGCTGCGGGTAGTCCGCATCCTGGGACTGCCGGGGCTGGGGAGCCGGCCGGTTCTGCGGATCCTGCGGGGTCTGCTCGGGGTGCGGTACCGCGGAGTCGTCCACATTCGTCAGGTTATCCGGCGGCGAGCCGAATGGCGCCGGACGTGTCGTCGCGGCAGGGTGGAGACGGCCACTGGCCGGGGGTTATGCCCCCGAAAGAAACAATCACAAGTCCTGAACGCGGCGGCTCGCAGGGGTTGCCTGCATGCAACACTGGTCTAGACAACATGGTCGAAGGAACCCCCCTGCCCCGGCCATGACCAGCTTCACCGGAAAGGCACGTCTCATGGCTGAGCGCCGCGTCACCATCGGTTGGGCCGAGGGCCTGCACGCCCGTCCCGCCTCCGTCTTCGTCCGGGCCGTCACGGCCACCGGCGTGCCGATCACCATCGCCAAGCCCGGCGGCACCCCGATCAACGCCGCCTCCATGCTCGGCCTGCTCGGCCTCGGCGCCCAGGGCGGCGAGGAGGTCGTCCTCGCCTCCGACGCCGAGGGCGCGGACGAGGCCCTGGACCGCCTCGCCCAGCTGGTCCGGGAAGGCCTCGACGAGCTGCCGGCCGCCGCCTGAGCACCATCGAGGAAGGGGGGCACCGCCACGGCGGTGCCCCCCTTCCGCATGCCCGGCACCCGGCGGCGGCGGAGCCGCGGGCCCTGCGCCCGGGTCAGCCCTTGACGCAGAGGACCTGCTTCAGGTGGGCGACGACCTCCACGAGGTCCTTCTGCTGCTCGATCACCTTCTCGATCGACTTGTACGCACCGGGGATCTCGTCCACGACGCCGCTGTCCTTGCGGCACTCCACGCCCTTGGTCTGCTCGACCAGGTCCTGGGTGGTGAACCGCTTCTTCGCGGCGTTGCGGCTCATCTTCCGGCCGGCGCCGTGCGAGGCGGAGTTGAACGCCGCCTCGTTGCCGAGGCCGCGGACGATGTAGGAGCCGGTGCCCATCGAACCGGGGATGATGCCGAAGTCACCGGAGCCGGCCTTGATCGCGCCCTTGCGGGTCACCAGCAGGTCGACGCCGTCGTACCGCTCCTCCGACACGTAGTTGTGGTGGCAGCTGATCACCTCGTCGAAGGTGACCCTCGCCTTGGCGAACTCACGGCGGACGACGTCCTGGAAGAGCGCCATCATCACCGCACGGTTCTTCTTGGCGTACTCCTGCGCCCAGAAGAGGTCTTCGCGGTAGGCGGCCATCTGCGGGGTCTGCGCGATGAAGACCGCGAGGTCCTGGTCGATCAGCCCCTGGTTGTGCGGCAGCGACCGGGCGACGCCCATGTGGTGCTCCGCCAGCTCCTTGCCGATGTTCCGGGACCCGGAGTGCAGCATCAGCCACACGACCCCGGTGCTATCAACACATACTTCGATGAAATGGTTGCCGCCTCCGAGGGTCGCCATCTGCTGCATGGCCCGCTCGCGGCGCCACTTGACCTCGTGGGCCACGCCGTCGAACCGCTCCCAGAAGTCGTCCCAGCCCGCCGTGGCGAAGCCGTGGAGCTTCTTCGGGTCGACCGGGTCGGTGTGCTGGCCGCGGCCGACCGGGATGGCCTGCTCGATCTTGGAGCGCAGTCGCGAGAGGTCGTCGGGCAGGTCCCCGGCCGTGAGCGAGGTCTTGACGGCGCTCATCCCGCAGCCGATGTCGACGCCGACGGCCGCCGGGCAGACGGCGCCCTTCATCGCGATCACGGAGCCGACCGTCGCGCCCTTGCCCAGGTGGACGTCGGGCATCACGGCGAGGCCGTGCAGCCAGGGCAGCGAGCTGATGTTGCGCAGCTGCTGCATGGCCTGGCCCTCGACGGTGGCCGGGTCGGTCCACATCCGGATCGGCACGCGGACGCCGGGTACCTCGGTGTACGACATGGTTGAACGACCTCCAAAGGTCGGCTGGTTCAAGCCTAGGTGGGGTGCCGCGCGAAGAGTCCCGGCGCGGCTCGGGGAAGTTCCGGGGGTGGGGCTCAGACGCCCTGGGCACAGCGGGAGAACGGCCTTGGGGAGCGTCGTGCAGTTCGCTCGACCCGCATGGTGACCGCCTCCTCCCGTTCGTGTGTGCCGGGGAACATCTACCCACGCGGCGCCCGGGGCCCGCAACGGGATAAAACGCGGGGGCCCGGCGGAGCGGAGTGCTCCACCGGGCCCCAGCCCGTACCGGGGGGATCGGGCGCTGATCAGGCGGTGATCACGGTGACCTCGCCGATGCCCAGCTCGCGCACCGGGTCGGCGATCGTGGCGGCGTCGCCGACCAGGACGGTGACCAGGCGGTCCGCCGGGAACGCCGCGACGACGGCCTCGGTGGCCTCCGCCGTCGGCAGCTCGGCGAGCCTGCGGTAGACCTCGGCCTGGTAGTCGTCCGGCAGGTCCTGCTCGACCTGGTCGGCCAGCGTGCCGGCGACGGAGCCCGCGGTCTCGTACTTCAGGGGGGCCACGCCGACCAGGAACTGCACGGCCTCGTCGCGCTCCGCGTCGGTGAGGCCCTCGGCGGCGAGGGTCCGCAGGATGGTCCAGGTGTCGGCGAGCGCCGGCGCGGTGGACGCGGTGTCCACCGAGCCGCTGATCGCGATCAGCGCACGGCCGGAGCCGTCGGCGGCGGAGCGCAGCGGCTGGGCGAACGCCCGGACGCCGTAGGTGTAGCCCTTCTCCTCGCGCAGGACGCGGTCCAGGCGGGAGGTGAGGGTGCCGCCGAGGCAGTAGGTGCCGAGGATCTGGGCGGCCCAGGCCGGGTCGTGGCGGTCCGGGCCGACGCGCCCGATGAGCAGCTGGGTCTGGACCGAGCCGGGGCGGTCGACGATGACGACGCGGCCGGTGTCGTCGCCGGTCACCGGGGCGTGCACGGTGGGCTCCGCGGTGGTGCCGGTCCAGGCGCCGAGGGTGGCCTCCAGGAGCGCGGGCAGGTCGGTGCCGGTGAGGTCGCCGACCACCACGACGGTGGTGGTGGAAGGGCGGACGTGGGCGTCGTAGAAGGCCTTGACGGCGGCCCGGTCGATGGACTTGACCGTGTCGGCGGTGCCGCCGCGGGGCCGGGAGAGCCGGTCGGCGCCGTCGAAGAGCTCGGCGTAGAGGGCCTTTGCGGCGCGGCGGGCGGGGTTGGCCGCCTCGTGGACGAGCTCGTCGAGCCGGTTGGCGACCAGGCGCTCGATCTCGTCCTCGGGCAGCGCGGGCGCGCGCAGCGCGTCGGCGAGCAGGCCGAGGCCGCGCTGGAGCCGGGAGGCCGGCACCTCCAGGGAGACCCGGAGGCCGGGGTGGTCGGCGTGCGCGTCGAGGGTGGCGCCGGCCCGCTCCAGTTCGGCGGCGAACTCCTCGGCGGTGAGGGTGTCGGTGCCCTCGTTGAAGGCGCGGGCCAGGATGGTGGCGATGCCGTCGAGGCCCTCCGGCTCGGCCGCGAGCGGGACGTCGAGCTGGACCTCGACGGCGACGAGCTGCTGGCCGGGACGGTCGCAGTGCAGGACGGTGATGCCGTTGCCGAGGGCGGCGCGCTCGGGGGCGGGGAACGCCCACGGCTCTGCGGTGCCGGGCTCGGGCTTGGGGTGGAACGTCATGGCGGGGACGTAGTCGGTGCTCATGCGGCAGCGCCCTCCTCTTCGGTGGCGTCGGTGGCGGTCTCGTCGGCGTCGGTGTCGTCGCCGGTGGTGGGCTCGTAGACCAGGACGGCCCGGTTGCGCGGGTGCAGGCGGGCCTGGGCGACGGCCTGGACCTCCTCCGCGGTGACGTCGAGCACCTTGGCCAGGGCGCTGCCCAGCAGCTTCGGGTCGCCGAACAGGACGGCGTAGCGGCAGAGTTCGTCGGCACGACCGGAGACGGTGGTGAGCCGGTCGAGCCATTCGCGCTCGATCTGGGCCTGGGCGCGCTCCAGTTCGGCGGCGGTGGGGCCCTCCGCGGCGAAGCGGGCGAGCTCCTCGTCGACGGCGGCGTCGATCTGCTCGATGGTGGCGTCGCCGGAGGTCTTGACGTCGAGCCAGCCGAGGCTGGGGGCGCCGGCGAGGCGGAGCAGGCCGAAGCCGGCGGCGACGGCGGTGCGGTCGCGGCGCACGAGGCGGTTGTAGAGGCGGCTGGACTCGCCGCTGCCGAGGATGGTGAGGGCCAGGTCGGCCGCGTCGGCCTCGCGGGTGCCGTCGTGCGGGAGCCGGTAGGCGGCCATCAGGGCGCGGGACGGGACGTCCTCGTGGATGTGCTCGCGGATCTCCCGGCCGAAGGTGTCGGGCAGGGTGCCGTCGCGCGGGGGCTGCTTGCCGTCGTGGCCGGGGATGGAGCCGAAGTACTTCTCCACCCAGGCGATGGTCTGCTCGGGGTCGATGTCGCCGACGACGGAGAGGACGGCGTTGTTCGGCGCGTAGTACGTGCTGAAGAACGCGCGGGCGTCCTCCAGGGTGGCGGCGTCGAGGTCGGCCATGGAGCCGATGGGGGTGTGGTGGTACGGGTGGCCGTCGGGGAAGGAGAGCGCGGTGAGCTTCTCGAAGGCGGTGCCGTAGGGCACGTTGTCGTAGCGCTGGCGGCGCTCGTTCTTGACGACGTCGCGCTGGTTCTCCATGGACGTGTCGTCCAGGGCGGCGAGCAGCGAGCCCATCCGGTCGGCCTCCAGCCAGAGGGCGAGCTCCAGCTGGTGGGCGGGCATGGTCTCGAAGTAGTTGGTGCGCTCGAAGCTGGTGGTGCCGTTGAGCGAGCCGCCGGCGCCCTGCACGAGCTCGAAGTGGCCGTTGTTCGAGACGCTGGCGGAGCCCTGGAACATGAGGTGCTCGAACAGGTGGGCCAGACCGGTACGGCCCTTCACCTCGTGGCGGGAGCCCACGTCGTACCAGAGGCAGACGGCGGCGACCGGGGTGAGGTGGTCCTCGGAGAGGACGACGCGCAGGCCGTTGGCCAGGCGGTGCTCGGTGATGGCGATGGCAGCGCCAGTTCCTCCGGTGGAGGCGGATGCGGGGGCCGGGTTGGCCATGCGCTCGGGTCCTTCCCGTCGTCGATGTCGGGGGTTCGTGTGGCGTCCCCCATTGTGGTGCAACGCGGGGAGGGCTCGGATGTGTCCGCGCGGACCGGGCGTTCGCCAGGGGCGGAAGAGGGGCGCTGGCTCGGAGTGTCGGCGCGAGGGTCCACAATGGGGGCGCTGGGCCCTGTTGACGACAGCCGACGAGGACAGCACACGACGGCAGACGCAGACGACGACTGACGCCGACGAGACGCAAGCGAGACGTAAGGGAGCCCCGCCGCGATGGCCCGCCGCAGTTCGCAGACCCCGCCGCCCGGAGATTTCGAGGAGCGGATCCTCGACGTCGACGTCGTGGACGAGATGCAGGGCTCCTTCCTGGAGTACGCCTACTCGGTGATCTACTCGCGTGCGCTGCCCGACGCACGGGACGGTCTGAAGCCGGTGCACCGGCGGATCCTGTACCAGGCCAACGAGATGGGCCTGCGGCCGGACCGCGCGCACGTGAAGTGCGCCCGCGTGGTGGGCGAGGTGATGGGCCGGCTGCACCCGCACGGTGACGCGTCGATCTACGACTCGGTCGTCCGGATGGCGCAGCCGTTCTCGATGCGGCTGCCGCTGATCGACGGGCACGGGAACTTCGGTTCGCTGGGCAACGACGACCCGCCGGCCGCGATGCGGTACACCGAGTCGCGGTTGACGGCGGCTTCGATGGCGATGGTGGAGTCGATCCACGAGGACACCGTCGACTTCGGCCCGAACTACGACGGCAGCGAGCAGGAGCCGCTGGCGCTGCCGGCCGCGTTCCCGAACCTGCTGGTGAACGGCGCGACCGGGATCGCGGTCGGGATGGCGACCAACATGCCGCCGCACAACCTGTCCGAGGTGGTGGCGGCGGCCCGGCACCTGATCAAGCACCCGAACGCCGACCTGGACACGCTGATGCGGTTCGTGCCCGGGCCGGACCTCCCGACCGGCGGCCGGATCGTCGGCCTGTCGGGCATCCGGGACGCGTACGAGTCGGGCCGCGGCACCTTCAAGATCCGTGCGACGACGACGATCGAGAGCGTGACGGCCCGCCGCAAGGGCATCGTGGTCACCGAGCTGCCGTACAACGTCGGCCCGGAGAAGGTCATCTCGAAGATCAAGGACCTGGTCAACGCGAAGAAGCTGCAGGGCATCGCGGACGTCAAGGACCTCACCGACCGCGAGCACGGGCTGCGGCTGGTGATCGAGGTGAAGAACGGCTTCGTGCCGGAGGCGCTGCTGGAGCAGCTCTACAAGCTGACGCCGATGGAGGAGACCTTCGGCATCAACAACGTGGCCCTGGTGGACGGCCAGCCGCTGACGCTGGGTCTGAAGGAGCTGCTGGAGGTCTACGTCGACCACCGCTTCGAGGTGGTGCGCCGGCGCAGCGAGTTCCGTCGGCGCAAGCGCCAGGAGCGGCTGCACCTGGTCGAGGGCCTGCTGGTGGCCCTGATCGACATCGACGAGGTCATCGCGATCATCCGGTCGAGCGACAACGCGGCGCGGGCGAAGGAGCGCCTGATGGAGCGCTTCTCGCTGTCGGAGACGCAGACCGCGTACATCCTGGACACGCCGCTGCGCCGGCTGACCCGGTTCGACCGGGTGGAGCTGGAGGAGGAGCAGGCGAAGCTCAACTCCGAGATCGCGGAGCTGACCGAGATCCTGGAGTCGGACACCCGGCTGCGCAACGTCGTGTCGGGCGAACTGGCCGCGGTGTCGAAGCAGTTCGGCACCGAGCGGCGAACGGTGCTGCTGGAGGCGGGCACGGCCCCGTCGGCGGCGCTGTCCGTTCCGCTGGAGGTGGCGGACGACCCGTGCCGGGTGCTGCTCTCCTCGACGGGCCTGCTGGCGCGGACGGCGGACGGCGAGCCGTTCGAGGTGTCGGAGAAGCGCTCCAAGCACGATGTGATCGTTTCGGCGGTGCCGGCCACGGCGCGGGCGGACATCGGTGTGGTGACGTCGGCGGGCCGGGTGCTGCGACTGCCGGTGATCGACCTGCCGGCGCTGCCGCCGACGCCGTCGCCGACGCTGGCGGGCGGCGCCGCGGTGGGCGAGTTCCTGCGGCTGGAGACGGGCGAGCGGGCGCTGGCGCTGACCACGCTGGACGAGTCCTCGCCGGGTCTGGCGCTGGGCACGGCGCAGGGTGTGGTGAAGCGGGTGGTGCCGGAGTGGCCGGCGAACAAGGACGAGTTCGAGGTGATCGCCCTCAAGGAGGGTGACGAGGTGGTCGGCGCGGTCGAGCTGCGCACCGGCGAGGAGGACCTGGTCTTCATCGCCTCCGACGCCCAGCTGCTGCGCTACCCGGCGGGCCAGGTGCGCCCGCAGGGCCGACCGGCGGGCGGCATGGCCGGGATCAAGCTGTCGGACGGCGCCCGGGTGCTCTCCTTCACCGCCGTGGACCCGGCCGTGGACGCGGTGGTGGTCTCGGTGGCCGGTGCCTCGGGCACGCTGACGGGCGAGGAGCAGAGCTCCTGGAAGGTCACGCCGTTCGAGCAGTACCCGCGCAAGGGCCGGGCCACCGGCGGCGTGCGCTGCCAGCGGTTCCTGCGTGGCGAGGACGTGCTGTCCTTCGCCTGGGCGGGTGCCGCGCCGGCCCGCGCGGCCGGCGCCAAGGGGGCTCCGGTCGACCTGCCGGAGCGCGACCCGCGTCGTGACGGGTCGGGCACGCCGGTGACGGCGCCGATCGGTGTGGTGGCCGGCCCGGTGTAAGGGCGGAACGGTGTAACGGCGGCCCGGTGTAACAGCGGCCGGCCGCAGGTCGTGGGAGGGGTGCCGGAGTCCGGCGCCCCTCTCACGCGTCCGGGCCGGGTCGCAGGAGCCGCGTACGGGGAGCTCGGGGAGCCCGGGAGCCGAGGGGGCCAAGCGGGTGCCAAGCCCCGGTGGCCCGGGGGCCAAGGGTAGCCTTGCCTGCGTGAGCACCTGTGCGACCGTGTCGCGTGAACTGTCGGAGCCGCTGGCCGCCACGGCGGCCACCGCCACCACCTGGCTGCTGATCGAGCAGACCGGGCCGTGGGGCGCGAAGGCGCTCGCTGAGAGCCATCTGGACGCCGCGGTGGGGCGGGCCCTGGAGGCGGCCGCCGCCGGGACGGGCGTGCGGGTGGCGCTGATCCGGCGGCCGGGCCGGCACGCCGACTGCCTGCCGACCGCGCGGCACGAGGTGTTCCTCGCGCACACCGTGCCGGGTCGCGGCTGGGTGCGCCGGGGGGCGGTCACGGACCCCGCGGAGCTGCTCGGGCTGGACTTCGGGGCGCTGGGGGCGGGCGAGCACGGCGGGTTCGGCGCGGAGCACGTCGGCGGACCGGTGGCCCTGGTGTGCACCAACGGCCGACGGGACCGCTGCTGCGCGCTGCTGGGCCGGCCGCTGGCCGCTCAGCTGACGGCGGCCGGGCACAGCGAGGTGTGGGAGGTGACCCACCTGGGCGGGCACCGCTTCTCCCCCACCATGCTGGTGCTGCCGTACGGCTTCGCCTACGGGCGGCTGACGGCGGAGAGCGCCAAGGAGGTGCTGGCGGCGACGGCCTCCGGGCACATGGTGCCGGAGTGGTCGCGGGGCTGCTCGGGCTGGGAGCGCCCGGGCCAGGCGGCCGACCACGCCGTCCGGCTGGCCACCGGCGAGACCGAGGTGGACGCGCTGACCCTGAGCCAGCGCTCCGCCGGCGCGGGCCGCTGGCTGGTGACCGTGCGGCACCGGGACGGCCGGGCCTGGGAGGTGGACGTGGTCGAGGGCGCGAGCGAGCCGGCCCGCCCGGAGAGCTGCGGCAAGGCGGCGGGCACGCCGTCGCGGATGGACGTGGCGGCGGTCCGGGCGCTGTCGGTCCAGGAACGGTGACGGCCCCGCGCCCGTGGGGGTGGGCGCGGGACCGCCGGCGCGGGATCAGCCCGTGGCGGCCTTGCCGACGAACTCCGTGGTGTAGGTGCGGGCCAGGTCGATGGAGCCCTCCTTGCCCTTGACGTCCGGGTGGAAGGCGGCGAGCACCGCGAGGACGGTCTTCGGCCCGTCGGCGGGCATCACCCCGTCCGTGGTGAACATCGGCAGGGTCGCCCCGATCGCCGCCGCGTACTGCTCGGCGCCGCCCTGCGCGTAGTCCGCGGGCATCTTCTCGGCGATCTCCGCCGGGGTGTGCGCGGCCATCCACTTCAACGTCCTGACGAAGGCGTTGGCGAGCTTCTGGGTGGTGTCCTTGTTCTTCTCCACCCACTCGGAGCTCATGTAGAGCGAGGACGAGGGGTAGAGCCCGCCGAGTGCGGCGCGCGAGCCCTCGGGGGTCCGCATGTCGTAGAGGATCTTGCCGAGGCCCTTGTCGAGAACGGCGGCCACGGTCGGGTCGGTGGTCATGCCGGCGTCGATGCTGCCCTGCTGGAGCGCGGCGATGAAGGTCTGGCCGGCGCCTACCGCGATCGGGCTGAACTCGCTGACCGCGATGCCGTTCTTGACGGCGAGGTACTTGGTGAGGAAGTCGGTGGAGGAGCCGATGCTGGTGACGCCGAGCTTCCTGCCCCTGAAGTCGGCGCCCGAGGTGATGGCGTCGGCCTGCTTGGCGGAGACGATCTCGACCTCGCCCGGTGCCTGGGAGAACTGCACGACCGACTCGACGTTCTTGCCCTTCGCCTGGAGGTCGATGGTGTGGTCGTAGAAGCCGACCGCGCCCTGGACGTCCCCGGCGAGCAGCGCGGTGGTGGCGTTGACGCCGGCCGGTTCGCTCAGCAGCTCGACGTTGACTCCGGCCTCGGCGAAGAACCCGAGGCGCTGGGTGAGCATGGCGGGCAGGTAGATGACCTTGTCCAGGCCGCCGACCATGATCTTGACCGTGGGGCCGTCGACCTTCTGCCCGGCCGGGGCGGCTCCGCTGTGGGAGACGGAGGCGGCGTCGTTGGCGCAGGCGGCGAGCGGGAACAGCAGGACGGCGGCGAGGGCGGCGGCGGCAGCTCTGCCGGTCGGGTTCGGGCGCATGGGTGGGGGTGCCTCTCTGCGGTGGAACGGGGTGGGGGTCAGCGGCCGTCGCCGGAGTCGGCGGGCTTCCAGCGGAACAGCTTCTTCTCGGCGAAGGTCAGCAGCCCCTCGGTGAACAGCGCGACGACGGCGAGGATGGTCATCGCGGCGTACACGCCGGCCGCGTTGAAGGTGCCCTGGGCCGCGGCGACCAGCAGGCCGAGGCCCTTGGTGGCGCCGATGTACTCGCCGACGATGGCGCCGATCAGCGCGAAGCCGAAGCTGACGTGGAGGCTGGTGAAGATCCACGTGGTGGCGGCGGGGATGACCACCTGAAGGGTGACCCGCCGGTTGTCGGCGCCCAGGATGCGGGCGTTGGCGACCAGGTTGCGGTCGACCTCGCGGGCGCCCTGGAAGGCGTTGAAGAAGACCGGGAAGAACACCAGCACCACCGCCGAGGCCACCTTGGAGGCCGGGCCGAGGCCGAACCAGATCAGGAAGATCGGGGCCAGCACGATGCGCGGGATGGCGTTCAGCACCTTGATGTACGGCCCGAACACGTCGGCCAGGAAGCGGATCCGGCCGAGGGCGATGCCCAGCAGCACGCCTCCGGTGACACCGATCACCCAGCCGGTCAGGGCCTCGTAGAGGGTGTAGCCGATCTGCTCGCCGAGCGAGCCCTGGGCCGTGCCGTGGGTGATCCACTGCCAGATCTGGTCCCAGATCCTCGTCGGCTGGGAGAAGTTGAACGGATCGACGACCTCGGTGCGGGCGCACAGCTCCCAGAGTCCGAGGAAGGCCACCAGCACCGCGATCCGGGCTCCGTAGATGCCCAGCCTTCGCCTGCGGGCGGCCCGTTCGCGGGCTTCCGTCCTGGTGGCGGTGGCCACCGGGGCCTTTCCGGCGACGGCCGGCGCGGTCTCAAGCGGCACGACCCGCTCCTCTCTCCCGGGTGATGCGCACCTCTTCGCCGAGTGACGCCCAGATCTCCCGGTACAACTCGACGAACCTCGGCTCCAGTCGGACCGCCTCCACGGTGCGCGGGCGGGGCAGGTCGACGGTGAAGACCTCCTTGACCGTGGCCGGTCCGGCGGTCATCACCACGACCCGGTCGGCCAGCGCGATCGCCTCGTCCAGGTCGTGGGTCACGAAGACCACGGACGACCCGGTGCCGGCCCACAACTCCAGCAGTTGGTCGGACATCAGGGCGCGGGTCTGCACGTCCAGCGCCGAGAACGGCTCGTCCATCAGCAGGATGCCGGGGTCGTTGACGAAGGTCTGGGCGAGCGCGACGCGCTTGCGCATACCGCCGGACAGCTGGTGCGGGTAGCGGTCCTCGAAGTCGCCGAGGCCCACCCGGGCCAGCCAGTCGCGGGCCCGCTCCCTGGCCTCGGTGGCCGGCACGCCGCGGAAGCGCGGGCCGGCCGTGACGTTGGACAGCACGGTCCGCCAGGGGAAGACGGCGTCCTGCTGGAACACGAAGCCGACCTTCCGGTCGATGCCGTCGACCGGCCGGCCGTACACCCGGACCTCGCCCTCGGTGGGCTCCTCCAGGCCGCTGACCAGGGTCAGCGTGGTGGACTTGCCGCAACCGGTGGGGCCGACGACGGCGACGAACTCGCCCTGCGCGACGGTCAGGTCGAGGTCGCGGACGGCGGTGTGCAGGGCGCCGGACGGGGTGCGGAACCGCTTGGTGGCGCCGGTCAGCTCGATCGCCGGGGCCGGCGCCGGCCCGGTCGCCGGGGTTGTGCTCATGGAACCTCCCGGGGTGCTCTGTGCTTGCCCCGGGAGGCTAGGAGCGGCGGGGGCGGCGGCGGGAGACTTCTCGGCGAACTGCGGGTTCTCCGCGTTGAGGGCTGTTCTGCTCGTTTTGCTTCCGCTACAACAGCGGGGGCACGGCTGACAGAACCACCCCGGAAACATAGGGTGTGCCGACCACCGACCCGCCACCCACCCGGTTCCGCCCGATCCGCCCCGCCCGATCCCCCACCCCCCGCCCCGCCCTGATCCCCCTCGCCCGTCGACCGCGGCCGGTCGGACGCCCCCGAGAGGAGGCCCGGATGAAACACCCCCACTGGCCCCGCCGGGTCTTCGCCCAGCTGCTGCTGAGCCAGACCGTGGTGACCGTCGGCGTCACCGTCCTCACCGCCGGCCTGTTCCTGGCACCGGTCAGCGCCGAACTGGACCACGACGCGATGCAGCGCGCGCTGTCCATCGCCCAGGCCACCGCCGGCGACGAGACGATCGCCCGGGCCGCCGAGGTCCGCGACGCCGCCACCGCCCAGCGCAACGCCGAGCAGATCCGGACGGCCACCGGCGCCAGCTTCGTCGTGGTCACCGACCTGGACGGCATCCGGCTCTCGCACACCGATCCCGGCCGGATCGGCCAGCGGGTCTCCACCGATCCCGAGCCCGCCCTCGCCGGGCGCAGCGTCACCGCCATCCAGGAGGGCACCCTGGGCCGTACCGCGCGCGGCAAGGTCCCGCTGCGGGTCGCCGACGGGCGGATCGTGGGCGAGGTCTCGGTGGGCATCAGCGACGACTCGATCCGTCGGCGGCTGCTGAAGATGCTCACCGGCATCCTGCTCTGCGCGGGCGCCGGGCTGACCGCCGGCACCGTCGCCACGCTGGCGCTGGCCCGCCGGCTGAAGCGCCGCACCCACAACATCGCGCTGGCCGACATCTCGGCGCTGCTGGTGGAGCGGGAGGCGATGCTGCACGGCATCCGGGAGGGCATGGTGGCCCTGGACGAACGGGGCCGGATCCGGCTCGCCAACGACGAGGCGGGGCGGCTGCTCGGCCTCCCCGAGGAGTTCGCCGGGCGGCCGATCGACGAGGTGCTGCCGCCGGGCCGACTGGCCGACGTGCTGGCCGGGCGGATCACCGGCGCCGACCTGCCGGCCGTCCGGGACGACCGGGTGCTGGTGGTGAACCGGATGGCGACGGCCGAGGGCGGCGCGGTGGTCACCCTGCGCGACCGCACCGAGCTGGAGTCCCTGGTCCGTGAGCTGGACACCACCCGCAGCCTCACCGAGGCCCTGCGGGCCCAGGACCACGAACACGCCAACCGGATGCACACCCTGCTCGGCCTGCTGGAGCTCGGCCGCCACGACCAGGCGGTGGCGTTCATCTCCGAGCAGTCGGGCTCGCACGCGGCGGCGGTGGCCCGCATCGGCGAGCGGGTGCGGGACCCGCACGTGGCGGCGCTGCTGGCCGGCAAGGCGGCGGTCGCGGCCGAGCGCGGCGTCCGGCTGGCGGTCGCCCCGGCGGCGCACCTGCCGGACGCGGTGGTGGACACCCGGGCGCTGGTCACGGTGCTCGGCAACCTGATCGACAACGCCGTCGACGCGGTGGCTCCGGGCGGCGGCGGTCAGGTGGCGGTGACCCTGGTGGCGGCCGGGTCCACCCTGCTGGCCGAGGTCGCGGACAGCGGGCCGGGGGTGCCGGCGGCCCTGCGCGAGCGGGTCTTCGAAGAGGGGTGGACCAGCAAGGACGCGCCCGCGCACCGGCCGCGCGGGCTGGGGCTGGCGATGGTGCGGCGGCTGGTCGAACGGACCGGTGGCCGGATCGTGCTCGACACCGGGCCGCTCGGCGGCGCCCGGTTCACCGTCGAGCTCCCCGAGGCCCTGCACGACGCCCCCCCGGCCGCGGTCGCCCCCGCACCGCCCCTTCCCGCACCGCCCGTCCCCGCACCGCTCGTGGAGGCCCGATGATCGACGTACTCGTGGTGGACGACGACTTCCGGGTCGCCGACGTGCACGCCGCGTACGTGGCCAAGGTGCCCGGCTTCCGGGTCACCGGCACCGCGCACTCGGCCGGTCAGGCGCTCGCCGCGCTGGAACGCCGCCCGGTGGACCTGCTGCTGCTCGACCACCACCTGCCGGACGAGACCGGCCTCGCCCTGGTGCGGCGCCTGCGCGAACGGCAGGTGGCGTGCGACGTGATGATGGTGACGGCCGCCCGGGACGTCTCCACGGTGCACGCCGCGATGCAGCACGGCGCCCTGCAGTACCTGGTCAAGCCGTTCAGCTTCGCGGGGCTGCGGGAGAAGCTGGTCGCCTACGCGCAGCTGCGGCACGCGCTGGCCGGACCGGCCGCGCGCGAGGCGGGCCAGGACGAGGTGGACCGGCTCTTCGCCACCCTGCGCGGCACGGCGGCCCCCGCGGCCGCCCTGCCCAAGGGCCACTCGGCGCCCACCACCGACCTGGTGCTCGGTGTGCTCCGCCGCGCCGGCCGCCCGCTCTGCGCCCAGGAGGTCGCGGACGCCACCGGGCTGAGCCGCTCCACCGCGCAGCGCTACCTCAAGCAGCTGGAGCGGGACAGCCGGCTGCGGCTCACCCTGCGTTACGGCGACACCGGGCGGCCCGAGCACCGCTACGTGCTGGCCGTCCGGGCCTGAGGGCCGCCCCGGGCCGAACGCCGCCGTTCACGGCGGAACCCCGACGGGTCCCAGGCCCGTCGGGGTTCCGTGCGCGCCGCGCGGCGCCCGCCGCGGCTCAGGCCGCGCCGGCTCCGGTGAGGGAGCGGACCTCCAGCTCGGCGTAGCGGTCCGCGTCGGCCGGCTCGGGCGAGGTGAGGGTGCCGATCCAGCCGGCCAGGAAGCCCAGCGGGATGGAGACGAGGCCCGGGTTCTCCAGCGGGAACCAGTGGAAGTCCACCCCCGGGAAGAGCGCCACCTTGGTCCCGGAGACCACCGGCGAGAAGGTCACCAGGACGATCGCCGGGATCAGCCCGCCGTACACCGACCAGACCGCGCCGCGCGGGGTGAACCGCCGCCAGAACAGCGTGTACAGCAGCACCGGCAGGTTGGCCGAGGCGGCGACGGCGAAGGCCAGGCCGACCAGGAAGGCCACGTTCAGCTGCTGGGCGAAGAGGCTGAGCGCGATCGCGACCGCCCCGATCCCCACCGCCGCGATCCGGGCGACGCCGACCTCCTCGCGCTCGGACGCCTCCCGGCGGGCCCGCCGGGAGGCCGGCACGCCGCCCCGCCGACGGCGCGGGCGCCCCCGCCAGGCGCCCGCCCAGATGTCGTGGGCGAACGCGGCCGAGGAGGCGAGCGTCAGCCCGGCGACCACGGCCAGGATGGTGGCGAAGGCGATCGCCGAGATCAGCGCGAACAGCACCACCCCGCCGGTGCTGCCGTTGCCGCCGCCGAGGACGAGGGCCAGCAGCGGGACGGCCGTGTTCCCCGCCGCGTTGGCGTGCCGGACCTCCGCCGAGCCGACCAGCGCGGTGGCGCCCAGGCCGAGCGCGACGGCCATCAGGTAGAAGCCGCCGACCAGCCCGATCGCCCACATCGTCGAGCGCCGGGCAGCCCGGGCGGTGGGCACCGTGTAGAAGCGGGACAGGATGTGCGGCAGGCCCGCGGTGCCCAGCACCAGGGCGAGGCCGAGGCTGAAGAAGTCCAGCCGGCTGGTGAAGCTCGCCCCGTACTTGAGCCCCGGCTCCAGGTACCGCTGCCCGGCGCCGCTGTGCTGGGCGGCCTGCCGCATCAGCTCACCGACGTCCCCGTGGAAGCGGACCATCAGCAGCACGGTGAGCAGCACCGAGCCCGCGATCAGCAGGAAGGCCTTGACGATCTGGATCCAGGTGGTGGCCCGCATCCCGCCGACCGTGACGTAGACGATCATCAGACCGCCCACCGCCACGATGGTCCAGGTCCGGGCCTGGGTGCTGCTGGTGCCGAGCAGCAGGGCGACCAGGCTGCCCGCGCCGACCATCTGGGCGACCAGGTAGAGCAGGGTGACGACGACGCTGGCGCCGCCGGCCGCCGCCCGGACCTTGCGCCGCCGCAGGCGCAGCGCCAGCACGTCGGCCAGGGTGTACCGGCCGGCGTTGCGGACCAGCTCGGCGACCAGCATCAGCACCACCAGCCAGGCGACCAGGAAGCCGATGCTGTAGAGCACGCCGTCGTAGCCGTACAGCGCGATCAGCCCGGCGACGCCGAGGAAGGAGGCGGCGGAGAGGTAGTCGCCGGAGAGCGCGAAGCCGTTCTGCAGCGGGGTGAAGTCACGGCCGCCGGCGTAGAAGTCCTCGGCGGCGCTGCCCCGGCGGCCCACCCAGAGGGTGATGCCCAGGGTGACCAGGACGATGACGGCGAAGAGCACGATGGCCAGGTCGTGGTGGTCGCCGGCGGGGGCGACGGGAGGCGGGGTCGCGGTCCTCATCGCAGCTGGTCCTGGGTGTCCCAGCGCAGGCCCAGCGCGGCCCGGTCCCGCTTGGTGCGGGCGTTGCGGGCGTAGAGCCAGGTGAGCAGGAAGGTCGAGGCGAACTGCAGCAGGCCGAGCAGCCAGGCCACGTTGACCGGGCCGGCGACCTGGCTGCGCATCAGCCCGGGCGCGCCGGCCTGGGCGGCGACGTACAGCAGGTACCAGCCGAGGAACGCCCCGCTGACCGGGAGGACGAAGGCCCGGTAGCTGCGCTTGATCTCCTGGAACGCGTCGCTGCCCTGGACGGCGCGGTACACCTCGCTGCTGTCGACGGCCGACGGGGCCTCGACCGGCGGCACGGGAGCCGGCCCGAGCGGGGCGGCCTCCGTCCGGGCCGCGGGCGGCGCGGACGGCACCGGTGGTGCCGGCGGCGGCACGGCGGGGGCCGGCGGCGCGGGCCGGTCGGGCTGGGGGGCCGCGGCGGGAGCGGCCCACCAGTCGAATCGCTGCCCCTGTCCGGGACTGCTCGTCTGCTGCTGTGGCACTACTGCTCCTGGACCGGCGGGGCTCTGACCGAACCCATGATGGAGGCCCACGGAGCCCGCCAACTCCCATTGCAGATACGTTCACTCGATGAGGTGATCGATGATCCGACAGGTGCTCATCCGACTACTGCTGCGTACCGGTGAACCCGTGGCGAAAGGCGTACGCGACCGCCTGGGCGCGGTCCCGCACCCCGGTCTTGGCGAACAGATTGTTGATGTGCGTCTTCACGGTGGCCGGGCTGACGAACAGCCGACGGGCGATCTCGGTGTTGGAGAGGCCCTCCGCGATCAGTGCCAGCACCTCGGCCTCGCGGGCGGTCAGCCCGTCCGGCAGCTCCGCCGGGCGCCCCGCTCCCGGCCCGGCCGGACCGGACCGGCCCGCACCGCCGCCACCGCCACGCCCGCCGCCGTGCGACGCGTCCCACCCGCCCGGCGCGGTGGCCTGCTGCGCACCGCCCGCCAGCCGCTCCAGCAGGCGCAGCTGCACCTGCGGCGAGAGCCCGGCGGCGCCCGAGCGGACGTCCGCGATGGCCCGGGCGATCTCGTCGCCGCCGGCGTCCTTGGTGAGGTAGCCGCGCGCCCCGGCCTGCAGCGCGGGGAAGAGCGACTCGTCGTCGGCGTAGGTGGTCAGCACGACGACCTCGGTCTCCGGGTGCGCCGCCCGGATCCGGCGGGTGGCCTCGACCCCGTCGCAGCGCGGCATCCGCAGGTCCATCAGGACGACGTCCGGGCGGTGCCGCTCGACCAGCTCGACGGCCTCCTCGCCGTCGGCGGCGGCACCCACCACCTCGATGCCCGGCAACAGGCCGAGCAGCATCACGATGCCCTCGCGCACCACCGTCTGGTCGTCCGCGACCAGCACCCTGGTCGGATCCGCCCCGGTCACACCGGCACCCGCAACAGCACGCGCCACCCTCCCTCGTCCGGGCCCGCCAGCAGGGTGCCGCCGAGCAGTTCCGCGCGTTCGCGCATCCCCAGCAGACCGTACCCGCTGCCGGTGGCCGCCAGCCCACCGGCCGATTCGCCGCGGCCCGGGCGGGTGTTGCGCACCTCCAGCTCCACCGCGTCGGGCAGGTAGCGCAGTTCCAGCGCGCAGCGTGCGCCGGGGGCGTGTTTGCGCACGTTGGTCAGAGCCTCCTGCGCTGTGCGCCGGACCGCGAGCCCCGCTTCGGCGGGGAGCGGGCGCGGGGTCCCGGTGACGGTGAACGCCGCCCGCTCGCGCCCGGTCAGCTCCACCAGGAACTCGCCGACCGGGGTGAACTCGCCGCGCAGCGCGGAAAGCGCCTGCCGGGTCTCGGCCAGGCCGTCCCGCGCCATCCGCCGCGCCGCCACCACCCGTTCGCGGACCTGCTCCCGGTCGGTGCCCGCGTCCAGCATCAGCCGGGCCGCCTCCAGGTGGACGAGCTGCGCGGAGAGGCTGTGGGCCAGGACGTCGTGGATCTCGCGGGCGATCCTGGCGCGCTCGGCGAGCGCCGCGCTCTCCGCCTCGGCGGCCCGCGCCGCCCGTTCCTGGGCCAGCAGCCGCCGGGCGGTACCACGTGCCTCGCCGTCCATCCGCAGCAGGTAGCCGAGCAGGGTGAGCCCGCCCACCGTGGCGAGGATCCCCAGCCAGCTCTCCCAGCTGGCGGCCGTGTAACTGCCGAACGCGGCCGCCGCCGTGGCCAGCGCGGCGCCGGCGGGCAGCCGGACCAGCGCGGTCAGGGCCAGCCCGCCCCAGACGAAGTCGGCCAGCAGGTGGGCCCTCCCCCACTCGGCGACCCAGGCGGTGCCGATCAGGGCGGCGGCCAGGGCGAGCGCGGGCCGCAGCAGCTGCGCGCGGGCGGCCCGCAGGAAGGCGGCCGTCAGCAGGACCACCGCGGCCAGCCCGGCCGCCGCCGCGGCCACCGCCCAGCCGGTGTACCCGCCGCGGGAGAACGTCCCCCAGCCCAGGGTCACGAGCAGGACCGTCCGGCCGATCAGCGTCAGGACCCGCCGGGCCGGGCTCTCCGCGTCCCTCTCCAACCCCTCGCGGGCCGGCCAGCCGGTCCAGCTCCACCCGGGCACGGGCCTCCCTCTCGTCGGTGTGGTCACGCGCGGGCCAGCCGGTCAGCCGGCCACGCCCGCGCGGTACGGCGTCGCCAGCTCCCGCGCCCTCCAGTTCACCACGACGGTCCGGACCACCAGCAGCGCGGCGAGCCCGAGCATCAGCGCGCTGCCGCTCTGGTGGACGTGCAGCGCCGCGCCCAGTCCGTACAGACCGATCCGGACGACGATCATGCCGGCCCAGGCCGCCCCGGTGGCCTTGGTGGCGCGGGTCCAGAGCGCGCCGTCCTCACCGCGCCAGATCCGGACGGTCCAGCCCCAGACGCAGCCCATCGCCAGCACCACCAGCAGCGAGGCGGCGGTCAGCCCGATCGAGAGGGCCCGGTGGGCACCGTCGACCAGGCCCGGGTCGCGCAGCGCGAGCACGACGAGGACCAGCGGCAGCACCCAGAACCGGCGCTCGGTGTCGAGGCGCTGCGGGCTCAGCTGGCGGCGGAGCACCAGGGCGACCACCGCGATGATCACGAGGACGTTGACGAGGCCGGTCATCGGATTCTCCGTTCCGACAGGAGGGCTTGCTGACCTCTCCGACGCTACGGATCCGGCGCCCCCCGCTGATCGGCGCCGGGGTGGACCGGGGGTGGAGCCGGCACGGCAGGGGCCCTCCACCCGAGGGTGGAGGGCCCCTGCCGTGCGGCGGTGCGCTCAGGCGTCGATGCGCGAGCGGTCCAGGGTGGCCGCCGAGTCGACGATGAACTCCTTGCGGGGGGCGACGTCGTTGCCCATCAGCAGGTCGAAGATCTTCTCGGCCTGCTCCAGGTCGCCCAGGTTGATCCGGCGCAGGGTGCGGTGGCGCGGGTCCATGGTGGTCTCGGCCAGCTGGTCGGCGTCCATCTCACCGAGGCCCTTGTACCGCTGGACCGGGTCCTTCCAGCGCATGTTCTTGCGCTGGAACTCCAGCAGGGTGGAGCGCAGCTCGGCGTCGGAGTAGGTGTAGTGGTACTTGTCCTGGCCGCGCTTGGGGTTGGTGAGCTCGATCCGGTGCAGCGGCGGGACGGCGGCGAAGACCCGGCCCTGCTCGACCATGGGCCGCATGTAGCGCTGAAAGAGCGTCAGCAGCAGGCAGCGGATGTGCGAACCGTCGACATCGGCGTCGGCCATGAAGATGACCCGGCCGTAACGGGCCTGGTCGATGTCGAAGGTGCGGCCCGAACCGGCCCCTATCACCTGGATGATCGCGGCGCACTCGGTGTTCTTGAGCATGTCGCTCACGGACGCCTTCTGTACGTTGAGGATCTTGCCGCGGATCGGCAGCAGCGCCTGGAACTCCGAGTTGCGGGCCAGCTTGGCGGTCCCGAGCGCGGAGTCCCCCTCGACGATGAAGAGTTCGCTGCGCTCGACGTCGTCACTGCGGCAGTCGGCCAGCTTGGCCGGCAGCGAGCTGGTCTCCAGCGCGGTCTTCCGGCGCTGGGCCTCCTTGTGCTGGCGGGCGGCGACCCGGGTGCGGGCGGCCGCGACGACCTTGTCCAGGACGGCCCTGGCCTGGAGCTTCTCGTCCTTCTTGGCGGAGGTCAGGAAGGCCTTGAGCTCCTTGGCGACCACCGCGGCGACGATCCGGTTGGCCGCCGAGGTGCCCAGCACCTCCTTGGTCTGGCCCTCGAACTGCGGCTCCGCGAGCCGGACGGTGACCACGGCGGTGAGGCCCTCGGTGGCGTCGTCCTTGGTGATGTCGTCCTCGGCGACGCGCAGCAGCTTGGCGGCGCGCAGCGCCTCGTTGACGGTCTTGGCGAGCGAGCGCTCGAAGCCGGTGACGTGGGTGCCGCCCTTGGGGGTGGCGATGATGTTGACGAAGGAGCGCAGGGTGGTGTCGTAGCCGGCGCCCCAGCGCAGCGCGATGTCCACGCCGAGGTGGCGGGTGACCTCGGTGGGCGTCATGTGGCCGACCTCGTCCAGGACGGGGACCGTCTCCTTGAAGGTGCCCTCGCCGTGCAGCCGCAGCACGTCGCAGACCGGCTTGTCCGGCGCGAGGAACTCGCAGAACTCGGCGATGCCGCCGTCGTAGTGGAAGGTCGACTCCTCGACCACGTCGCTCTCGGTCAACCGCTCGTCACGGACGACGATGGTGAGGCCGGGGACGAGGAAGGCGGTCTGCCGGGCCCGGTTGTGCAGGTGCTCCAGGGAGAGCCGGGCGTCCTTGAGGAAGATCTGCCGGTCGGCCCAGTAGCGGATCCGGGTGCCGGTGCGGGCCTTCGGCACCTTGCGGGCCTTGCTGAGGCCGTTGGCGGGCTCGAAGGGGGCGTCCGGGCCGCCCTCGGTGAAGATGCCCGGGGTGCCCCGGCGGAAGCTGACCGCGTGGGTGTGGCCGCCGCGGTCCACCTCCACGTCCAGCCGGGCCGAGAGGGCGTTGACGACGGACGCGCCCACGCCGTGCAGGCCGCCCGAGGCCGCGTAGGAGCCGCCGCCGAACTTGCCGCCGGCGTGCAGCTTGGTCATCACGACCTCGACACCGGAGAGCCCGGTCTTGGGCTCGACGTCCACCGGGATGCCGCGGCCGTTGTCGCGCACCTCCACCGAGGAGTCGTCGTGCAGGACGACGTCGATGCGGTCGCAGTGGCCGCCGAGGGCCTCGTCGACCGAGTTGTCGATGATCTCCCAGAGGCAGTGCATCAGGCCCCGGCTGTCGGTGGAGCCGATGTACATGCCGGGGCGCTTGCGAACCGCCTCCAGGCCCTCCAGGACGAGCAGGTGCCGAGCGGTGTAGTTGGAGCCGTCGTCCCCGGCCAGCAGTGCGGACGGCACGGTCGATTCGGCACTCACGCGGCACTCTCCTCGGTGAAGTTCTGTCTCATCGGTCACATCCGGGCACAGCCGGAACGTCCGCCAGTGCAGCACACCGCACCGACAACAGCTCCGCCACGTGTGCACGCCCCTGCGCTGGGTCACAGCACGACGAGCCGGTCCCGCGCAGCTTGTACGCGCTGCGCGAACACGCACCGCGCCGGATTCCGCGCACCGGAGCGCCATCTCCTCCCGGTACCACCGGTCCTGGCGGATCGTGGGACCGGGCACAGGCTCCGGAACTGCCGTTATGCAGGCTACCGGGGCCTAGGACGGGGCTTATGCTCCAACCCAGCAGAGGATTATGCTACGCGGACCTCGCACCCCGTCCCGATAGGGCGTTCGAGGGACAGGCGGATCCTGGGCTTCGGTACGCATGAACCACCGGCCCCCGGGGCACGTCCTCATCAACACAGCAGAATCCTCAAAGAAGAAAAGCCACGAGCGGGAACGTTTTCGGCCTGGTTGGATGTTGACCCTGGTACGACAGCTCGTCGAGCTAGAGAAGAGGCGACGTGACTACTGTTCTGACCCCTGCGAGCCCGCTCACCGCGGCTGACCGCTGCGACCGCTGCGGCGCCCAGGCTTACCTGCGCGTCGTACTCGCCAGCGGCGGAGAGCTGCTCTTCTGTGCCCACCACGGCCGGAAGTTCGAGCCCGAGCTCAAGAAGATCGCCGTGGAGATACAGGACGAGAGCGGCCGGCTCAGCAGCACCACCAACGCCACGGCCGCCGACGAAGAGCGCTGATACCAGGCGCCACAGCAGCAGCAGGCCAACGAGCTGTGTCCGGCCGCGCACTGCGCGCGACCGGCGAGCCGGGCGGCGGGTCCCCTGACGGGGGCCGGTCGCCCGGCTCTGCTGTTTCCGGCCGCGATCGGACCAGCTGCGATCCGGCCGGGCCCGCCGCGGTTTCGGTACGGGCCGTCGCGCCGCCCGACGGTACGGGCGACGCGACGTCAGAACGTGACCGTGCGACTACAGGACGGAGCGTACCGCGTCGGCGACCGCGGCGACGCGGGTGTAGACACCCGGGTGGGCCGCCTCCGCGCAACCCGTCCCCCAGGAGACCAGCCCGGCGAGGCGTCCGGCGACGACCAGCGGGCCACCGCTGTCCCCCTGGCAGGCGTCCTTCCCGCCCTTCTCCGCACCGGCGCAGACCATGCCGCGGGCGTCGAAATGCCCGTCCGACCCACCCGGGTAGGCCTGGGCACAGGTCCGGTCGGGGATGACCGACACGTCGACACCACGGAGCGTGGGCGAGTAGTCGCCCTTGCCCGAGGTGTCCCCCCAGCCGTAGACCTGCGCCCGGTTCCCCTCCCGGTACGGCTCGGTGTCCCCCTGGCCGACCAGGTCGATCACCGGGCGGGCACCCTGCGACTCGGTGAGCGTGAGCACCGCCACATCGTTCATGTTGGCCGCGAAGGCGTAGTCGGGGTGGATCCAGACCGCCTCGACGGGCACCTCACGGCCGACCGAGCCGCGCAGGTCGTCCCGGCCCACCACGACCTTCAGCCCCGGCCGCTCCACCCGCCGGCCCTTGGCCTCGTCGTAGAAGCAGTGCGCCGCCGTCACGACCTTGGTCGGAGTGACGAGCGCACCACCACAGAACTGCCCCGAGCGACCGTTGCCGAACTGCTGGCGGCTGGCGACCGCCACCATCCACGGATGGTCGGCGGTGCTCACGACGGCGCCGCCGATCACCCGCCGCTGGGCCTCGGCCGGTGCGGCCGGGCCGAACGCGACCAGCGTCGCGGGCAGCGCGGCGAGCAGGCCCAGGACGGCCGCCCGGTAGCGGCGACGCACCGGCCGGCCGGCCGGGCACGCCGAGGGCGAGGCGACGGTCGGCAGGTCCGCGCGATCCGGGTTGGGCAGCACCGTGTGTCTCCAGTTGGCTCGGTAGCGGGCAACCGGCACAGCGTAGGTGATCGGCTACGGTCCGCGACCGGTTACCGCCGCACCGCCACCCGGACGAGCGACAACAGCCACCCGGACGCTGACGCGCCCTATCGCCCTGTCGCTCTATCGCCCGGTCGCCCCCCGGAGCCACGCCGGACACGGAGAAGGCCCGGAGCGCAGCTTAGGTTCTAGTGGTCGTCGCAACACCCCAGCTCAGGGGATGCGATGGACTTCAGGATCCGGGAGAGGCGGGACCCTCAGGGGCCTGTGCGGCTTGACAGGGAGCGAGCGGCAGGTCGCGGCCGAGCTGGGCCGCAGCCCCTCCACGGTCAGCCGGGAGATCCGCCGCAATCGCCACCCCTCCAGCGGTGCCTACCGCCCGCACGCGGCCCAGGCCCGGGCCGATGCCCGTCGGCCCCGCCCGAAGACGGGGAAGATCGCCGACAACCCGGAGCTCCGGGGCTTCATCCAGGACCACCTGAACGTGAAGTGGAGCCCCGAGCAGATCTGCCAGGCTCTGCGGGACACCTTTCCCGAGCGGCCGGAGATGCACGTGGTCCACGAGACGGTCTACCAGGCTCTCTACATCCAAGGCCGGGGCGAGTTGCGCCGCGAGATCGCGGCGGCCCTACGCACCGGACGCGCCCGCCGGGTTCCCCACCGCCAGGCCGCCGCACGCAGACCCAGGTTCGCCCACCCCATGGTCATGATCAGCGAACGCCCCGCCGAAGTCGAGGACCGAGCCGTGCCCGGCCACTGGGAGGGCGACCTGATCATCGGCAAGGACGGCGCCTCCGCCATCGGCACCCTCGTCGAGCGGGCCACCCGCTATGTGATGCTCCTGCACCTGCCCGCCGGCCGAACCGCCGAGCAGGTACGCGACGCCCTCGTGGACGCCGTCCGGACCCTGCCCGCCCACCTGACGCGCTCACTGACCTGGGACCAGGGCGCCGAGATGGCCGCCCACGGCTCCTTCAGCGTCGCCACCGACATCCCCGTCTACTTCTGCGACCCCGCCAGTCCCTGGCAACGTGGCTCGAACGAGAACACCAACGGCCTGCTGCGGCAGTACTTCCCCAAGGGCACCGACCTGGCCGCCCACACCGCGGAGCACCTGACCGCCGTGGCAGCCGAGCTCAACGGCCGACCACGCAAAACGCTCGGCTGGGAAACCCCAGCCGAGCGCCTGCATAAACTGCTCGCGGCCCGAACAACCGACCACGTGTTGCAACGACCCTTAGAAACCGCCCAGTGCTCCGGGCCTTCTCACGGTGCGGAACGCCGGACCGGGCCGGACCGGGTGGTCCGGCGGCGGTCCCGCCGGTCGCGGATCAGTCCAGGTAGTCGCGCAGCACCTGGGAGCGCGACGGGTGGCGCAGCTTCGACATGGTCTTGGACTCGATCTGGCGGATGCGCTCACGGGTGACCCCGTACACCTTGCCGATCTCGTCCAGCGTCTTCGGCTGACCGTCCGTCAGGCCGAAGCGCATCGAGACGACACCCGCCTCGCGCTCGGAGAGGGTGTCCAGCACCGAGTGCAGCTGCTCCTGGAGCAGGGTGAAGGAGACCGCGTCGGCCGGCACGACCGCCTCGGAGTCCTCGATCAGGTCACCGAACTCGCTGTCGCCGTCCTCACCCAGCGGGGTGTGCAGCGAAATGGGCTCGCGACCGTACTTCTGGACCTCGATGACCTTCTCGGGGGTCATGTCGAGTTCCTTGGCCAGCTCCTCCGGGGTGGGCTCGCGGCCCAGGTCCTGGAGCATCTGGCGCTGGACGCGGGCCAGCTTGTTGATGACCTCGACCATGTGCACCGGGATACGGATGGTGCGCGCCTGGTCGGCCATCGCGCGGGTGATCGCCTGGCGGATCCACCACGTGGCGTAGGTGGAGAACTTGTAGCCCTTGGTGTAGTCGAACTTCTCGACCGCACGGATCAGGCCCAGGTTGCCCTCCTGGATGAGGTCCAGGAAGAGCATGCCGCGACCGGTGTAGCGCTTGGCCAGCGAGACCACCAGGCGGAGGTTGGCCTCCAGCAGGTGGTTCTTGGCGCGGCGGCCGTCCTCGGCGATGATCTCCAGCTCGCGCTTGAGCTTCGGCGCCAGCTTGTCGGCGGCCGAGAGCTTGTCCTCGGCGAACAGGCCGGCCTCGATGCGCTTGGCGAGCTCGACCTCCTGCTCGGCGTTGAGCAGCGGGACCTTGCCGATCTGCTTCAGGTAGTCCTTGACCGGGTCGGCGGTGGCACCGGCGACGGCGACCTGCTGGGCAGGCGCGTCGTCCTCGTCGTCGTCGGAGAGGACGAACCCCTGCGACTCCTCCTCGGGCTCCGCCTCCTCGCCCGCCTTGTCGCCGGGCAGCGCGACGTCCTCGATCAGCTCTTCCTCGCCGCCGATCTCCTCGTCGCCCTTGCCCGCCTTACCTGCGGCGGTCTTCTTGGCGGCGGTCTTCTTGGCCGGCGCGGCGGTCTTCTTGGCGGCCGCCTTCTTCGCCGGGGCGGCCTTCTTCGCCGCAGGCGCCTTCGCCTCGGCGGAGAGCGTGGCTCCCGCCTCGGTGATCTCGGCGGACACCGTGCCGACCGACGCCGCGGCGGCCGCGACCGCCGGAACGGAGATGGTCGCGCCGGGCGCGATGCGCACGGGGGGCTTGGTCGGGGCCGCCGGAGCGGCGGGGTTCCGGGTGGTGACCGCCTTGGTGGCAGTGCGCTTGGTGGGGCTCTTGGCAGCGACGCTCTTGCGCTTGGCACCGGCCGGCTCGGCCGCGCTGACCATAAGGTCCACCCCCTCCTCAATCAGAACCTGGTTGAGGCTGCGCATGACGTTCTTCCACTTGGTGACCGGGATCTGGTCCGCCTCGAACGCCTGGCGCACGTCGTCACCGGCGATCTGCCCCTGGGCCTTGCCCCGCTCGATGAGCGCCAGCAGAGCCGCGGACTCGGCGATCTCGGGGGGAAGCGAACGGGATGTGCTGGCCGACACGAACAACCTCTCGGACGATGAGTGGACTCGAACCCGTACCGGCCGCCCGAGCGGGCGGGGAAGGAGATCGCGCGTCGGACGCGCGGTGTCGATTCCGACCGACTCGGGCTTGAGGACTGGGTTTGCAGGACGGCAGCAGCGCCGCAGACCAACACAGCATTCTGACATGTTGGGGTATTCCGGAGCTGCTTCCGCTCAGGACACATCGCTGCTACTCGTCAAGTGTTACGCATGGCCTTCGTGTCGCGGGTCACACCACTCGGCGCCCGCGGCCCGGGGCCGACCTCCATCATCCCTCACTCGCGACCAAGCTCTTGGCATGGGCAGACCACTGCGGCCGGGGCGGCTGCCGCCGGGCGTGCGGATTCCGCGGATCACGGCGGTTCACGGCGGATCACGGCGGATCACGGCGGATCACAGCCGTTCACGGCGGAGCGGGCGTCCGACGGCCGGGCCCGGGCGTGAAGAAGCCCTCCGGCTGCGCCGTGCGGTGCAGCCGGAGGGCCGGGAGTTCGCGGGCCGCTCGATCGCCGGGTGGGCGACTCAGTGCTCCCGGGGAGCGGGGACGGACGGCTCGATCTCCGGGTGGACGGTGAGCAGCGCCCGCACCGCGGCCTCGCCCGCCGTGCCGTCGCCGGTGCCGAGGGCGTCCACCAGCCGGGCGTGCAGGCTGACCGAGGCCTCCGAGGGGCGCTCGCAGGAGGTGGGCGGGCCGCCCGACACCTGGAGGGCGCAGGAGACGATCCCGGAGAGGTGCTCCAGCATCCGGTTCCCCGCCATCTGCAGGACCAGGGCGTGCAGCTCGGCGTCGGCCCGCGAGAACGTGGAGAGGTCGGCCTGGGCGGCGGCGTGGCCCATGATCTCGATCAGTTCGACCAGGCGCTGCTGGACGTCCTCCCGGCCGTGCCCCGCGGCGAGCCTGGCGGCCAGCGGCTCGATCGCCCAGCGGAGCTCGAACAGCTCCCGGCGCTGCTCGTCGCGCTGCGGGCCGAAGGCGCGCCACTCGATGATGTCCGGGTCGAGCAGGTTCCAGTCGCCGACCGGCCGGACCCGGGTGCCGACGTTCGGCCGGGCACTGACCAGGCCCTTCGCCTCCAGCACGCGCAGCGACTCGCGGACGACGGTGCGGGAGACCTCGAAGCGCTGGCCGATCTCCTCGGGGACGAGCGGGCGGTCGGCACCGAGGTCGCCCGAGACGATCATCTGACCGAGCTGCTGCACGAGCTGGCCGTGCAGGCCTCGGCCACGACTGCTGGTGGTCTTGCGGCCGACCCGGCCCAGATCCGACTCGGCGCCCTCCCAGCGGGGCGCCGGCGGGGTCGGCCGGTCGGCGTACGAGAAGCGGTCCAGGTCGCCGGCGCCGGGGATGGCACCATCGGCGGAACGGGCGGGGGTCATGGTGGGGTGCGCAAGGGTACTCACAAGTCCTTTGTCGGCGATCGGCGGGCGCAGCTTGAGAATTCTCGTGAAAAGCACACGAAAGGGTGATCGACCGTGACTGGATAATTGACTTCTTATCAGGAAGAACCGCACATTACGGCCACTGCTGGTCGATCTTGGCAGACCGTCAGCGACGGTCCGGGCTCTGCCAGGGGATTCCCGGTGGCTTCCCGGCCCTCGGCGAGGCTTTCGACCGGCCTCCGCCGGGAGCCGCGCGGGCGGGCGCCCGACCGGTCCGCACGCCCGCCCGTCGCCTCAGAGCGCCCGCCGCCGGGCCTGGACCATGAGCGAGACGAGCAGCAGCACCAGCGCCGGCGCCGCGACCGCTGCCAGCAGCGCCGGGTCGGTCAGCACCGAACCGCCCTCCGCAACCCGGTCGTCCCCGCCGTACACCCATCCGTACGCCCACTCGACGCCGGACTGGAACGGCAGCAGTTCGGTCGCGCGGGCCGGCCAGGCGGTGCCGGTCTGCCGGAGCACCAGGGCCACCCCGGACTCCAGCAGCGGCGGCAGCGCGCAGAGCAGCAGCACACCCGCGGCGGCACTGCGGGTCAGCGAGGCCGTCAGCACCCCCGTCCAGCCCGCCACGACCACCAGCAGGACGAAGGCCAGCAGAGCGGCGGGCACCCCCTGGCCGGCCGCGAGCGCGGCGGGGGCGAAAGCCCCGGGCAGGTCCGCGAGCCCGCTGAAGCCTGCCGAGGCGAGCGCCTCGGACACCCGGCCCGACAGGGCGGCCGGCTCCGACCAGGCGGCCACCGCCACCCCGTCCGGGAGCGCGAAGTGCACGACCACGATGTCGATCAGCAGGGTGACCAGCGCCAGCAGCCCGGCCACCGGGGCGATCACCACCAGCTTGGCCAGCAGCAGCCGCACCCGGCGCGGATACGACACCTGCGAGGCCGCCAACCCCGGGTGGCGCACCTCGTGGCCGTAGGAGAGCGCGCCCAGCAACCCGGCGCCGAGCGCCGCGAACGGCAGCGGGATCAGCGGCACGGTCGCCGTCAGCAGCCGCACGCCGGCCGACCCGGCCAGCGGCCCGGCGGGAGTCTGGGCGGCCAGCACCGCGGCCACCGCGGCGTCGCAGAGCAGCACGGCGGTGAGGAGCAGCCAGGTGGAGCGCAGGCCGCGCAGCCGGCGCAGCTCGTAGGCCAGTACACGCACGGTTCACTCGCTCCGGTGGTCGGGGACGGCGGGGGCGGCGGGGGCGGCGGGGGTGTCCGGGGCGTCGGGGGTGGTGCCCGGGAGCGGTCGGCCGAGGCGGACGGTATCGGCGGTCATCAGGTCGCCGGCGTCCTCGCGCCGGGCGCGGGCACCGGGGTCCGGGGCGCTGCCGGACCGGGCCAGTCCGCGGAGGCCGTCCCGGAAGAGGCGGTCCACGACGACCGTCGGCGCGGTGTCGGCGCTCTCGATGACCCCCCCGGTGTCGGGGGTATCGGCGGTCGCGGGAGTGCTGGCGGTGTTGGGGGTACCGGCGGTCGCGGGGGTGTCGGCGACCTCGGGAGTGCGGCCGGTGTTCGGAGCTTCGGCGGTTGTCAGCTCGGGTAGGCGGGGCGGGTGGGGGTCCCGGGACCGTGACTTCCGGTCCTGCCGGCCCTCCCGGCCCTGCCGGGTTTCCTGGCCCTGCCGGGTTTCCTGGCCCTGCTGGCCCTGCTGGCCCTGCTGGCCCTGCTGGGGCGTGCGCCGGGTGGCCCGCGCGGTGACCGCCGACAGGGCCGTCGCGGCGGCGACCGCGACGGTACCGGCGGCCGCGGCCGCGACGGACGACGAAGGCAGCGCGAGGACCGGCAGCGCGCCGGTGCCCGCCGCGCCCGCGGCCGGCCTGGGCACCTGCGCCGACTCGCTCGGGGAGGCCTCGGGCTCCACCGCCGCCTCCGCCGGGCGGGGCTCCGCCGAACGGGGCTCGGCCAGGCGCCCGGACCTGGGATCGGCCGGGCGGTGCTCGGCCTGCGCCGACCTGACCCGGAGCCGACCCGACCGCCCCGAGGCCGTGGGCAGGGTGGCGCGGGGAGCGGGCTGCTCGACCACGCGGTCGGCGAGTTCGTGCAGCAGGATGCCGTGCCGGTAGGCGAGTTCACCGATCTCGGTGCGATCGATCCCCGCCACCGCGAGGCCCGCCCCGCCGTCCCGGCGCACCGCCGCGCCCTGGGCCGCCAGCAGATCGGCGAGCCGGGCCATCTGCGGCCCGCGCACGGCGACCTCGGGGCTGAGCCGGGTGCGGCAGAACTCCTCCACCGGCTGATCGGCCACCAGGCGGCCCTGGTCGAGCGTGACCACCCGGTCCGCGAGCCGGGAGGCCTCCTGCGGCGTGCGGGTGGTGACCAGGACCGCGCCGCCGGCGACCCCGAACGAGCGGAGGAAGGAGTGGAACCACTCCACATTGCGCGGCGAGAGCCCCTCGGTGGGCGCGTCGAGGATCAGGGCGCCCGGGTCGCCGAGCAGCGCCGCGGCGAGGGCGAGCCGCCGGTGCATGCCGGGCGAGAAGCTGCGCAGCCGCTGCCCGGCCACGGCCGCCAGCCGGGTCTGCTCCAGCAGTTCGTCGGCCCGCCGGGCGGGGACTCCGACGGCCGCCGCCAGCATCCGGAGGTGGCTGACGGCCTTTCGGTCGGGGTGCCCGGCGACCGCGCCGCCGGCACCGCCCGGGGCCGGCAGCAGTACGCCGACCTCGCGCTCCGGGCGGCGGAGCCGACGGTAGGTGCGGCCGTCGAAGAGCGTGACGCCCTGGCCGCGTTCGAGTTCGAGCATCAGCCGCAACGCGGTTGACTTGCCCGCGTCCTCGGGGCCCAGCAGTGCCGTCACGGAGCCGGCGCGGGCGTCGAAGGTCAGGTCGAGCACCGCCGGCGGGACACCCCTGCGGTAGACCTTGGTCAGTCCGGTGATCTGGATCATCGCTGGCTGCTCCCGTGCCCTCGGCCGACCTGGTCTGCGCGACACGGGGCCGTGCCCGCACGGCCCCGCGCCAGCACATTAGGGGGCCGGAGCGGCGATTCCGGGCATTACGGGAGCGGCACGGGCCCGCCGCCCACGCACCTCACCCGATCAGGGGACAATCCGATCCTGCGACGGAGTCACCGTCGCACCGATCGGGTGAGCGGTTCCGGGCGTTGCGGTCGTTCCGGGCTCTGCGGATGTCGGGCGCCGCGGATGTCGGGCGCCGCGGATGTCGGGGGCCGCGAGCACCGGTGGCCCGGCCGCCGGGAGGGCGGCCGCGGGCGCGGGGCTGGACGGGATGCCCGCTCAGGACTCCGGGCGCAGCATGGGCGGGTTGAGCACGGTGGCGCCGCCGGGGGTGAACAGTTGCGCGGGGCGGCCGCCCTGGCGCGTGGTCGTGCCGCCGGAGGGCAGCAGGAAGCCGGGGGTGCCGGTGACCTTGCGGTGGAAGTTCCGCGGGTCGAGCACCACGCCCCAGACCGCCTCGTAGACCCGGCGCAGCTCGCCTACGGTGAACTCGGGCGGACAGAACGCCGTCGCCAGTGAGGAGTACTCGATCTTGGACCGGGCCCGCTCCACGCCATCGGCCAGGATCAGCCCGTGGTCGAAGGCGAGCGGGACGCCGTCGACCGGACTCGGTCCGAGCAGTTCGGCGACCGGGGCCCAGCGGGCGCCGCTGGCGTCGCCACCGGCCCGCGGGGTCGGCAGGTCGGGCGCCAGGACGAGGTAGGCCACGCTGACCACCCGCATCCGGGGGTCGCGCTGTGGGTGGCCGTAGGTCGCGAGCTGCTCCAGGTGGGCGCCGGCCGCACCGGGGCCCGCCGCGTCGTGGCCGGGAGCGGAGTAGGCGCGCAGACCGGTCTCCTCGGCCAGCTCCCGGGACGCCGCCTCGGCCAGGCCCTCGTCCAGGCGGACGAAGCCGCCCGGCAGGGCCCAGTAGCCCTGGAAGGGGGGCTCGCCCCGTCGGACCAGCAGGGCGCACAGCGCGTGGTCCCGCACCGTCAGGACCACCAGGTCAACCGTGACAGCGAACGGGGGGAAGGCCGACGGGTCATAACGCGACATGGCGACGATCATAGTCGTCTCTCTGACGATAAGCACAGGCCCGCGCACGAAGCGTGCCCGACCGTCCGCGCCCCCGACCTGTCCCTGCCCCGTGCCCGGCTCTGGGTGGCCGGCCGGTCGGGCGGGGCGGGCGGCCCCGCCCGACCGGGGCGCGGTTCAGGGGTCAGCGGGCGACCAGCTGGAGCTCCGCGGACGCCTCCTCGACCATCGCCACGCCGATCCGGCTCACCCGCACCGAGAACGGCTCGCCCGCCACCCGCAGCCCGGTCAGCTGCAGCTCGCCCAGCGGCGCCGTGCTGGCCGGCCGGACCAGCACCCGGCCGCCCGGTACGTCGGGGCGCACCCCGGCGAGGGCGAACACCGCGTGCACGGCCCCGGCCGCCGAGACCGCCGCCGGGTGACACGCGGCCGGGTGCGGCACCGGCGGGCAACCGGGGACACGCTGCTCCCCCGCGTACATCTCGGGCAGCCGGCCCTCGAAGTGGGCGGCGGCGCCGAGCAGGCCCTCCAGCAGGGCGCCGGCCTCGTTCTCGTGGCCGGCCTCGGCCAGCCCGGCGATCGCGAGGGCGGTCTCATGGACCCGCACCGCCCCGCTGCGGTGGCCGAGCGGATTGAACCGGGGCGACTTGGCGCTGAGCGTGCGCAGGCCCCAGCCGCTGTCCAGCTCGGGCGCGGCCAGCCGTTGGGCCAGCACCCTGGTCTGCTCGCGGTCGAGCAGGCTCTCGTGCCGGCCGCCGTCGGCGCAGAGCCCCGGGTCGAGGAGGTGGACGAAGGAGGAGGCGACGGCGGGGAGCTGCTGGCCCCCCGGGACGAGGCCCGCCGCCGGACGGCCGCCGGAGAGGTCGTCGATCCAGAACCGCTCACGGAAGCGCCCCCGCAGACCGGCCGCCCAGGAGCGCCACTCCTCGGCGCCGGGGCGGCCGAAGGCGTCCAGCAGCTCGGCCCCGTGCAGCGCGGCCCGGTGCGCCTGGGCCTGGACCTCGGCGCGGGCCGCCACCGGATGGGCGGCGCGCTCCTCCACCGGACGGCTCAGGTCGGTGACGAAGCCGTCGACCAGGCCGTCACGGAGCGCCCCGAGCGCCCGCTCGGCGGCCGGCAGCAGCTCGGCCACCTCGTGCCGGGGCAGGCCCCAGCGCCAGGCCTCGGCGAGCACCGTGACGAACAGCAGGGTCGCCTCGGTGGCCGTGCAGGTGGGCGGCAGCTCCGGACCGCCGTGCCGCAGCGCCCCGGGCAGCAGCCCCTCGGGCCGTTGGCCGGGGCCGCCCTGGCCGGCCGGGGGCGCGAGCTGCTGACGGCGGGCGAGTGCCCGCAGGGTGCCGGCCGCCAGCCGGGTGCCCAGCGGGAGCATCAGCCGGGCCGCCCAGAGCGCGTCGGCCGGGGCGAGTCCGAAGCGCCAGGGCGCGCCGGAGGCCGGGTAGAGGTCGGTCGGGCGGTCCGGGTCGGCGAACAGCAGGCCGCCGAGGGCGTCCAGTGCGCGCGGCACCAGCGACTGGACCCGGGGGTCGTCACTGCGGACCTCCGGCTCCGCCCACGGCAGCGGGACCCCGGTGCCGCGGCCGCCCGGCGGCCGGGGACCGGGGGTGGTGCTCTCCAGCTCGGTGCGCAGCTCGACCGACCACCGGGCGCCGGGCTGCACCTCCAGGTCCCAGCGCAGCACTCCGGCGCCGGCCAGCACGGCGTGCGGCGAGGGCTTGGCGCTGACGACGGCGCTGTGGGTCGGCCCGGCCCAGCGCAGCCCTGCGGACTGCACCTGTCCGGGCAGGTCCGGCGGCCGGTGCCCGGCGGCGATCTCGCCGACCGGGCCGAGGTCCGTGCCGAGCGCGATCTCCAGCGGCAGCCGGGCCGGCCTGCTGCCGGTGTTCCGGACGGTGACGGTCTCGATCCCGTCGGCATGGCGCAGCCGTTCGACGGTGAGCGCCGGATCGGGGTCGAGGTCGCCGGGGATCCGGACGGCGCCGAGGAAGCGGGCCTGCGCCGCCGAGGTCAGGGTGCCCTGGAGCGGCAGCGGCTCCATGCCGCCGATCCGCAGCTCCATCCGGGCCAGGACCCGGACTCCGGAGCGGTAGAAGCCGTGGAGGCCGTGACCGCGCAGCTGTCCGTCCGGACCGGAGGCGGCCATCGAGGGGGCGTTGACGCAGAGCACCGCGTGGTGGACGGCGGCGGGCTGCGGACGCGGCGCCGCCGACCGGGCCGGGCCGGCGGGTGCGCCGCCGGGCATGCCCGGCGGTACCTGGTCGGGGCGCCCGACCGGTCTCGGCGCACCGACCACGCTCTCGGCCGGCATGGCCTGTGGTGGCCTCATGGCGGTCACCGGACTCTCCTCCCCTCGGCGGTCCGGTGGCCGGGGGGCCGGTGGGCCGCGAGCATGCTCGATCGCGTGCTGATGATGCCTGGCCGGCAGGGGTTCCCGCCGGCGTGTCTGCCGTGTCTGGCCGTACCCGTCGCCGGGCCGTGCCATGCGGTGCCCGGTGCCGCCGGGGTACCGGGTTCGCCTTTCCCGGGCACCCGCTGGTGCCCGGCACTTCGTCACGGCCTCTGCCCGGTCGCACCGGTGACACCGTGTCCCGATCGGCGCCCCGGTCCCGCCGTGGACGGGCGCGGGGCGACCACCTTCTGCCGGCCGCCCGCCGGCCGGGCGGTGCGCCGGGCACCGTCGGCGGGCCGCACCCCGGTACTCGGCGCGGCGCGGCGTCGTCCGGCTACGGGAGCCCGGTGTCCGTCCGGGCACAGTGCCCCCGGGGTGAACGCCGCGGACCGGCCGCAGGTAACGCCCGAACCGTCACTTCGGCCTGCCGCACCGGGGTACCGGGCAGTCGTGCCGCCGCCGGGCCGCCGGCGCTCCGGGCCGGTGCCGTGACGGGCCCGCACCCACGGGTGCCGCGGCTGTCGTACAGCCTCGCGCGGCTCCTCGGGCGGACGGTCGTGAACGGCAACCGTCGAACCCGTGTCCGACCGCCGTCAGGATACGGTGCGGGGGTTGCGGCGCCCGCACCGGCAACACCGTGAGCGGCGGCGTGACGGCTGTGAACCAGACACATACCGAGGAGTTGTATGTCCACCGCCAGCCGGCTGCCCGGGATTGTCACGACCGACCACGTCTTCCGCGTGCCCCTCGACCACTCCGCCCCCCAGGGCGAGCAGATCGAGGTGTACGCCCGCGAGGTGGTGGCCGCGCGCCGTGAGAAGGACGATCTGCCCTGGCTGCTCTTCCTCCAGGGCGGACCGGGCGGCAAGGCGGGGCGCCCGCTCGGCCGCGACGGCTGGCTGGAGCGCGCCCTGGACGACTACCGGGTGCTCCTGCTCGACCAGCGCGGCACCGGGCGGTCCACGCCCGCGAACCGGCAGACCCTCGCCCGGCGCGGCGGCGCCCAGGAGCAGGCCGACTACCTGACGTGCTTCCGCGCGGACTCGATCGTGCGGGACGCCGAGCTGATCCGGCTCCGACTTCTCGGCGACGACCGGCGCTGGAGCGTGCTCGGCCAGAGCTTCGGCGGCTTCTGCCTCCTCACCTACCTGTCGATCGCGCCCGAGGGGCTGCACGAGGCTTTCGTCACGGGCGGCCTCGCGGGCCTGCGCAGCTCGGCCGACGACGTGTACCGGGCGGCCTACCCCCGGGTGGTCCGCAAGAACGAGGAGCACTACGCCCGCTTCCCGCAGGACGTCGAAGCGGTCCGGCGGATCGCCGCCCACCTCGCCGACTCCCCCGCCACGCTGCCCGACGGCGGGCTGCTCACCGTCCAGGCGTTCCAGGGCCTCGGCATGATGCTCGGCGGCGGCAGCGGCTCCGGAAGCCTGCACTACCTGCTGGAGGAGGCCTGGGTGGAAGGCGTCGCCGGGCCCGAGCTGTCCGACACCTTCCTGGCCGGCGTCCAGGCGAAGGTCTCCTTCGCCGAGGGACCGCTGTACGCCGTGCTGCACGAATCGATCTACGGTCAGCGGTCGGTGGACGGGGCGGGTACCGGCTGGGCGGCCGAGCGCGTCCGCAAGGAGTTCCCCGAGTTCGACGCCGGGGCTGCGCTGGAATCGGGGGCCCCGGTGCTGTTCACCGGGGAGATGATCTACCCCTGGCTGTTCGACACCGACCCGGCGCTCCGCCCGCTGAAGGAGACGGCGGAGCTGCTCGCCGCCCGCACCGACTGGGCCGACCTGTACGACCCGGCCCGACTGGCCGTCAACGAGGTGCCCGTCGTGGCGGCGGTCTACCACGACGACATGTACGTCGACACCGCGGACTCGCTGGAGACCGCCCGGGCCGTACGCGGCCTGCGGACGTGGGTCACCAACGAGTGGGAGCACGACGGGCTCCGGGTCAGCGGCGGCAAGGTGCTGGACCGTCTGATCGCGATGGCCCGCGGCGAGGTGTAGCGGTCTCGGGCCGCCGGCTCGGGTCGGCGGCCCGAGCCGGCCGGCGGAGGAACCGGGGCCCCCGACCGCCGGGGTGTCACGGCGCATGCCGGGACCGGCCCGTCGCACCGCGGGCGCCGCGACTCCGGCCGCGCCCACCCGCCGTCGCCTCCGCCTCCGCCTCCGCCTCCACCGACGCCCAGGGCGAGGCGCGGCCGGGCCCCACCCTCCAGGCGGAGCGCACCCGGGGGGACGGCCGTCGTGCCTCGCGGTCAGACGCCCGAACCGGCGGTCCTGCACTCGGGCCCTCGTCGGGCCGACCGCCCTCGCGGACCTTCGCCGTGCCCCTGGCCGGACGGTCGGGGCGCCGCCCCGGCGTACCGGCGACACCTGGCGCGCCTGCCTCGCCGGGCACCGCCCCCGGGCTCGCGGCACCCGACTCACCCGGCGGCTCCGCCTCGGCCTCCCCCTTGCGGGCGCGCCGACGGCGAGGCTTCGCCGGGGCCGGGGGCGACGGCTCCTCCGGCGACCGCTCGGGGTCCGGACCCCGCTCAGGGACAGGGCGGCCCGGGCCGCCCGCCGGCGCTCCCCGCTCTCCGGCGGAGCGGCGGCCGCGCTCGGCCGCCACGCTCGCCAACAGCTCCTCGGGCGAGAGGCCGCCGTTCAACGACTCGTAGAGCAGCTGGGCCAGCAGGTAGGTGGGGGCGAGCCGAAGCGTGTGGGCGAGCACCACGCGGGCCGTCGCGGTGTCCCCCGCGACCCAGGAGGCCCAGGCCAGCAGAGTGAGCGGCGGCGGGGCGTAACCGGTGTAGGGCGGCACGCACCGTCTGGCGAGGAAGCGCCAGAGCCGCTGGGTGGGCGCGAGCTCCTCGGGCCGGATGTACTCGGCGGCCCGGTCCCGGGTGCGCCGGTCCTGGAGGGCGACGAGCAGCCGGGCCGTCCGGTGGTCGTCGAGTACGCGCGCGCCGGCCATGAACTCGGCCACCGCCTGGTCGAGCAGCGCGCCGCCCTGCTCCCGGGAGGGCGACGGCGCCCGGCTGTCCAGTACCCGGGCCAGTGCCAGGCGCTGGGCGTCCGCCTCGGGCGGACCGATCGGGCCCACCGCCGCCACGATCGCCTTGCGGCTGCCCCGCGGCGCGAGTCCCGCGAACGTGGCCGCCGCGGCCACCGGGCCGGGGGCGGGGCTGTGCCGGACCGGGTGGCCGGCCGGATCGCAGCACCCCTCCCGACGGCAGAGGAAGGACCACCAGCGGCCGGCGGACACGCAGAGTGACTCCTTCACCCGCACTCCCCTGGCCTCGAAGGCCGCCCGCAGCTCCTCCGCGAGCGGTTGGAGCCGGTCGAGCACCGGCGGACCGTGCTCCCGGTCGGGGTCCTGACAGAGGTAGAGGAGGACCTGGACCGGTCGGCGGTCCCGGCGCTCGGAGAGGCCGACGAGCAGCGAGGCCGTCTCGTCGGCGGCCGCCGACCACTGCTGCGGCGCCTCGGGGATGTCCAGCCGGATCACCCCGCCCTGGTGGAGGTCCGGCCCCTGGAGGCCGACGGCGACGATGCTGTCGTCGGGGAAGAAGCCCAGCAGGTAGGGCAGCAGCTCGGCCATGTCGGCCGGGCCGCGCATGGTGACCGGACGCCCGCCGGAGGCCGGGTGGAAGGGGAGTGCGACGCGTTCGTTGTTCATGACCGGAAGACTGCCGCAATCCACGAGCCGCCCCCGGATTTTCCTTTTCCCTGTGGATAAAGCCCGCCTGTGGATAAAACGTCCTTCGTTCGGGGCATTCGGAGCCACTCTCCCGGGGGACATTCGACACCCGTTCAGCGGAAGAGCTGATGAATTGCACCCGCCGGCCACCCACCCGTGAGCAGCGCCGTTCGCCCATTGTCGGCAGCTCGGGGTTACATGGACGGCATGCAGCAGCCGCAGAACCACACCACCGCCACCGACGCCACCGCCACGGCCGGCACCGGCAGCGCGACAGCCGCCGACCGCGCCGAGGTCCGGGCGCGGGCCGAGGCCGTCCTGCGCGAACTCGCCGGGCCCGCCGCCACACTCCGCGAGGACCAGTGGACGGCCATCGAGGCCCTGGTCGTCGACCACCGCCGGGCCCTCGTGGTGCAGCGCACCGGCTGGGGCAAGTCCGCCGTCTACTTCATCGCCACCGCCCTGCTGCGGGCCCGCGGCGCCGGTCCGACGGTGATCGTCTCCCCCCTGCTCGCCCTGATGCGCAACCAGGTCGAGTCGGCCGCCCGGGCCGGCATCAACGCCCGCACCATCAACTCGGCCAACACCGACGAGTGGGACGCCGTCCAGGCCGAGGTCGCGGCGGGCGCGGTGGACATCCTGCTGGTCAGCCCCGAGCGGCTGAACAACCCCGACTTCCGGGACCAGGTGCTCCCCAAGCTGGCCGCCTCCACCGGCCTGCTGGTGGTGGACGAGGCGCACTGCATCTCCGACTGGGGCCACGACTTCCGCCCCGACTACCGCCGGCTGCGCACCATGCTCGCCGACCTCTCGCCGGGCGTCCCGGTGCTGGCCACCACCGCCACGGCCAACGCCCGCGTCACGGCCGACGTCGCCGAGCAGCTCGGCACCGGCACCACCGACGAGCACGCCCTGGTGCTGCGCGGCCCGCTGGACCGCAAGAGCCTCACCCTGGGGGTGCTCGCCCTGCCCGACCCGGCGCACCGGCTGGCCTGGCTGGCCGACCACCTCGACCGGCTGCCCGGCTCCGGCATCATCTACACCCTCACGGTCGCCGCCACCGACGAGGTGACGGCCTTCCTGCGCGAGCGGGGCTTCCCGGTGGCCTCGTACTCCGGCCGCACCGAGGACGCCGAGCGCCGCACCGCCGAGGCGGACCTGCTGGCCAACCGGGTCAAGGCGCTGGTCGCCACCTCCGCGCTCGGCATGGGCTTCGACAAGCCCGATCTCGGATTCGTGGTGCACCTGGGCTCGCCCAGCTCGCCGATCGCCTACTACCAGCAGGTCGGCCGGGCCGGCCGTGGCGTCGACCGGGCCGAGGTGCTGCTGCTGCCGGGGCGCGAGGACGAGGCGATCTGGCGCTACTTCGCCTCCCTGGCCTTCCCGCCCGAGGAGCAGGTCCGCCGCACCATCGACGCCCTCGCCGAGGCCGGCCGGCCGCTCTCCACCGCCGCCCTGGAGCCCCGGGTGGACCTGCGCCGCGCCCGGCTGGAGACCATGCTCAAGGTGCTCGACGTGGACGGCGCGGTGCGCCGGGTCAAGGGCGGCTGGACGGCCACCGGGCAGAGCTGGGCGTACGACACCGCCAGGTACGCCAAGGTCGCCGCCTCGCGCGAGGCGGAGCAGGCGGCGATGCGCGAGTACGCGGCGTCGACCGGTTGCCGGATGGAGTTCCTGCGGCGGCAGCTGGACGACGAGCAGGCCGAGCCGTGCGGCCGCTGCGACAACTGCGCCGGACCGCTGCACACCCCGGAGGTCTCCGCCGCGGCGCTGGACGCGGCGCGGGCCGCGCTCGGCCGGCCCGGCGTCAGCTTCGAGCCTCGCCGGCTCTGGCCGACCGGGATGGACGCGCTGGGCGTGCCGCTCAAGGGCCGCATCCCGGCGGGCGAGCAGGCCGAGACCGGCCGGGCGCTGGGCCGGCTCTCCGACATCGGCTGGGGCAACCGGCTGCGGACGCTGCTGGCCGACCAGGCGCCCGACGTTCCGGTGCCCGGGGAGGCGGTGGACGCCCTGGTGGCGGTGCTGAGCGACTGGGCGCGCGGCCCCGGCGGCTGGGCCGGGCCCGCGACGACCGAGGGAGTCCGGCTCGACCGGCCGGTCGGCGTGGTGACCATGGCCTCGTCCCGCCGACCGCAGCTGGTCGGCAGCCTCGGGGCCCGGATCGCCGAGATCGGCCGACTGCCCCTGCTCGGGCACATCGAGTACGCGGCCGGACGGTCGCCGCAGGGCGGGCGCAGCAACAGTGCCCAGCGCCTGCACGCACTGGCCGGAGCGCTCGCGCTGCCCCCGGAGGTGGAGGAGGCGGTGGCCGCGGCGGGCGGGCCGGTGCTGCTGGTCGACGACCTGGTCGACTCCGGGTGGACGGTCACCGTCGCCGCCCGGCTGCTGCGCAAGGCCGGGGCGAGCGCCGTCCTGCCGCTGGTCCTGGCCGTGCAGGGCTGAGCCGGGGGGTACGCGGGGCTCCGGCGAGCGGGGAGCCGGGGCCGACCGGAAGGTGCGAAGCGGGCCGGAACGAGCGGAGCGAGGTGGGACTGCGCTCGTGATCGGCGGGAAGACGGTGACGGAGCCTGGGGGTTCCGGCACTGACCTACACCTGAATGGAGTAATGCGGGCGCAGTGCGGACGATCTGCGGGAACCGGCGGCACCGACCGGGCAAAGGAAGGGGCGACCATGCGAAAAGTACTCCGCACCGGCCTTCGGGTGCTCCGGATCACCGCCTCGCGAGCCGTGGGTGACGGTCACGCCGAGGGGGAATATATCCGGCAGAACGTTGGCTTTCGGGCGGCGTTCATCATTTCATCATTGCCGCTCCACCCCCGCTGCCCTGAGAATTGGACCGTACCCGGAACCCGGTCCGCTGGACCAGGGCTCCGGCGTACACACGTACCCGCGCATCCGTGGGTCGGGAAGGAGGATCGTGATCAACGGTATCGGCCGAGGTCAGTATCCCCTCGCCCGGGGTTCGGAGCCCAGACGGGTGTGCGACCTGGAGACATGGGCCGCCTCGGGGATCCCGTCGCTGCGCGACCCGCGCGAGTTCGTCCTGGAACTGCACCGGCGCCACCTGCCGCAGCCCGGCACGGTCGTGGTCACCGTGCTGGACGCCTCGCACCGGCTGAACGCCTCGGCGTCCTTCGTTCCCCGGCCGCGCCACACCGACGGCTGGGAGCACCGCAACGCCCTCCTGGCGCACCTGCGGCAGGTCACCCCGCACGACCTGCGCCGGACCACTCCGGCCAGAACGGCCGTGCTGCTGCGCTGCCGGGAGGGCTCGGCGGGCTGGACGGCCCAGGACGGCGCCTGGATGTGGGCCCTGCAGGACGCGGCCGCCCTGCACGGACTGCGCTGCGGTTCGTACCTCACGCTGACCCCGGCGGGCTGGCAGATCCTCGCCGACGGCCGGAGCGGACGCAATCCGCACTCGGGCTCGTGGGCGGACGGGCCGGTCCACACCGTGACCGAGCTGCCGCCCCGCCCGGCACTGGAGAGCGCTCGGGGGCAGCGCCCACTGCGCCAGTCCGATCGCCCGTGGACCGGCGCACGGGTCACCGCGATCGAGCCCGGCCGACGCACCGGCACCTACTGAGGCCGCGCCCTCAGGCAACGGGCCGCCGCCCACCCGTGCTTCGGGGCCCGGGCGCCGCGGGCACGCCCACAGGTGGCGGCACGGGTCGGAACGGAACGGGTCGGGCCCGGCACCTGGTGGTGCCGGGCCCAAGGGTCGACGGGTGTCAGGCGGACACGGGGCGGCCGGCCGGTACACCGGCGGCCTCGGCGGCGGGGCCGGCGTCACCGCAGACCACCAGGAGCTCGGCCGCCCGGCCGCGCGCCTCGGTGAACGCCTTGGCGGCACGGTCGGCGCTGCCGCCGTTGACCACCAGCACGACCACGGCACGGCGGGCCGGCCGGGTCAGCGCGGCGTCCGCGTAGAACACGTCGCCCCCCTCGGCGAGTTGCGCCCAGTAGCGCTCCTCGCCGAAGGAGAGTTCGTGCCGCTGCCAGGGGTGCGGTTCGCCGACCGTCAGCACCAGGACGGCGCCCGGGTCGCGGCCGGAGTCCAGCAGCCGGTCGACCGCCTCGTCGGCGCGCTCCAGCGCCTGCGCGGCGGTGGCGGACAGGAGTTGGACCGCGACCTGCGGTGCCGCGGGCGCCGGACGGCGCGGGCCGGGCTTGGGGATCCCGCCCGGCCGGGGCTGCGGCCCCGGGCGCCCGGCGCCCGGCGGCGCCGGGCGCGCGGGTGCGGGTCGTTGGCCCGGCACCGGGGCCGGGGCTGCGGTGACGGTCGACGGTGCGGAAGGAGTCGCGCTGCCGGAGGCAGGCGTACGGGGGGCTTGTGCGTCCGACTCGCGGGGGAAGGGAACGCCGGGGCCCGGGAGGCTCTCGTGAATCTCCGGCTCCTCGGGGAAGACAGGCATACCCGGATATCTATCAAATGCCGGTCGGGCGCGCACGGGCGCCCCACCCATTGGGCACGGAAGCCTTCCGCCCCCACCCGGGTCAATGGACGACGAAACGTCAGAAACCGAGCGTCAACTGCTCGTCCGCGGGACCCGCCGAGCCCGGTCCGCCGACACCGACGACGGCCCTGGTCCGCTTCAGGTGGCGCCATCGGGGCAGCCCGTCCAGGTAGGCCCAGGAGAGCCGGTGCTGTTCGGTGGGGCCGAACTCCTCCAGCGCGGTGCGGTGCACCGGGGAGGGGTAGCCGGCGTTGTCGGCGAAACCGTACTCGGGGCAGGTCTCGCCGAGTTCGGTCATCAGTCCGTCGCGGTGGACCTTGGCGAGCACCGAGGCCGCCGACACGCAGATGCAGGACTGATCGCCCTTGATGACCGTGCGTACCCGCCACGGGCCGCCCAGGTAGTCGTGCTTGCCGTCGAGTATCACCGCGTCCGGTTCGACCGGCAGCGCCTCCAGGGCGCGCACGGCGGCCAGCCGCAGCGCCGCGGTCATCCCCAGCTCGTCGCACTCCAGCGCGGAGGCGTGGCCGAGCGCGTACGCGGTGACCCAGTCGGCGAGGACGGGGGCCAGCGCCTCGCGGCGCAGCTCGGTCAGCAGCTTGGAGTCGGTCAGGCCCTCCGGGGGCTTGCGCAGCCCGGTGACGGCGGCACCCACGGTGACCGGTCCGGCCCAGGCGCCGCGCCCGACCTCGTCGAGACCGACGACGATCTTGGCGCCGGCCCGGCGCAGCGAGCGCTCGACGGAGTGCGTCGGCGGAACGATGGGCATCGCGGAGTCCTTCGGCTGGGGCAACCTCCAGCGTAAGCCCCGCCCGGAACCGCCCCGACCAGCCGGCCCCCGGCCCCCGCCGCCCGGAACCGCCCCGACCAGCCGGCCCCCGGCCCCCGCCGCCCGGAACCGCCCCGACCAGCCGGCCCCCGGCCCCCGCCGTCCGGAGCCGCCCCGACCAGCCGGCCCCGGCCCCCGCCGTCCGGAGCCGCCCCGACCAGCCGGCCCCGGCGACCTGGCGCCCCGGCCGCCAGGCACACCACCCGGACCCGCCCCCGGCAGCGCGCGTCAGCGGCGGATCAGCGGCACCAGGACCTCGTCCACCAGCTCGACGGCGAATCCGCGCCCGAGCTGCCGGCCGCAGACCTTGACCCGGTACATCAGCATCGCGGGCGCCACGTCGGCGACCAGCGGGCTGACCGCGCCGGGCCGGACGTCGCCGCGCTCCGCTCCCCGCCGCAGGATCTCCAGGATCGTGTCCTTGGTCGGCTCGACCACCCGCTGGACGATGAAGTCCTTGAACAGCTCCGCCTGCTCGTGCTCCAGCTCGGCCATCAACGCGTGCATGGCACCACCCGACCGGGAGTTCATCGCCTCGGTGAAACCCTGGATGAGCAGCAGCAATTCGGCACGGGCGGACCCGAGGTCGGGGGTGTCGGAGGGCCGTGGCAGAGTGGAGTCCAGGGCGTCGATGACGAGTTCGACCTTGGACGCCCAGCGCCGGTACAACGCGGCCTTCCCGGTCCGCGCGGCCCCGGCGACGCCTTCCATCGTCAGCCGTGCGAATCCGCCGGAGGTGAGCTGGTCGAGCACGGCCTCGAAGATCGCGCGTTCCAGCTCCTTGCCCCGGCGCCGCATCGGCCGGGACAGCACCTCGGCGGCCACCTTCATCGGACAGTGCGACGCCGGCCCGGCCACCGGGACGACGATCCTCGGCACGGGCACGGCCGGACCGCCCTCCGCCGGGCACTCCACGGCTCCCTCCGCCGACCCCGGGAGCTGCTCGCCCGCCCGGCCCGCGACCTGGTCGCGCGGCCGCTCGACGGGCCGCTCGGCCGCCCGGCCGCCCGGCCGTTCTGCCGCCTGGCGCCGTACCAACTGATCCATCGTCACCAACCTTAGGGAACGCTTGCGTTCACAATCTCGCCCAGGATATCGTCCAGGCTAGTGAACGATCCCGTTCCTTCATAGCCCGCGGGACGCCGCGGGAACGCACTGGACCTCGGGTCCACAGCATACGAAGCAGTAGCCAGCAGGGGGCACTAACTTGGCTATCTCCGACACGCTCAGCAAGAACTCTCCGCCGCAAGGCAGCCAGGGCAGGCGCAAGGGCATCACCCTGACCGTCATCGCCGCGACGCAGCTGATGGTCGTCCTCGACGCCACCATCGTGAACATCGCGCTGCCGCAGATCAGGGACGCGCTGAACTTCTCCACCACCAACCTGTCGTGGGTGATCAACGCCTACACGCTGACCTTCGGTGGCTTGCTGCTGCTCGGCGGCCGCGCGGGCGACATCCTCGGCCGTCGTCGGGTGTTCATCGCCGGCACGCTGCTGTTCGGGCTGGCCTCGCTGCTCGGCGGCTTCGCGCAGGACGGCGGCATGCTGCTCGCCGCCCGCGCGCTCCAGGGCATCGGCGGCGCGATATGTTCGCCGACCGCGTTCGCCCTGATCGCCACCAACTTCGACGAAGGGCCCGAACGCAACAAGGCCTTCGGGGTCTTCTCGGCGGTGGCCGGTTCGGGCGCGGCCATCGGCCTGCTGGCCGGCGGCGTGCTGACCGAGTACCTCGACTGGCGCTGGGTGTTCTTCGTCAACGTGCCGATCGCGATCCTGATCGCCGTCGCCGCGCCGCGCTACATCGCGGAGTCGGAGCGCCGCGCCGGCCGCTTCGACCTGCCCGGTGCGCTCACCTCCACGCTGGGGCTGGTCAGCCTGGTCTACGGATTCATCCGGGCCGCCTCGGACGGCTGGACGGACCCGGTGACGCTCGGCTCCTTCGCGGCCGGCGTGCTGCTGGTGGCCGCGTTCCTGGTGATCGAGAACCGCACCGCGCAGCCGATCACCCCGCTGCACCTGTTCGCCAACCGCAACCGCACCGGTGGCCTGGTGATGATGCTCTGCCTGGCCGCGGCCATGTTCGGCATCTTCTTCTACGTCACGCTCTTCGTGCAGGGACCGCTCGGCTACAGCCCGCTGAAGGCCGGCTTCGCCTTCCTCCCGATCAGCGTGTCGATCATCATCGCCGCGCAGGTCGCCTCCACCCTCCAGGCCAAGTACGGCCCGAAGCCGTTCATGGCCGGGGGTGCGCTGTTCGTCACCATCGGGCTCACCTGGCTGACCCAGATGAACGCGGACAGCGGCTACATCGACGGGGTGCTCGGCCCCACGGTGGTGTTCGGCTTCGGCATGGGTCTGACCTTCGTCCCGGTGATGCTGCTCGCGGTCGCCGGGGTGGCCGGCGAGGACACCGGCGCCGCGTCCGGCCTGCTCAACTCGATGCAGCAGATCGGCGGGTCGCTGGGCCTGTCGATCCTCACCACGGTGTTCGCGCACTACGCCACCGCGGAGGCCAAGGTGCAGCTGCCCGGCTTCATGGCCTCGGCCACGCCGGAGCAGAAGGCGGCGTTCCTGGAGAAGAAGGAGTTCCCCAAGGGCACCGACGCGGCCAACCAGGTACTCGCTCATGGCATTTCGCACGGCTTCATCGTGGGCGCGGTGCTCGCCGGGCTCGCCCTGGTGGTCGCGGTCACCGTGATCAGGGCCAAGGCGGAGGACCTGGCGTCGAACACCTCCGGCATCGCGATGCACTGACGCGGCGCCGACACCGCAGCGACGCGACGCCGACGCGACGCCGAGCCCGACACCGCAGTGACGCGGCGCCGACGCGACACCGGTCGGAGCGGCCGCCGACGGCGGACCGTCCGGACTCCGCACCGACCGCGGAACACCACGAGGGCCGGCCGGGAGCTCACCGCTCCCGGCCGGCCCTCGCGCGTCGGGCCACCTCCGGCCCCCGCGCCGCACGGCGGCACGGCCCACCGGGCCGGCTCACCGCCGCTCGGCGCCCCCGCCCTCCCGGTACCCGTCCCACAGGCCCGCCCGGGCGCAGGCGTCGCCCGCCGCCGACACCTCGTCCAGCGGCGGACGCTCGGCGAGGATGTCCCGCGCGCGGGTGGCCGCGAGGTTGGTCGCGTACCAGGGCACGGGCTCCTCTGCCTGGGTCCGCATCAGCTCCAGCGCGCAGGTCCGGTAGTCCTTCGGCAGCCGGTCCAGGGCCGGGACGGCGTCGAGCGAGAGGTCCCGGACGTTGCGCAGGTCGATCTGCTGGGTCCGCTCGAAGCGGGCCACGTTCTGCTCGGCGATGATCGCGTCCGGCCCCATCAGTCCGTACACCGCGGCCGTCAGCATGCCGCTGAGCACCACGGCGCGCGGCAGCCAGGCCGCCGAACGGACCAGCCCGGCCGTGATCAGCAGGAGGAAGACGACGCCCAGCCAGACCTCGACCACCAGCACCCAGAGCCGGAGCCTGGTCAGCCCGGAGGCGTCGACGTAGAACCACATCCGGCCGAGGGCCGAGGCGACCACGACGAGGGTGAGCAGGCAGAGCGCGCCGAGCAGGATGCGGACCAGCCGGCGGTCCGCCGCGGTGCTGCGCGGCGCCCAGCGCTTGGCGACGCCCACCACGACCAGGGTCAGCACGGTGACGGCGGTCAGCTGCCAGAAGCCCTGCCGGGCGTACTCGGAACGGCTCATCCCGGTGTTCCGCATGATCGAGTCCCGGCCACCGAGCACCACCACGGCCTGGATCAGCGCGAAGGCGCCGAACATCAGGTTGAGCGCGACCAGCGGCAGCGCCCACTCCAGCCGGCCGCGCTCGCGGCCCGGCCGGACCACCGTGCGGTCCCAGCGGCGCGGGCCCGCCGCGATGTGGGCGAAGCCCAGCGCGATGACCGTGCCGAGGACGAACAGCACCGCGCGCAGCGGGAACTCACCCAGGTCCAGGTCCGGGATGAGCGCCTCCAGGACGTCGGCCATGGCGGCGTCGGCGCTGGCGAACAGCGAGCCGAAGACGGCCAGCAGCACCCCGGCCACCAGGACCGCCTTCAGGACCGGGGCGACCCTGCCCCGGCCGACCGGGCTGATGCGGCGCAGGGCGGCGGCGGCCCAGCCCAGACCGGGCACCAGCTGCCAGAGGAGGCCGGGCAGCGCGAGCAGCACGCCCGCCCAGCGGCGTCCGCCGTGCAGCGCGAGCGAGGCCAGGCCCAGGGCGCAGAGCGTCGACAGCATCGTCGGCCAGCCGGCGTCGGAGAGTGCCGGGACGGCGAGCAGGGCGAGCGCCAGTGCGCTCCAGAGGAGCGTCCAGCCGCGCACCCGGCGACCGGCCGAGCGGGCCGCCAGGCCGGCCCCGACGGCGGCGGCCACGCCGCAGATCAGCAGGTTGACGCCGAGTCCGCGGTTCACCAGCAGGGAGACCAGCAGGCCGGTCACCAGGGCGGCCGCGAGCACCCGGGGCGTGGCCGGGGCCTTGGGGCCGGGGTCGCTGGGGCGCAGCCACGAGAAGGGCGACGGGACGGGGCGGCCCGGCGCGCGGTAGGGGTTCGCGCCGTCGGCCGCTCCCGGCCAGGACGCGCCGGGGGCGGCCGGGCCGGGAGCGGACTCGGCATGCTGGGGGCCCGCCTGCCGCCCCGGGCCGCCGGGAGCGCGGTACGGGTCGGATCCGGACGGTCCGCCGGCCGGGGCGGGTGTGGAGTGACCGGGCATGAGTTCCCCCTCGAAGGGTCTGCGGGCATGCGGAAGCAGCCCACGGGGCAGTCCGCCGGCAGGCGCCTGGGCGCCGCGACTGACGCCGACTGTAGACCATTCTGAACAGGTTCAAAAAACCCTGGGGCGCCTCCGTCACAAGGCTGTGACAGAGGCGCCCCGGGGGGCGCCGTGCCGCGGGTGCGGGCGGGGCGGGCCGTCAGTAGGAGCCGTAGAGCGAGTACCGCAGCGTGTCCTTCACCGCCGGTCCGAACTCAGCCGGCCAGGTGCCGAAGGGCACCACCGCGTTGCTGTAGGCGCCCGAGCCGGTCGGGCCGGTGGAGTAGTTCATGTTGTTGACCGAAGCACCCGTCCCGTTGCTGTTGTAGACCAGCCAGTACGCGGTGTCGGCGCTCAGCGTGAGCCCGACCGGGAGCGTGTTCCAGGCGTTGGCGGTCAGCGTGCCGCTGCCGGTCGCCGCGACCAGGGTGCCCGGCGAGCCGCCCGCGTCGGTGTAGACCGCCAGCTGGTACTGGTTGTTCGGCGCCGCGCTGACCGGGCCGGTGTGCACGCTCAGCGCGGTGAGCGGCACCGGGGACGCCCCGGTGGTGACCCGGCTGCCGTTGAGGTGGTGGGAGTCGGTGTCGTCGATCAGCGAGCCCACCACCGTGTTGCCGAGCGTCCTGGGCGGCGCTCCCCCGGTGGTGAAGGAGATCGCGTACGGGCCCGCCAGCGCGTTGCCGGAGGTGTCCCGCACCCCCTGGACGCTCGCGGTGTAACCGGTGGTCAGCGCCAGGGGTGCGCTCGGCGTGAAGACCACGCCGTTGGCGGCGCCGTCGTACGCCACCGAGCCGGCCACGGCGGCGCCGGCGGCGGTCCGCAGGGTCACCGTGGAGGCCGTCACGCTCGCCTGGTCCAGCGGCTCGCCGAACGAGAAGCGCACCGCCGTCCCCGCCGCCACCCCGGTGGCACCGCCGGCCGGGGTGGTCCCGGTGACGGCGGGCGGGGTGGTGTCGCGGCCGTACGAAGCCGTGTAGGAGCCGACCGCCCCGTCGAAGAACGCGTACGCCACGCCCTTGACCGTCTCGATCCGGTACGGGACGCTCCGGCCGCCCGAGGAGATGCCGGTCAGCGTGCCGGAGGCGGCGGAGACGGGCAGCATCGCCCGCAGCCCGTTGGCCCCGCCGGTGATGTCGAAGGTCAGGCTGCCGCCGTTCCAGGCCAGCTTGGTGAACGCCGAGCCGTTGCGCCCGTCCAGCCAGGTGAGCATCTGCCGCCCGGAGACCACCGGGACGCCGCGCGCCTTCGCGGCGGTGATGATCGCGTCCGAGGCGGCGGAGGCCGCGAAGTCGGTGTGGATGTTGGCGGTCAGCGCCGCGTAGTAGCCCGTGCCGCCGTAGGCGGCGTCGAGCAGCGTGGTGATGGTGCCGGGGTAGGACTGGCCGGACTCGTCGGTCAGCTGGGTGGTGGCCTGGTACTCGTCGATCACGCTGCCGTCGGTGTCGGCGAAGCGCATGATCTGACCGGTGCCGTTGAAGTAGCCGGGTCGGTCCTTGGTGAAGTTGGAGGGGTAGAAGTAGTAGTCGGTGTCCAGCCGGATGCCGTTGGCCAGCTTGGTCTTCGCCTGGGTCGCCCAGTCGTCCCACTCCACGCAGTGCGTACGGCTGCTCGAAGGGTTCGGCAGCGAGGGGTACTTGGCCCGCCAGTTGGACAACTGGTCGGCGTAGTAGCCCTGCAGGGCGGCGGCGCTGCCCCAGGGCCGGCAGTTGGTGGTGACGTGGACGCCCACCTCGAAGCCCTCGTCGGTGTAGGCCTGCGCCTGCGCCGGGGTCAGCGGATCGTCGGTGTAGATGTACGAGGAGCCGCGCACGCAATCCCAGTTGGCGACGCTGCAGCCGGGCGGGCTCTGCGCCGTGTAGCCGTCCCAGCGGCCCGCCGTGCCGCCGACGCCGTGGTCGTCCCCGGTCATCACCACCACGGCCTTGACGTCGCGCGGGAAGTACCAGAAGCGCGGCAGCGGCTTGCGGGCGGAGTCGAGCAGGGTGATCAGGTTGGCCAGCAGCCGCTGCTGCTCGTCGGCGATCGGGATCAGCGCCTTGTCCAGGTCGTTCCAGTCCGGCCGGCCTCCGGTACCGAAGAACATCTCGGAGGCCTCGTAGCCGTCCGTGCCGTCCCGCTGCTGGCCGGCCCAGGCCGCGTTGCCCTGCCGGGTCTGCACCACCGACCTGGCCAGGTCGTAGCTGAAGGCGGCGGCCCGCCCGCTGCCGGCCGTCCGCAGCGTGACCGCCGGGTTGGCGGTCGCGGTGGCGGCGTCGGCGTACAGGGCGGCGACGGTGGTGGCGCCGTTGAGCGCGTAGAGGTCGGCGGCGCCGTGGTAGCCCATGGTGTCGCCGGTGATCCCGGCGCCGGGGGCCGCGGAGGTGTCCACCTTGAGGTAGGCGTCCGCGCGGGTGCCGGCGGTGGGGGTGAGGCCGAACAGCGGCGCGAGCTGCTTGTCGGGGCGCATCGCCACCAGCCGGCCGCCGCCGTCGGTCCAGGTGGTGAACAGCGCGGCCTGCGCCGCGGTGAGCGGCATCTCGCCCAGCAGCACCACGTCGGCGGAGGCCAGCACCGAGCCGGTCACCGCCGAGATGTCCACCGTGCGGTAGTCGTTGAGGCCCTCCGCCTTGAGGATCTCGGCCAGGTAGCGGGTGTACGGGTTGGCCTGGCTGGTCACCAGCAGGATCGGACCCTCGGCGCCCGGGCCGGCGCCCGGCGGCGGGGGCGGCGGGGTCTGCTCCGCGGTGTAGGTCGCGTAGATCGAGAAGCTGAGACCGCTGGACGTCACCGCGCCGAAGTCGGCGGGCCAACTGCCGAACGCCCGGCCGCCGTTGCCGTACACGCTGGTACCGCCGGGGCTGTAGCGCAGGTTGTTGACGGCGGCGCTGCCGCCGTTGCTGTTGTAGGCCAGCCAGTACGCGGTGTTCGCGGTGAGGTCCGCCGTCAGCGGCACGGTGTTCCAGCTGTCGGCGGTGAGCGTCGCCGTGGCGCTGCCGGCCAGCAGTGCGCCCGGGCTGCCCCCGTTGTCGCGGTAGAGCGCCACCTGGAACCGGTTGTTCGGCGCCGCGTCCACCGCGCCCACGTAGACGCTGACGCTGCTGACCGTGCCGCCGGCCGCGCCGGTGACGTACCGGGACGCGTTGAGGTGGTTCGAGTCTCCGGAATCGGTGGACGGACCGACCGCCGTACTGCCCAGGGTCACCGTGGCGGCCGCCGCCGGAGCGGCCGCCGGGCCGGCGACCACCGCCACGGCGGTGGTGAGGGCGGCCAGCAGACCCCCGAGCCTGCCACGCCTTCCGACGCCCGCGCGAATGCCTGTACCTGCCATGACCGCCCCCCACGCACCTCGGCCAACTGCCCCTATCGGTGTACCGGTTCGGCGTCGACCGTGTCCACGGAACCGCCACATCCCGTGCCGATCGGGACTATCCCTTGACCGAACCGGCCAGCAGGCCGCGGACGAAGTACCGCTGGAGGCCGAAGAAGACCGCCAGGGGGATGACGATCGACAGGAACGCACCGGCCGTGAGCAGCTCCCAGCGGCCGCCGAAGGAGCCGGAGAGCTGGGCCAACCGGACGGTCATCGGCGCCACTTCGGGCGTTCCCCCGGCGAAGGTCAGCGCGACCAGCAGGTCGTTCCAGACCCAGAGGAACTGGAAGATGGCGAACGAGGCCAGCGCCGGCGTGCAGAGCGGCAGCACGATCGACCGGAAGATCTTGAAGTGCGAGGCGCCGTCCACCACCGCCGCCTCCATCAGGTCCCGCGGCAGCTGGGCGATGAAGTTGTGCAGCAGGAAGATCGCCAGCGGCAGCGCGAACATGGTGTGCGCGAGCCAGACCGGCGCGTAGGTGCCCTTGAAGTCCACCGCCGGGACGACGGTCAGCGAACCCAGGTGCGCGCCGCCGGAGAAGAGCCGCAGCAGCGGGATCAGCGCCATCTGGATCGGCACCACCTGGAGCGCGAACACCACGAAGAACACCGTGTCGCTGCCCCGGAACCGCACCCAGGCCAGGCCGTACGCGGCCATCGCGGCCAGCACCAGCGGGAAGAGCGTCGCCGGCACGCTGATCGCCAGCGAGTTGACCAGGAAGGGCATCAGGCCGGTGGAGACGCCGGAGCCGCCCTCGAACAGCACGGTGTGGTAGTTGGAGAGGCCGAGGTCCGGGTGGAGGAAGACGTTCCACCAGCCGTCGGCGGTGACGTCCTGCTTGGGCCGCAGCGAGGTGGCGAGCAGCCCGAGGGTCGGGACGGTCCACAGCACCGTCACCGCGATCACGAAGACCGAGGAGAGCGGGCTGGTGAACGCCTGCCGGACCGGGCCCCGGCGCCCGTCCGGCAGCCGGCGCCCGCCCCGCCGGCCCGCGCGCGACGGTCGCCGGTCACCGGTCGGACGCCGGCCGCCCGTGGCCGGACGCTCGCCGGTCGGACGCCGGCCCGTGGTCGGACGGTGCTCGCTCATCGGACTCCGCGCTCCTTCCGCAGCTGGAGGATGTTGTAGGCCACCAGGGGCAGCACCGCGAGGAAGAGGATCACCGCGAGCGCGCTGCCCCGCCCGGTGTTGAACTGCACGAAGGACTGCGAGTACATCTCGTTGGCCAGCACCTGGGTACCGAAGTTGCCGCCGGTCATGGTGCGGACGATGTCGAAGGCCTTGAGCGTGGTGATCATGACCGTGGTGAGCACGACCACCACCGTGGTGCGGATCATCGGCACCGTGACGTACCAGAACAGCCGCGCCCCGCCCGCCCCGTCCAGCCGGGCCGCCTCGGTGACCTCGTCCGGGATCGCCTTGATCGCCGCCGAGAGGACGACCATCGCGAAGCCGGTCTGCACCCAGACCATCACCGCCATCAGCAGGAAGGTGTTGAGCGGCTGGGAGAGCGTCCAGTTCGGCGGGTGCTCCCAGCCCAGCGTGATGGCGAGCTGGCTGAGCAGGCCGATCTGCGACTGGGCGGCGTCGCGGGACTCGTAGACGAACTTGAAGATGATCGAGGCGCCGACCAGCGAGATGGCCATCGGCATGAAGATCAGCGACTTGTAGACCGCCTGGCCGCGCATCCGGTCCACCAGCAGCGCCAGCACCAGCCCCAGACCGGTGGCCGCGAGCGGCGCCACCACCAGCCACAGCAGGGTGGTGACCAGGATCTTCTGGACCGAGTCGGTGGTGAACGCCCAGCCGAAGTTCTCGCCGCCCACGAAGCGGCTGCTGTCGTCGTTGTAGAGGCTCAGGTAGACGGTGCGGACCAGCGGGGCGACCAGGCCGACGAGCAGCAGCAGGACGGCCGGGCCGAGGAAGACCCCGACGGCCAGCGGGCGGGCGATCCGGCCGGAGGCCCGGCCGGCCACCAGGAAGACCAGCAGCAGGATGCCCAGGAAAGCGGCGACGGCGCCGAAGCTGTTGCCGAACTTGACGGCGGCGTCGCCCCAGGCGCCGTCGGCGAGCGCGGTGGCGGTGAGGGACATGGCTGCGCGTCCTTTCCCTGCCACGGGCAGGAAGGAGGGGCGGGCGGTGCGGGTGGGTGGCCCCGCACCGCCCTCGACAGGTGGTCCTTGGCGGTCGGAGACCGCTACCGGGGCCGGGCCGCGGTAACGGTCGGACCCGTTACCGCGGCCAGGCCGCGTCGATGTCGGCGGCGGTCTTCTGGATGGACTGGCCCTCGGCGAACCAGGCGGTCAGCGACTTCCACTCCTGCCCGGCGCCGACCGCGGCCGGCATCAGGTCCGAGCCGTCGAACCGGAAGGTCGCCGCCGGGTCGGTGAGCGCGTCGGCGGAGAGCCGGTCGATCGGATCGGTGTACAGGCTCTTGTCCACGCCCTGGTTGGCGGAGACCCAGCCGGTGGCGGTCTTCACCCGGCTGCTCGCCCAGTCCGGGCTGGACAGGTAGTTCTGCACGGCCTGCACCTCGGGTCGGCTCGCGAACGCCGTCACGAACTCCCCACCGCCCTCGACCGGGCTGGCCACCTGCGGGTTCACGGCCGGCAGGCGGAAGGCGAAGACGTCGCCGTCCGGGCCGACCTTGGTGTCCTTGGGCCACTGCGCCTTGTAGAAGGACGCCTGCTGGAGCATGAGGCACTTGCCGGTGAGGATCGGGGCCCCCGCGTCCTGGAAGGTCGTGGTGGCGATCGACTTCACGTCACCGTACCCGCCGTTGACCCAGGCGGGGTTCTGCATCCAGTCCGCCACGGTCCGCATCGCGGTGGTGATCTTCTCGTCGGAGAACTTCACCTGGTGGTTCACCCACTGGTCGTACACCTCGCCGCCGTACGAGCCCAGCACCACCTCCTCCAGCCAGTCGGTGGCCGGCCAGCCGGTGGCCGTCCCGGAGGCGATCCCGCCGCACCACGGCTTCGCGGCACCGGCCTTGGCGATCCGGTCGCTGAGCGCCATCAGGTCGGCCCAGGACTGCGGCACCTCGTAGCCGGCCTGCTTGAAGGCCTTGGGCGAGTACCAGACCAGGGACTTCATGTTGGCGCTCATCGGCGCCGCGTAGAAGGTGCCGTTGACCGAGCCGTAGGTCTTCCAGACCGGGCTCCACTTGTCCTGGTTGGTGACCGTCTGCGCGGGGGGCTTGGCCACCTTGCCGCTCTTGACCATCTGGGCCAGCAGGCCGGGCTGCGGGATGATCGCGAAGTCCGGGGCGTTGCCGCCGGTCACCCGGACCGGCAGCTGGGACTCGAAGTCGTTGGAGCCCTCGTAACTGATCTTGATGCCCGTGCACTTGGCGAACTCGGCCCAGGACTTCTCCAGGTTGTCCGACTCCGGGCTGAGGATCGACGCGAAGACCGTCACCGTGGTGCCGGAATGCCCGGCGTACGGCTGGTACTTGGCGCAGTCACCGGCCAGGGTCTCGCCCCCGCCGCCCGAACCGCCGCCGGAGCTCGAACTGTTGGAGCAGGCCGCGGTCAGGGCCAGCGCCGCCAGCAGGGCGGGCACGGCGACCAGACGGCGGGACCTCGCGGACGGCGTGGTCGGGGTGGGGGTCAATGCGGTCCTCCTCGCCAGGGCGCACGAGCGCCGGCAGTACGACAGAACGACATTGCGCTGTACCGGAGATCGACATGGACGCGGCGGGCCGCCGGTTTGACGACGTTAACGCAGCAGCCCCCCTCCGCCAAGGTCCGCGTTCGACCTTCATCGGCACGTGCCCCAGTTGTGACCCCGAGATCCGCCCCGCCCGCCGGCCGGTTCCCCGTCCGGGCGGACGGGGAACCGGCCGGCGCCGGGCGCGCTCAGAAGAGCCGGACCGGCAGCTCCCGCAGCGAGTTGACCACCAGCGAGGGGCTCGGCCGCAGGTCCTCGTCGGGCACCGCCAGGGACAGCTCCGGGAACCGCTCGAACAGCGCCGGCAGCGCGACCCCCGCCTCCAGCCGGGCCAGCGGCGAGCCCGGGCAGACGTGCGGACCGTGGCCGAAGGAGAGATGACGGCTCGGGTCCCTGGTGATGTCGAACAGCTCGGCCGTCACCCCGTGCTGGGCGGGATCCCGGCCGATCGCGTTGTAGGAGATCAGCACCGGCTCGCCGCGCGGGATCACGACCTCGCCGACCTCGATGGACTCGGCGGCGAACCGGAACAGGAAGTTGCTGGTCGGCGGCGTCCACCGGAGCGACTCCTCGACCACCGCGTCCCAGGACACCGTGCCGGCCCGGACCAGCTCCAGCTGGTCCGGGTGGGCGAGCAGCGCCCGGACGGCGTTGCCGATCAGGTTCACCGTGGTCTCGTGGCCCGCCGCGATGATCACCCGCAGGGTGGCCGCCGCCTCCGCGTCGCTCAGCGCCCCGCCCTCGGCGTCCGCCGCCAGCAGCGCACTGGCCAGATCGTCACCGGGCTCCGAACGGCGCTTCGCCACCAACTCGTTTACGAAGGCGTTCAGCCCGGCGATGGTCGCCTGGATGCCGTCGGGGTTGGGCCGGATGCCGAAGAACTCCTCGTAGAGCCCCCGCAGCAGGGCGTGGTCGGACTCCGGAACGCCCAGCAGCGAACAGATCACCGTCATCGGCAGCGGGAAGGCGAAGACCGACTTGAGGTCCACCACCCGCTCCCCCGCGGCCAGGACGTCCAGCAGGCCGTCGGTGATCTCCCGCACCCGGGGGCGCATCAGCTCCACCCGGCGCGGCGTGAACGCCTGCGCCACCAGCGTCCGCAGCCGCCGGTGCCGGGCGCCGTCGGTGGTCACCATGCTCGGGCCGGGCACGGCCAGGCCGATCAGCGGCCACGTCTTCGGCACGTCGCCGCGCTGGTAGGCCGCCCAGTGCGCGGCGTCCTTCACCAGCCGGGGGTCGGTCAGCAGGTCGCGCGCGGCCGCGTGCCGCGTCACCGCCCAGGCGGCGACGCCGCCGGGCAGCTCCACCGCCACCGCCGGGCCGGCGGCGCGCAGCAGCGCGCCCTCGGCGGCGTTGTCGCGCGCCAGCGGGTCGAGGGCTATCGGGGCGGTCATCGGCACAACTCTCCTTGGCTTCCTGATTCCTGTCCGGTGGTCCTGCCGGCGGGCTCCGGCGCCTCGCTGCCGGGCTGCGGCGGGGGCCCGGGTTCCGGGGCACGGGGTGCGAGGTGCGAGGTGCGGGGCCCGGGTTCCGGGGTACGGGGTGCGGGTTCCGGCGGGCGCGGCTGACCCGGGGCCGCGCGGCCCCGGGTGTCAGACCGCGTAGCCCGGGGTGAACGACACCGGCAGTGCCACCAGCCCGCGCACCCACGCCGACGGCCGCCACACCAGCGCGTGCTCGGCCACCGCCAGCCGGAGGTCCGGCAGGCGGTCCAGCAGCACCTCGATCGCCGTGGTGGCGATCACCTCGGCCGCCTCCTGCGCCGGGAACGGGCACCCGTGCTCGCCGTAGGAGTAGCTCATGTGCGCCCGGTTGCCCTCCGCCGGGCTGCCGTCGGCCTGCCGCACCGCCGGGTCCGCGTTCGCCCCCGCGAAGCCGAGCAGCAGCATGTCCCCCGCGGCGATCCGCTGGCCGCCGAGCTGGGTGTCCCGGACCGCCCAGCGCCCGGCGAAGATCTGCGTCGGGGTGTCCTCCCAGAGCGCCTCGTTCAGGGCCTGGTTGATGCTGCGCCGGCCGCCGGAGAGCGAGGCGGCGAACCGCTCGTCGGTGAGCATCAGCCGCAGCGCGTTGGAGATCCAGTACGAGCACGGCTGGTGGCCGGCGATCAGCAGGACGCGCAGGTCGCGCATCACCTCGTCGTGGTCCAGGCCCGCCTCGTGCAGCAGCATCCGCGAGGCCAGGTCGTCGGACGGCCGCTCGGCCTTCTCCCGGACCAGGTCGAGCATCACGCCGAGCAGCCGCTGTGCGCCGGCCGGGGCGTCCGCCCCGCCGTCCAGCATCGCCAGCAGCCCGTCGATCAGGACGGGCGCCTGCTCCTCGCTCAGTCCGAGCAGCCGGCAGAGCACCAGCAGCGGCATCCGGTGCGCGTACTCGGCGACCAGCTCGGCCTCACCGCGCCCGGCGAACCCGTCGATCAGCCGGTCGGCGATCTCCTCGCAGTGCTTGCGCAGCTCGTACGGGTCGACGGCGGCCAGCGCGTCCGTGACGGCCCGCGAGCGGCGGACGTGCTCCTCCCCCTCGGCGTACAGGATCGACGGCACCGGCGCCATCATCGGCTTCAGCGGCCAGTCCTCGGGGATGCTCTCCCAGGCGTTCCAGCGGGTCGAGTCCCGGCCGAACAACTGCGGCTGGCCGGTCACCAGTTGCAGCTCCCGGTAGCCGATGACCAGCCAGGCGGGGACACCCCCGGCGAGCTCGACCGGAGCCACCGGACCGTGCGCGGCCCGCAGCTCGCGGTACAGCTGGGACGGGTCGGTCTGGAAGCGCGGCCCGTACAGCGGGGTGGCGCCGGCGTGCGCCGGGCAGCCCGGCGGCGGGGTGGCGGCGGGCTCGGTCACGGGGTGCTCTCCTCGTACGGGGACGGGTGGGTGGCGCCGGCGCCAGCGACAGCGGACACGGCGACCGGGGCGACCGGAGCGGCCTCCGGACGGGCGGCCGGACCGCTGCCGGCCTCCACCCGGGCGGCCAGGTGCCGGACCAGCTCGATCAGGACCTGCTTGCTCGACTCCCGGTCGCGCGCGTCGCAGTCCACCAGCGGCACCTCGGCGGGCAGGTCGAGCGCCGCGCGCACCTGCTCCAGGCTGTGGCTCGGGTCGCCGAAGTTGTTGCGGGCCACGATGAACGGCGTGCCGTGGTGTTCGAGCCGGTCGATGGCGTACCAGGACTCCTCCAGCCGCCGGGTGTCCACCAGGACGACCGCGCCGAGCGCCCCGCTGAACAGGCGGTCCCAGAGGAACCAGAAGCGCTCCTGCCCGGGCGCGCCGAACAGGTACAGCACCTGGCTCGCGGAGAGCGTGATCCGGCCGAAGTCGAACGCGACCGTGGTGGAGCGCTTGCCCCAGGAGCCCGAGGGGTCGTCGATGCCCTCGCCCGCCTTGGTCATGGTCTCCTCGGTGTTCAGCGGACGGATCTCGCTGACCGCACCGACCAGGGTGGTCTTGCCGACGCCGAACCCGCCGACCACGACGATCTTCAGAGCGTTGTCGGCGGTACCGCGCAGCGGGGTGCGCCGGGGCCCGGGGGCCTCAGAGCTGTTGGAGTCCATGCAACACCTGCTTCAGCGTGTCGAGATCGGGCAGCCGGGCTTTGTTGGGGGCGAACCGGGGGTGCCTGGCGGTGACCGCCCCGGACTCCAGCAGGTCCCCGAGGAGGATCTTCACCGCCGAGACCGGCAGCGCCAGCTCGGCGGCGACCTCCACGACGGCGGTCGGGGCCTCGCACATCCGCAGGATGCGGGCGTGCTCCGACTGCATGCCCGGGTCCGGCTCCCGCTCGGCGACGATCAGGGTGACCAGGTCGAAGGCGTTCTCCGGGGAACGGCTGCGGCCGCGGGTGATGGTGTAGAGGCGGTCCGGGTCGTCGTCGCGGCCCGGCAGGACCGGCCGCCCGCTCATGCCCGGGCGCTCTCTTGGACCACCGCGTCCGTATCCGCCCCGGTACCCGCCCCGGTACCCGCGTCGTCGCGGGCCGGAGCACTGAGGTGGACGCCGATCTGCTCGATCAGACCGTGCATGTTGTGGCCGACCACGCCCACGTCCGCCTCGTCGTCGGTGACCACGGCGAGGTGGGCGCCCTCGCCGGCCGCCACGATGCAGAGGATGCCGCCGTGGAACTCGGTCATCGACTGCCGCACGCCGCCGCTGCCGTCCCCGAACTCGATCGAGGCGCCGTGCGCCAGGCTCTGCATCCCGGAGGCGATCGCGGCCAGCTGGTCGGCCTGATCGGCGCCGAGCCCGGCGGTGTGGCAGAGCCTGAGGCCGTCGGCCGAGAGCACCAGGGCGTGCCGGGCGCCGGGGGTGGCGGTCAGCAGGTTCTCCAACAGCCAGTCGAGGTCACGGTCGATAACGCTGCTCATCAGGAGTCCTTCTCGGTGACGGGGGAGGCGTCGGGCGTGGTGTCCGTGGTCGGTGCGGTCGGCGTGGTGTCCGTGGTCCTCGCGGGAGTCGCGGCCGGTGCGGGAGTCGCGGCCGGTGCGGGGGTCGCGGCCGGTGCGGGGGTCGCGGCCGGCGTGGGGTTCGGGGTCGGTGCGGGGGTCGCGGCCGATGCGCTGCCGTTCCCGGCCTGCTGGGCGGCGCGCCGGAAGGCGCCGAACCGGGCGGCGGCGCTCACCGCGTCGGCACGGACGGGCTTGGCGGCCGGAGCCGGTGCCGCGGTGGTGGTACCGGTGGCGGCGAGCGTCTGCCCGCGGCGGCGCTGCGGCAGACCGCTGTCGGCGACCTCCACCGGGACCGCGCCGGACGACGGCACCGGGGCGGACGAGGTCGCCGGAGCGGACGACGGCGCGGCGGCGGGCCTGGCCGGCAGCAGCGCCGGCGGGCCGGCGGGCGTGAGCGCCAGGCGCGACGGCGCGGGCGCCGTCGCCCGGGCCGGGGCGGGCACCGGAGCGGGCGCCGGCGCGGCGTGCGTCACCAGCTGCTGCGGGATCAGCATCACCACCCCCGTTCCACCGCGCGCCGACGGCCGGAAGGAGATCTGCAACCCGTACTTGCGGGCCAGCGCGCCGACCACCGCGAGGCCGAGCCGCGTCCCCGCGGTGAGCGTGGTGAGGTCCAGGGGCTCGGCGGAGACGGCCCGCTCGGCCCGGCGCAGCCAGCTCTCGCTCAGCCCGAGGCCGCTGTCCTCGACGGTGACCGCCAGCCCGGCCGGCACCTCCTCGACGTAGACGTGCACCTCGGCCGGCGGGGCGGAGAAGTTGGTGGCGTTGTCCAGCAGTTCGGCCAGCGCGTGCATCACGCCCTCGGCGGCGAACCCGGCCACGGCCGCCGTGCTGGCGTTGTGCAGCCGGACCCGCTGGTAGGCGCCGATCCGGCCGAGCGCCCCGCGCAGCACCGACTCCACCGCGATCGGCTTGGCCCAGCGCCGACCCGAGCGGGCGCCGGTGAGCACGGCGATGCTGTCGGCCATCCGGCCGGCCTGGGCCGTGGAGTGGTCCAGTCGCAGCAGGTCGCCGAGGACCTCCTCGTCGTGCCGGTGCTGCATCTCGCGCAGCTCGGCGTGCATGCTCGTGGCGAGTGCCTGGACCCGCCCGGCGGCGGTCGCGCAGACCGCGAGGGCGGCGGCCCGCAGCCGCTCGCCCCGGCCGATCTCCTCGGCGAGGGCCCGCAGCAGCGCGTACTGAGGGTGCGTGCGGTGCGTCGCGAGCGCGCTGTCCACGGACGCGCCGTCCCGGAGCTTCTTCACCACCTCGGGCAGGACGGACCCGGCCAGCCGGTCCAGTGCGGCTCGCTCCGCCTGCTCGGCCTCCAGTTCGGTCCGCACCCGGGCCAGCTCGGCCTGCGCGGCCAGCACCTCGGCCTCGGCGTCCGCCTGCGCGGTCCGGGCCACCTCCCGCGCCGTGTCGGCGGCGGCGGCCCGCTCGCGGGCGCTCGCCCCGGCGGCGTCGGCCGCGGCGGTCAGCTCGCGCGCCGCCCCGGTCTCCTCCCGCTGCGCGGCGAGCTCCTCCGCCAGTCGGCGGGCGCGCTCGGTGGCGGTCGCCGCCAGTCCGACCGCGATCAGCCAGAGCACCGCGACCGCGCAGACCGCGGCCACGGTCAGCGGCTGGTGCGCCGACAGGGCCCGGCCCGCGGCCACCGGGGCGGCGACGCCCGCCAGCAGTACGGCCGCCGCGGTGAGGGCCGCGGTGCGCGGGGCCGGGCGTCGGCGCGCCGTGCCGTCGGGGCTGGTGCGTTCTCTCATCGATGCGGTCCTCGGCAGCGGCGGGCGTCGACGGGCGGACGCCGACAGCGGGGGCGGGCGAACGCGCGACCGCCCGGCCGACGTAGTGAAACGTCTCCGGGCGGCTGATCGGTTCACGCTTTCGGCCGATCATATCCATTCAGCTCCTGCCCTCAATGGGCAAGTTGACGGCCAGTATCATTCGTTCACGGCTCGTGCACCGATTGGCGACCTCACCGTCGCACCTCGATCAACTCAAGGTGGCATCCACCGCCCGGCGCAGTGCCGCGAAGTCCAGCCCGTGATCGGCGATGATCCTGGCGCCGAGCCCCTCCCCCTCCCGGACCACCCCGAGCAGCAGGTGCCCGACGCCGATGCGGCCGGACTTCAGCCGGAGCGACTCGCGCAGCGACAGCTCCAGCACCTTCTTCGCCCGGGGCGTGAACGGCACTCGTCCGCCCTTGGCGTCGGCCCGGAACCAGCCCCGCCGCCTCGACTCCGGGCCCTCCGCCGGAGCGTCCAGCGCCCCCTCGCCGAACGCCGACTCGACGGCCTCCCGGACGGCGTCCAGATCGACCCCGATCGCCGCCAGCGCCTGCGCGTCGTCGGCCCCGCCGAGCAGCCGGCGCACCGCCCGCCGCACGGCGGCGTGGTCCAGCCCCGCCTCGACCAGCACGGCCGCCGACGGATCGTGCGGCATCGCCACGACGGCCAGCAACAGGTGCTCGGTGCCGATCTGCCCGTGCCGGAGCTGCGCCGCCTCCCGGCCCGCCTGGCCGACCACCTGCCGCGCATCGTCGGTGAAGCGCTCGAACATCGCTCAGCCTCCGTCCTTCTCGCTCGCGGTACCCCCGGCACCCCGCCGGGCGTACTTCTTGTGCACCGCCTGCCTGGTCACCCCGAGACAGACCGCGATGTCCTGCCAGGACCACCCCTGCTCGCGGGCGTTCCCGACCTGCAGGCCCTCCAGGCGATCGGCCAGGTCGCGCAGCGCCCGCACCGCCCGGAGCCCCACCGCGGGGTCCCGACTGCTCGCGGCCGCCGCGAGCTCTCCGTTCTCGCTCATACCGTCAACTTAGGTTGACGCCCATCGCGTGTCAACCCTGGTTGACAGGTGCTCCGGGATCCGCAGCGCCCCACCGCGCGAACAACGAGCGCCCGACCGGGCCGCCCCGGTGTCCGGGCAACGCAAAAGGCGGGGCGAGGACCTCGAAGGTCCTCGCCCCGCCTCGCGGAAATCAGCCGCTCAGGCTGTCATCCGGCACCGGGCCGGCACGGCGGCCGGATCAGCTGCAGCCGCTGGTGGAGCCGCAGCCCTCGCAGAGGTAGCAACTGCCGGCGCGGCGCATCTTGGTGCCGCAGGAGAAGCAGAGCGGCGCGTCGGCGTTGAGGCCGAGCTGGATCTCCATCAGCTCCGTCGAGTTGTGGGCCCTGCGCGGGGCCTCGACGGCCGGTGCGGGCTTGGCCACCGGGGCGGCCGGAGCCGCCGGGGCCACCGGCGCGGACTGCGCCAGGGTCTCGGTGTCCAGCTCCTCGGCCTCCAGCGGCTCGTAGGAGCCCGTCTCCAGGTGGCGCTGGCGCTCCTCGACGGAGTGGATGCCGAGCGCGGAACGGGTCTCGAACGGCAGGAAGTCCAGCGCCAGGCGGCGGAAGATGTAGTCGACGATCGACTGCGCCATCCGCACGTCCGGGTCGTCGGTCAGACCGGCCGGCTCGAAGCGCATGTTGGTGAACTTCGAGACGTACGTCTCCAGCGGCACGCCGTACTGCAGGCCGACCGAGACGGCGATCGAGAAGGCGTCCATCATGCCCGCGAGGGTCGAGCCCTGCTTGGACATCTTCAGGAAGACCTCGCCGAGGCCGTCGTCCGGGTAGGAGTTGGCCGTCATGTAGCCCTCGGCGCCACCGACCGTGAAGGAGGTGGTGATGCCCGGGCGGCCCTTGGGCAGGCGCTTGCGGACCGGGCGGTACTCGACGATCTTCTCGACCGCGGCGGCCGGGGCCGCCTCGGTCTCGGCCTTCGCGTCGCCGGCCTTCTTCTTGGCCGACAGCGGCTGGCCGACCTTCGAGTTCTCGCGGTAGATGGCGAGCGCCTTGACGCCCATCTTCCAGGCCTCGAAGTAGATCTCCTCGACGTCCTCGACGGTCGCCGCGGCGGGCATGTTGACGGTCTTGGAGATGGCGCCCGAGATCCACGGCTGGATCGCCGCCATCATCCGCACGTGCCCCATCGGGGAGATGGAACGCTCGCCCATCGCGCAGTCGAAGACCTCGTAGTGCTCGGGCTTCAGGCCGGGCGCGTCCACCACGTTGCCGTGCTCGGCGATGTGGGCGACGATCGCCTCGATCTGCTCGTCCTGGTAGCCGAGGCGCTTCAGGGCGCGCGGCACGGTGCCGTTGACGATCTGCATCGAGCCGCCGCCGACGAGCTTCTTGAACTTGACCAGTGCCAGGTCGGGCTCGACGCCGGTGGTGTCGCAGTCCATCATCAGGCCGATGGTGCCGGTCGGGGCGAGCACCGAGGCCTGGGCGTTGCGGAAGCCGTTCTGCTCGCCGAGGCGCAGCACGTCCTGCCAGGTCTCGGTGGCGGCGGCCCAGACCGGGGCGTCCAGCTCGTCGACCGCGACGGCGGCGACCGAGGCGTCCGCGTGCTGCTTCATGACCTGCCGGTGCGGGGCCGCGTTGCGGGCGTAGCCGTCGTACGGGCCGACCACGCCGGCGAGTTCGGCGCCGCGGCGGTAGGCGGTGCCGGTCATCAGCGAGGTGATGGCGCCGGCCAGGGCGCGGCCGCCCTCGCTGTCGTAGGCGTGGCCGGTGGCCATCAGCAGAGCGCCGAGGTTGGCGTAGCCGATGCCGAGCTGGCGGTAGGCGCGGGTGGTCTCGCCGATCTTCTCGGTCGGGAAGTCGGCGAAGCAGATGGAGATGTCCATCGCGGTGATGACCAGCTCGACGACCTTGGCGAAGCGCTCGGCGTCGAACGAGTCGTCGTCGCGCAGGAACTTCATCAGGTTGAGCGAGGCCAGGTTGCAGCTGGAGTTGTCCAGGTGCATGTACTCGGAGCAGGGGTTGGACGCGTTGATGCGGCCGGACTCCGGGCAGGTGTGCCAGCGGTTGATGGTGGTGTCGTACTGGATGCCCGGGTCGGCGCAGGCCCAGGCGGCCTCGGCCATCTTGCGGAAGAGCTTCTTCGCGTCGACGGTCTCGATGACCTCGCCGGTCATCCGGGCGCGCAGGCCGAATTCGGTGCCGTTCTCGACGGCGGTCATGAATTCGTCGTTGACCCGGACCGAGTTGTTGGCGTTCTGGTACTGCACGGAGGCGATGTCGTCGCCGCCGAGGTCCATGTCGAAGCCCGCGTCGCGCAGGGCGCGGATCTTCTCCTCCTCCTTCACCTTGGTCTCGATGAAGGCCTCGACGTCCGGGTGGTCGACGTCCAGCACGACCATCTTGGCCGCCCGGCGGGTGGCGCCACCGGACTTGATGGTGCCGGCGGAGGCGTCGGCGCCGCGCATGAAGGAGACCGGGCCGGAGGCGTTGCCGCCGGAGGAGAGCAGTTCCTTGGAGGAGCGGATCCGGGAGAGGTTCAGGCCGGCGCCGGAGCCGCCCTTGAAGATCATGCCCTCTTCCTTGTACCAGTCGAGGATCGACTCCATGGAGTCGTCGACGGCCAGGATGAAGCAGGCGCTGACCTGCTGGGGCTGCTTGGTGCCGACGTTGAACCAGACCGGCGAGTTGAAGCTGAACACCTGGTGGAGGAGGGCGTAGGTCAGCTCGTGCTCGAAGGTCTCGGCGTCACCGGGGGTGGTGAAGTAACCGTTCTTCTCGCCGGCGGCGCGGTAGGTGAGCACCACGCGGTCGATGATCTGCTTGAGGCTCCACTCGCGCTGCGGGGTGCCCACGGCGCCGCGGAAGTACTTGGACGTGACGATGTTGACGGCGTTGACCGACCAAAAGTCGGGGAACTCCACGCCGCGCTGCTCGAAGTTGATCGAGCCGTCGCGCCAGTTGGTCATGACGACGTCACGCCGCTCCCAGCGGACCTCGTCGTAGGGGTGTACGCCAGGGGTGGTGTGGATGCGCTCGATCCGCAGGCCGCCCTTGGGGGCCTTGCCGGCGCCCTTGGTCACGGTCTTGTCGGACTTCGACCCGCGTGCGGAACCGCTCGTGGTGTCTGTCACTTCTCGCTCCTCCTCCTGGGCAAACGCCCAAAGTGCCCCGAAAAGTCCGGGCACCGCTGGTTCGTCTTCCGGTGTGCGGACAGGCGACGACCTGCCTGTACCCGCACGGTTTGTGGTGTTCTGTGTGCCGTTTCCGGGCACCCTCGGCCCCGAGGGGTCGGTATGGCTGATGTGGCTGATGTGGTGCTATGAGCCCCGAGGGGCCGGTGTGGTGCTGTCGGCCCCGAAGGGCTGGTGTGGCTGGTGTGGCTGCTGTGGGACGAAAGGCCCCGAGGGGCCGGTGTGGTGCTGTCGGCCCCGAAGGGCTGGTGTGGCTGGTGTGGCCGGTGTGGGACGAAAGGCCCCGAGGGGCGGGTGGTGCGCAGCCGGCCTCCTAGGGCGCGGCGGCGGCGACGGGCACGCAGGCGCCGTCCGCCTCGGGGACGGGCCGCTCGGCGCGGAGCTCCGCGATGGCGGCCTCGAAGTCTTCCAGTCCGTCGTACGCCTGGTAGACGCTGGCGAAGCGCAGGAAGGCGACGACGTCGAGTTCCTTGAGCGGTCCGAGTATGGCCAGCCCCACGTCGTGGGTGGTCAGCTCGGACTTGCCGGTGGCCCGCACGCACTCCTCGACCTTCTGGCCGAGCTGGGCGAGCGCGTCCTCGGTGACCGGGCGGCCCTGACAGGCCTTGCGGACTCCGGAGATGACCTTCTCCCGGGAGAACGGCTCGGTGACGCCGCTGCGCTTGATGACCATCAGTGCGGCCGTCTCCACCGTGGTGAAACGGCGGCCGCAGTCCGGGCACTGCCGGCGACGGCGGATCGAGCTGCCGTCTTCGGTGGTCCGGCTGTCGACGACGCGGCTGTCGGAGTGCCGGCAGAAGGGGCAGTGCACCTGAAGATCCCTCCCGGGCAGGACGTGCGGACTGGACGAGTCTATGCGATGAGGACCCGGCGCCGCCAAGCGGATCATGCGACGTAACCACTAGTACTGGGCCCGGAGAGGACTGTAACCACTACATGTGGGTCCAGGGGGGAAGCGACACCCCTGGCGTGTCGGCGCCGATTAGACTGCCGGAGTCGCGTTCGAGTCGAACATTTAAGCGATGTACAACAAAGCCTTGATCGAGTCAGCCAACTCCCGAATAATTCACTCGAACGTGTGTTTGGCGCAACCTTTCGATAGGAGGTGCCGTTGGGCTGGAAAAGGGGAGAGGACAGCCGTCGAGAGGGGCCGCCGTGAACACGATCGAAAGCAACACCATCCCGGTGCAGGAACACTCCCAGCTCAAGGTGGGGCAGCGCACCACGAATCAGCAGAGTGTGGACAGCATGGACCGTAGCGAAGAACACCGCCTCTCCGGCCAGGCCATTTCCCATCCGGGCCGCGTTCCCGACCAGCCGATCGAGCACGCCGCCGTGCTGGACGACAGCCACCCGGTCCCCGCGCGCTCGCTGCCCGGCCGCCCCCCCGGCATCCGGACGGACGAGGCCGGGCTGACCGAGCGCCAGCGGCGGGTGATCGAGGTCATCCGGGACTCGGTCCAGCGCCGCGGCTACCCGCCGTCCATGCGGGAGATCGGCCAGGCCGTCGGCCTGTCCAGCACCTCTTCGGTCGCCCACCAGCTGATGGCCCTGGAGCGCAAGGGCTTCCTGCGCCGGGATCCGCACCGCCCGCGCGCCTACGAGGTCCGCGGCGTCGAGGTGGCCCGCCCCAACACCGCCGAGACGGCCGGGCGTCCGTCCACCTCGTACGTGCCACTGGTCGGGCGGATCGCCGCCGGCGGCCCGATCCTGGCCGAGCAGACCGTCGAGGACGTCTTTCCGCTGCCGCGCCAGCTGGTCGGCGAGGGCGAGCTGTTCGCGCTGACCGTGCGCGGCGACTCGATGATCGAGGCCGCCATCTGCGACGGCGACTGGGTGACCGTCCGCCGCCAGCCGGTCGCCGAGAACGGCGACATCGTGGCCGCGATGATCGACGGCGAGGCGACCGTGAAGCGCCTCAAGCGCGAGGACGGCCGGATCTGGCTGATGCCGCACAACCCGGCGTACGAGCCGATCAACGGTGACAACGCGACCATCCTGGGCAAGGTCGTCGCCGTGCTGCGCCGCCTCTGAGCCGCCCGGTACGGCGCCCACCGGGAAGGGGCTCCACCGCACGGTGCGGGGAGCCCCTCCGGTGTGCCCGGGCGGCGGCCGCCTCTCGGGGCGACCGACGCCTCAGCCCCGCTTGACCACCGGCCGCACCGGAGCCGCGGAGGCGTCGATCGCCGCCAGTGAGCGGCGCACCTGGTTGCGATCGGTGGTGTACCAGAACTCCGGCATCGAGGAGCGGAAGAAGCTCCCGTACCGCTTGGTCTCCACCCGCGGGTCCAGCACCGCCACCACACCGCGGTCGTCCGCCGCGCGGACCAGCCGGCCCGCGCCCTGCGCCATCAGCAGCGCGGCATGGGTGGCCGCGACGGCCATGAAGCCGTTCCCGCCGCGCTGTTCGACGTCCCGCTGGCGGGCGCTCATCAGCGGGTCGTCCGGGCGCGGGAACGGGATCCGGTCCATCACCACCAGCTGGCAGGCCGAGCCGGGCACGTCCACGCCCTGCCAGAGCGAGAGCGTGCCGAACAGGCAGGTGGTCGCGTCCGAGGCGAACTCGCGGATCAGCTCACCCAGGGTGTCCTCGCCCTGGAGCAGGATCCGGTTGTCCAGCCGCTCGCGCATCGCGTCGGCGGCGGCCTGGGCGCCGCGCATCGAGGAGAACAGGCCGAGCGTCCGCCCGCCGGCCGCGCCGATCAGCTCGGCGAGTTCGTCCAGCATGTCGGGGCGCTCCGGGTCCCGCCCCGGGTCGGCCAGGTGCCGGGCGACGTAGAGGATGCCCTGCTTGGGGTACTTGAACGGCGAGCCGACGTCGATGCCGCGCCAGTGCGGCACCGCGTCCTCGCCGGAGGCGGCCTCGGGAGCGTCGCCCTCGGTGCGCTGGTCCGGCAGCCGGGCCTCCGAGGGCAGGCCGACCGAGGCGGCGACGCCGGTGAAGTCCCCGCCGAGCTTCAGCGTGGCGGAGGTGAGCACCACCGAGCGCTCCTTGTAGAGGCCCTCCCGCAGCAGCCCGGAGACGCTCAGCGGGGCGACCCGCAGCGAGGCGGTGCCCAGGCCGTACCGGTCGCTGCGCTCGATCCAGACCACGTCGTACTCGGAGTCGGCCAGCAGCCGCTCGGCCGTCTCGTGCAGCGCCTCGGCGGAGGCCATCGCCTGCTTGCGCACCGCGTCCTCGTCGGTGAGCGCCTTGTCCCGCGTCTCGCCGAGCGAGGTGATCACCTGCCGGCTGGCGTCCCGGATCGCGGTGACCGCGTACGCCAGGTACTCGGGCAGTTCCTCGACCCGGCCGGGCTGGGCGGTCTCCATCAGGCCGTGGTAGTTCTCCGCGGCCCCCTGGAGGGCGTCCACCGCCTTCTCGTTCGCCAGCCTGGCCGCGCGCTTGACCGCCCGGTTGACCGCGCCGACGGTCAGCTCGGCGGTGGCCGCGCCGGTGACCCGGTTGACCAGCTCGTGCGCCTCGTCGACGATCAGCAGCTCGTGCTCCGGCAGCACCGGCGCGCCCTCGATGGCGTCGATCGCCAGCATCGCGTGGTTGGTGACCACGACGTCCGCCAGCTTGGCGCGCTCCCGCGCCTTCTCGGCGAAGCACTCCTGCCCGTACGCGCAGCGGGTGGCGCCCAGGCACTCCTTGGAGGTGACCGAGAGCTGGGCCCAGGCCTTGTCGGAGACGCCGGGGCTCATGTCGTCCCGGTCGCCGGTCTCCGTCTCGTCCGCCCACTCGCGCAGCCGCAGGACGTCCTGGCCGAGCTTGCCGGTGGGGCCGCCGAGGGCGTCCACCGGATCGAAGAGGCCCTCGCCCTCCTCGCTCGGGGTGCCCTCGTTGGCCCGGTGCAGGCAGAGGTAGTTGGAGCGGCCCTTGAGCATCGCGAACAGCGGGCGGCGGCGCAGCACCGGGTGCAGAGCCTCCACCGTCCGCGGCAAGTCCCGCTCGACCAGCTGGCGTTGGAGCGCCAGGGTGGCCGTGGCGACCACCACGCGGTCCCCGTGGGCGAGGGCCGGCACCAGGTAGGCGAGGGACTTGCCGGTGCCGGTGCCGGCCTGCACCAGCAGGTGCTCGCCGTTGTCGACGGCGTCGGCGACGGCCTCGGCCATCCTGACCTGGCCGGGGCGCTCGACGCCGCCGACGGCGGCCACGGCGGCGTGCAGCAGCTCGGGGAGCTGGGCCCGCGGGACGGCCTCGACCGCGCCGGCGGCGGCCGACCCGTCGGCCTCGTCGTCGGCGGGGAGCTGGGATTCGGAGTCGTTCGTCATGACCCACCCAGCCTACGGGGCGGGGGTGACAATCCGGTCCCGCCGGCCGTGCGGCACCGCGGCTCCCGCGGCGGCCAGCGCGTTGGGCACGGTGCCGTGCCTGGCCGCGTGCGGGCGGTGTGGGCGGTCCCCGTAACCGTCCAGCAGCAGCCGGTTCCGGTTGAGGCAGAGCCGGTCGATCCGCGGGCGGAACAGGTCGAAGAGCTCGAACCGCTCGCGCAGCTCGGGGAAGCGCTCCTGGTAGCGCAGGATCTCGGCCCGCAGCAGGGCCCAGAACTCGGCCTCGGGCAGTCCGGTCTGCGCCTCCAGCAGCGGGGCGAGGTAGCGGTAGACGCCGATGAACAGGCCGGAGTGGAGGAACTGGCAGAGGCCCTGCGGGTCCTCGCGCAGCAGTACCTCGGCCACCTCGGCGGGCAGCTCGCGCAGCTCGGGCAGGTCCTGGTCGCTCAGGTTGACGTCGTCGACGAAGTCCTTGACCGCGAGCCGGGCCGGGGCGTCCCGCTCGTCGAAGACCACGATGGCGTTCTCCCCGTGCGGGGAGAAGACCAGGCCGTACCGGTAGAGGAAGTGCAGCAGCGGCGGGAGCATCGCCGCGAACAGCCGGGCGGTCCACGCGGCGGGGGTGAGGCCGGAGCGGGCGATCAGCTCGGCGGCCAGCGCCCGCCCGTCGGAGCCGGTCTGCAGCAGCGCCGCCAGGGTGCGGGCGCGCTCGCCGCCGTCCAGGCAGGGTCCGAGCGGCTCGCGCCAGATCGCGCCCAGCAGTTCCTTGTACTGGTAGGGCGCCTCCGGCAGCTCCCGGTAGAGCGGGTGGTCGACGGTGACGGAGGCGATCTCGCCGAGCAGCACGATCCGGCACTCGTCGCGCAGGAAGGGGTCGGCCTGCCGGATCCCGTGGATCCAGGCGGTCACGGCGGGCGCGGCCAGCGTGCGCTCGGTGGGCAGGCCGCGCCAGACCAGGGTGTTGAGGATGGCGAGCGGCAGCTTGACGGTGCAGCGGTCGGGCCGGCTCCGGTTGAAGAAGGAGCGGATGGACTGCTGGGGCAGCCGCAGGTCGCCGTCGGTGGGCAGCGGGACGATCTCACCGCTCGCGATCCACGGGGCGAACAGCGGGACGACGGTCTCGTCCCACTGCCAGGGGTGCACCGGCAGCAGCAGGTAGTCGTCGGCGTCCGGGCCGAGGACGGCGCGCAGGGCGGCGGGGTCGTCGAGCTCGCGCGCGTACAGCTGCTCGGGCTCGGCGACGCCGGGAACGCCGCGGTACTGCGCCAGCCGGCGGTGCACGGCGATCCAGGGCAGGGGTCGCGGGGTGCGCGCCTCCGGGGCCCAGCGGGCGGCGTCGGTGGCGGAGAAGCCGAGCCGGCCCTTGTTGGGGACGATCCAGGGGTGCCCGCCCTGCCGGCCCTCCAGCTCGGGGTGGCCGAGGTCGGCGAGCTCGGCGGCGGTGAGCGCGGTGGCGAGCTGGTGGGCGTCGGCGATCAGGGTCGCGGTGAGTTCGCGGATCAGGTGGCCGGTGGTGTCGCCGCGCAGCCCGAGGGTGTGCCGGGCGTAGGGGAGGAAGCGCAGCGGGTCCAGGCCGTCCGGCCGGGAGCAGCGCACCGAGTCCGGGACGACCTGCCAGCCGCCGTACGCGCCGCGGCCGGCGGTGAAGCGGTACTCGGCCTCGGGCAGCCGGAGCAGGTAGCCGTCGGGGCCGTCGGGGACGGGGGTGATCAGCTCCTCGTAGGCGAACTCGCCGAGCATCTTGGCCAGCAGCGTGCGGCCGGCCCGCGCCCAGTGCCCGGCGGTGAGCTGCGGGGGCAGGTACAGCGGGGGTTCAGCGGCCGGCGGTTGCGGCACGGGTCCACTCCTGGGGTCGCGGAACGGCGGGGACGTCCGCGGTGGCGGGGACGTCGCCCATGGCGGGGGCGGCAGGGCCGGTGGAGCCACCGGGGGTGACTGGGGTGACGGGTGGTGCGAAGCCGGTCCAGGCGGTGCGTTCGGGAAGCCGGTGGACCGTCCGGCCGGCGACGGCGTTGAGGATCACGGCGGCCCGGTGGGCGCCGAGCCCGAGATCGGGAGTGCCGACGCCATGAGTGTGCAACTCGGCGTTCTGTACGTACAGTCCGCCGACGAGGTCGGGGAGGGTCGCGACCCGGTGGTCGAGGTCGACCCGGTAGCGCCCGGCCGCGTCCCAGTCGATCAGGTGGGCGAGCGGCTCCAGGGCGGCCGGGCGGGCGGCGCGGTACCCCGTGGCGAGCACCACGGCGTCGGTGCGCAGCACGTGCTCGACGCCCGAGTCACCGTGCCGGCAGCGGAGTTCGAGACCACCGCAGGGACCGGTCCGGGCGTCCGTGACGGCCGTGCCGGGGGTGATCTCGACCGGGGCGTCATCGATCGGCCGGCCGATGGTCCGCTCGTACAGGTGGTCGTGGATCTCGGCGAGGGTCTCGGCGCTGGCGGCCTTGTGCAGTTGCCACTGCGCCTCGACCAGGGTGTCCCGGACGGGCCCGGGCAGGCCGTGGAAGTAGCGGGTGTAGTCGGGCGTGAAGTGCTCCAGCCCGAGCTTGGAGTACTCCATCGGCGCCAGCGCCCGGGTGCGGGTGAGCCAGCGCAGCCGGACGCCCTCCCCCACCCGGCGCAGCAGGTCGAGGAAGACCTCCGCGCCGGACTGCCCGCTGCCGACCACGGTGATGTCGCGCGCGTCGTCCAGGGTCTCCCGGCGGTCCAGGTAGTCGGCGGAGTGGAAGGCCCGGGGGTGGCCGTCGAGGGCGGTGAAGGCCTCGGGCAGGACCGGCCGGGTGCCGACGCCGAGCGCGAGGTTGCGGGCGTGCACCTCGGTGCGCCGGCCGGTGGCGGTGTCGCGGAGTTCGGCCCGGTACAGCGCGCCGTCCCGGTGCAGCGCGGTGACCTCGGTGCCGAAGCGGCAGTTGCCGAGCCGTTCGGCCGCCCAGCGGCAGTAGTGGTCGTACTCCCGGCGGGGCAGCTGGAAGCGCTCGGCGAAGTAGAACGGGAAGAGCCGGCCCTGCTCGCGCAGGTAGTTGAGGAAGGACCAGCGGTTGGTCGGGTCGACCAGGGAGACCAGGTCGGCGAGGAAGGGGACCTGCATCCGGGCCCCGTCGACCAGCATCCCGGGGTGCCAGCGGAACTCCGGGCGCTGGTCGCAGAAGAGCGTGCGCAGGCCGGGGGCGGGTTCGGCCAGCGCGGCGAGCGAGAGGTTGAACGGGCCGATGCCGACGCCGAGCAGGTCGTACGGCGCGGGTGGGGCTGCTGGGGTGTCCATGGAGTCGGAGGTGTCCTCGGCGGGGTCGGTCGCGGGCGGGCGGCGGAGGGGGCGCGGTCAGGCGGCGGGCGGCCGGGCGGCGGGGGCTCGGTCCGGCGGCACCCGGCCCGGCCGGTCCGGACCGCGGTCGCGGACCATCAGCGCCGCGCGCTTGTCGGGCAGGTCGAGTTCGGCGGCCCGGGTGAAGCCGGCCCGCTCGAAGGCACGGATCGAGCGCAGGTTCCGGACGTCGGGCTCGGCGACCACCCGCCGGCAGCGCGGCCGCGCCCGCAGGATGCGGTCGGCCAGCGCGGCGAGCAGGGTCGCGCCCAGGCCCCGCCCCCGGCAGTCGGCGGGGCCGAGCAGCAGGTGGACGCCGGTGTCGTGGGGCCGGGCCGGGTAGTGCGCGGCGAGCGGGTCGAGGTCGGCGCGGTAGATCTCCCAGTAGCTCATCGGGGCGCCGTCGAGCAGCCCCAGGCGGGGCAGGCTGCGGCCGTCGCCGTCGAGCTGGGCCCGCAGGTGCCGTTCGGTGACGGCGGGCGGCCCGGCGAGCTCCCAGAAGGCGGCGGTCTCGGGGTCGTTCATCCACCCGGCGAGCAGCTCCAGGTCGGCGGGCAGCCGGACCGGGCGGAGCCGGAACTCCCCCGCGCCGGTGGCCATCGGGCTCCGGCCGGTCACACCGTCGGCGCCTTCGGCGGTCACACCGTCGGAGCCCTCGGCGGACACGTCGTCGGAGCCCTCACCGGAAACGTCCTCAAGACCTTCACCGGTACCGCAATCGTCGTCGGAGCCGCTCGGGCGGGAGTTCACGCGCCGGCCACCGGGTTGGGGATGTCGACGTAGACGGACTGCGTGGCCACCGGCCCGACCAGCTCGTCCAGGCCGTTGATCCGGGTGAGCAGGTTGGCCTTGCAGGGCAGCGTGGCGGCGTCCAGCAGGAGCGCGGGCAGCGCGGACCCGGTGGCCGCGACGCGCGGTCCGGACAGGAAGCCGCGCAGGGCGGCCAGCAGCACCGACTCGTCGGCCAGCCGCTGCGAGCCGAAGGCGCCGATCAGGCCCAGGACGTGGTTGATCCCGAGGTAGTAGGCGAAGTGGTGGTCGATCACCTCGTCGGCCAGGAAGGTGTCGCTCCGGGCACCGAGCCCGGGCAGCCGGGCCGTGAGCCGGTCGGCCGCGCTCTGCCGGTAGTAGAAGCCCTGGTTGTCCCGGTAGCGGCCGCCCTGCGGCCACCCGTCGGCGTCGAGCAGGACGAGGCTGTTCTGCTGGTGCGCCTCCAGCGCGATGCCGGCCTGGCCGTCCAGCCAGAGCACCGGCAGGACGACGGCGTCCAGGTAGCGCAGGAACCATTCGGCGGCCACCGTGGGCAGCGGGCGTCCGCAGCGCGCGGCGAGCGCCCGCAGGGTGTCGCCGAGCCGCGACGGTACGGTGTCGCCGGTGCCGAGCGGCTGCTCGGCGACCAGCCCGGCCACGCAGAGGGCGCGGTCGCCCGGGGCGAACGGCTGGGCGCGCAGCACGGTGTCCAGCCCGCCGGGGTCGCCGAGCGCGGGGTGGTCGACGCCGATCCAGGCCGGGTCGCGGACGATGTCGAAGCCGGGGTGGACGGCCTGCCACTCGGCGGCCAGTCCGGTCTCCAGCAGCCGGTGCATCTCCAGGCCCCGGTGGAGCTCCTTGCGGAGGTTCTCCCGCCGGGAGTTGGTGATCCGCAGGCCGAGCGAGAGCTTCAGCATCCAGGGCGTGCCGGGCCGGTAGACGGTGCGCACCGAGGAGGTCGGGTACCAGGGGTCACCGGCCGGGCCGAGGTCGCGCAGCCGCCCGTCGGCGAGCAGTTCCGCGACGGCCGGGCGCAGGGCGAGCTCGCGGGCCTGCCAGGGGTGCAGCGGGAGGGCGGCCGTCCCGGGCGGCACCAGGGTCGGGTCGCCGAGCAGGTGGGCGGTGATCCGGTCGGCGCTCTCGGTCAGCGCCGAACCGGCCGCGAGCAGGTCGCGGTCGACGGCGTACCAGTGCAGCCGGAAGGAGCCGTGGAGCTCCGGGGAGTACGCGGCGCTCTGCGCGGGCCCGAGGCCGTCGCGGCTCTTGGGCGTCGGGTGCAGCGGGTGGCCCAGCAGCAGGGACTGCTCGGCGGCCAGGAACTGCGAGCCCTCCGGCCCGCCGGGGGCGGCGGCGGTGCGGCGGTGGGCCAGGATGTCGGCGGTGCGGACCACCGAGTCGGCCACCCGGGCGGCGAGGTCGGCGACCTGGCCGGGGTCGGGGCGGTCGGCGGCCGCGGCGGCGAGCAGGGCGGCGGCGGTGACGGCGTCCACCGGGGCGGCGGCGGTGCCCTCACCGACCGCGAGGGTGGCCGGGCCGAAGCGGTGCCAGCCGGCCGGCGACCAGTAGCGGACCGGGGCGAGCAGCCGGGCGGCGCCGCCGAGTACGGCGATCCGCAGCCGTCCGTCCGTCCCGGGTACCGCCCCGGTCTCCCGGGCCCAGCACCGCAACAGGGCCTCCAGACCGGCCTGTTCGGCGGCGACGGCCGGGTCCGGATGGAGGAGCGGGTCGGGCGGCACCGGGCGGGCCGCGGCCGGCCGGACCCCGGCGGGCTGGACCGGGGCGGGGTGGCGCGTCGGGGCTTCGGGCGGGGCTCCGGTGACGGCGGTGCTCAAGGCTGCTCCTTGTGGCGCGTGGGGTGCGGACGCGCGCTGGTGGTGGAGAGGGTGTGGCGGGCGCTCGCACCGTCGCGTCAGGTAAGGGTTAGCTATCCCTGAGGGGTGATCACAAGGGCTGCTCACTCGTCCGAGTGAAGAGCGGTGAGAGTTCAACACTCAGGAGGGAGGACCTGCCGTGCCAACGAGCCAACCGGGCGTTCGTCACAGATCGGTGACCTCCGGCCGCCGTCGCAACCCGGGGGTCGGCCCGCGCCGTCCTGGTGGCCAGTGGGAGACTCCAAGGCGGTCGGCCGCCGCCGCACATGACCAGCAGGGGGAAGCGAACACCATGCCATCGATCCACCGGTCAGCCATGGCCGCGGCCCTCGCCGCCGGAACGCTGCTCGTCGTGACGGCCTGCGGGCCGGACGGCCCCTCCGGCGGGGGCACCGCCGCCCCTCCGCCGGCCCCGGCGAGCGGCAGCGCCACGACCGCCGGGGGTGGCGGCGTGATCGGCGGCGGTGTGATCGGCGGCCTGACCCTGCCGTCGGGCATCCCGACCAGCCTGCTGGAGGGCCTGCCCACGAGCTGGGACGACCTGAAGAAGTGGAAGTTCGAGGACTGGGACAACTGGGCCTCCAAGCACGTCTTCAACAACCCGGTGGTGAAGGACTTCTGGAACCCGGACAAGATGGGCGACTCCAAGCCGGCCGACCCGGCCCCGCCCATCGCGAAGCCGACCGGCGACGCCGGGGTGACCGATCCGGACCCGGCCCCGGTCAAGGCCACGCCGGTGACCCGCCCGTACACCAAGCAGCCGTCCGGCAAGGTGTTCTTCAGCGCCGACGGCGGCCGCGGCAACTGCTCGGCCACGGTGATCGCCGACCCGGCGCACCCCGGCAGGAGCAACCTGGTCTGGACCGCCGGGCACTGCGTGCACCCGGGCAAGGGCGGCGACTTCTACAAGGACCTCGTCTTCGTCCCCGCCTACAACAACTCCGGTGCCTCCAGCGGCGGCAAGAAGGCCCCGCTCGCGGAGCTGGCACCGCTGGGCACCTGGTGGGCCAAGGACGTGGTGACCTCGCCGCAGTGGACGGTCGAGGGCGGCGGCACCGGTGACGCCGCCAACCAGTACGACTTCGCCGTGATGCGGGTGCAGAACCAGAACGACACCGGCAAGTCACTGGAGGAGACGGTCGGCGCGGCCGTCCCGGTCTGGTTCGACGCCCCGCGCGACCGGATCTCCGCCTCGGCGTGGGGCTACCCGCTCTACAAGCCCTTCGACGGGCAGGAGTTGTACAAGTGCGACGGCGGGAAGCCCACCCGGCTCTCCTTCGACGCCAAGCGCCCGGCGATGCTCACCATCGGCTGCACCATGACCCAGGGCTCCAGCGGCGGCGGCTGGTTCGCCCCGATGCCGGACGGCCGGACCGCCCTGGTCAGCAACACCTCCATCGGCACCCAGGACCACACCTCGCTGAGCGGCCCGTACCTGGAGACGGTCGCCAAGCAGGCCCTGGACTACATCTCCAGGAAGCAGAAGTAGCCGCCACCGCGCCGAAGACCACACGGGGACCGATGACCATGCCGAAGACCAGGCACCGCACCGCGCCGACGGCCGCCGCCGTACTCGCCGCGCTCGCGCTCACCGCGACCGCCTGCGGCCCGGAGGACGCGGGCAGCGCCGACGCCGCGTCCACCCCGGCCACGACCGCCGCCGCCACCGCCGCGTCCGCCAAGCCGGGCGCACTGCCCGGCAGCCTCCAGGACCTCGCCGGCTGGAAGCTCGACGACTGGGCCCGCTTCGTCAGCGAGAACGCCTTCGTCAACGAGGTCGCCCAGGGCTTCTGGTCGATCGCCAAGATGGAGAACGCCAAGGGCCGGCCCACCCCGGAGTACTCGCACAAGAGCCCGGGGAACACGGTCGTCCGGGACGATCCGCCGGCGGCCGTCCCGGCCAGGCCGCAGCCGCACCCGTACAGCCCGGCGACGGCGGTGGTCGGCAAGATCTTCATGACCGCGCCCGAGGGCGACTCGATGTGCTCGGGCACCGTGGTCTCCGACCCGGCCAACCCGGGCCGCAGCAACCTCGTCTACACCGCCGCGCACTGCCTGCACGACGGCAAGGGCGGCGGCTGGCTGAAGAACATCGTCTTCGTCCCCGGCTACAACCGCGACGGCCAGGCCAGCCGGGGCAGGCAGTACACCGAGCAGCAGGTCTCCCCGTACGGGCGGTGGACGGCGGTCCGCGCGCTGGTCGCGCCGACCTGGGTGAAGGAGACCGGTGTCGGCCCCAACTCCCAGTTCGACTACGGGATCATCCGGGTCCGCAACGAGAACGGCTCCGGCAAGTCGCTGGAGGAGACGGTCGGCGGCTCCGTCCCGATCTGGTTCAACGCCCCTCGCGAGCAGATCACCTCGGCCTTCGCCTACGGCTACCCGGCCGAGCGGCCGTTCGACGGCATGGAGCTCAACCACTGCGACTCCACCGTCCGGCCGGTCAGGCTCTCCTTCGACCAGGCCTGCCCGCCGATGTACGTGATCGGCTGCACCATGACCGGCGGGTCCAGCGGCGGCGGCTGGTTCATCACCAAGGACGGCAAGCCGAACCTGATCAGCGTCAACTCGATCGGCAACCGCAACCCGTCCGAGTACATGGCCGGCCCCTCGCTCCAGGACCAGGCGAAGCAGGCCTTCGACTACTTCTCCAAGAACGCCAAGTAGGACGCGCCCGGCTTCCGGGGACGACGACGGGCCCCGGCCTCCCGCGAGGGGAGGCCGGGGCCCGTCGGCTGCCGGTGCTCAGCTCTGCGAGCTCAGCGCGACCGCGTAGCGCTCCAGCTCGGCGGCCAGCTCGGCCGGCACCTTCGCGTGCAGCAGGGTGCCCTCGGCGGTGTGCTCGGTGGAGAGCAGCTCGCCCTCGGCGTGCACCCGGGAGACCAGGCCGCCCTGGGTGTACGGGACCAGCACCTGCACCTCGATCGCCGGGCGCGGCAGCTCGTCGTCGATGAGCTTCAGCAGCTCCTCGATGCCCAGGCCGCTGCGGGCCGACACCACGATCGCGTGCGGCTCGCGGCGCAGCAGGCGCTGCAGCACCAGCGGGTCGGCGGCGTCCGCCTTGTTGATCACCACGATCTCCGGCACGTTCTGTGCCTCGACCGAGACGATCACCTCGCGGACGGCGGCCAGCTGCGTCTCCGGCTCGGGGTGCGAGCCGTCCACCACGTGCAGGATGAGGTCCGCGTCGGCGACCTCCTCCATGGTCGAGCGGAACGCCTCGACCAGGTGGTGCGGCAGGTGCCGGACGAAGCCCACGGTGTCGGCCAGGGTGTAGAGCCGGCCGCTCGGGGTCTGCGCCCGGCGCACCGTCGGGTCGAGGGTGGCGAACAGCGAGTTCTCCACCAGCACGCCCGCGCCGGTGAGCCGGTTGAGCAGCGAGGACTTGCCGGCGTTGGTGTAACCGGCGATGGCCACGGACGGCACCTGGTGGCGCTTGCGCTCCTGGCGCTTGGTGTCGCGGCCCTTCTTCATGTCGGCGATCTCACGGCGGAGCTTCGCCATCTTCTCGCGGATCCGCCGACGGTCGGTCTCGATCTTGGTCTCACCGGGACCACGGGTGGCCATGCCGCCGCCGGACGAGCCGGAGCCACCACCACCCATCTGCCGGGAGAGCGACTGACCCCAGCCCCGCAGGCGCGGCAGCATGTACTGCATCTGCGCGAGCGAGACCTGCGCCTTGCCCTCACGGGACTTGGCGTGCTGGGCGAAGATGTCCAGGATCAGGGCCGTCCGGTCGACGACCTTGACCTTGACGACGTCTTCCAGGTGGATCAGCTGGCCCGGGGTGAGCTCACCGTCGCAGACCACGGTGTCGGCGCCGGTCGCCGCGACGATGTCGCGCAGCTCCTTCGCCTTGCCGGAGCCGATGTAGGTGGCCGCGTCGGGCTTGTCGCGGCGCTGGATGACGCCGTCCAGCACCTCGGAACCGGCGGTCTCGGCGAGGGCGGCGAGCTCGGCCAGCGAGTTCTCCGCCTCCTCGACGGTGCCGTCGGTCCAGACGCCGACGAGCACCACGCGCTCCAGACGGAGCTGGCGGTACTCGACCTCGGTGACGTCCTGGAGTTCGGTGGAGAGGCCGGCGACACGGCGCAGGGCGGCTCGCTCGCTGCGGTCGTACTGGTCGCCGTCGTAGTGGTGGTCGAGGTCCTCGTCGATGGCCGCGAGGTCCTCGTCCATGAGGGCTTCCGCCCGCAGACCGTCGAAGCGGCGCGGGGCGTCGGCGTGGTCGCGGGTGTCTGACGTGGAGGTCATTCTGTCCTTTGGCTGCAGGAGTGGGACGGCCTGTGGGCGCGACCGTGCACAACGGTCTCACCCGGAGTCTGCCCAGCTGCCGCCCCGTCTACCGCTCGGGCGAGTCGTGAGCTACCCCTCAGGGCCACGGAGCCCACTGGGACTCTTGTGTTCAGTGTCCAGTGAACGCCGCGGACCGGCCGTGAATTCCCCATGATGGTCGCACGCCGGGCGCCGACGGGTCATCCCCATTTCCCTGCGCGGACACCGGCCCGGACACCGGTGCGGACACCGCGCCGGCGACCGGCTCGGGCGCCGGGCCCGGCGCCGGGCGGGTCGCCGCGGCCGGGGTGCGGGCGCCGCCCCCCGCCGGGGCGTACGGCCGGCCCACGTCGTACACCCCGGAGACCCGGAGCATCGCCCGCAGCACGGCGGGCAGCGCGCCCGGCTCGGGCAGCTCCACGGTGTAGGTGTGCCGCACCCGCAGCTCCTGCGGCGGCTCCACCTCCGCCGAGACGATCCCGACGCCCTCCCCCGAGATCGCCGCGGTGAGGTCCGCCAGCAGCCGGGGCCGGTTCAGCGCCTCGGCCCGCAGGGTGGCCCGGTAGCCGGACGGCGGCGCGGCGCCGGGCCGCCAGCGGACCTCCGGGGTGCCCCGCCCGTCCGCCCGCATCCGCTCCCCGGCCGGACAGCCGGTGCGGTGCACGGCGACCGCGCCGCCGCGGATCGCGAAGCCGCTGACCTCGTCCGGTGGCACCGGGGTGCAGCAGCGGGCCAGCCGGACCGGCGCCCCGGGCCGGCCGACCACCGTGACCGGGGCCTCGCCGCGCTCGGCGGTGCGGTGCGCGGGCGGTGCCGGCTGGCCGGCCGACGGCCCGGTGCGGACCACCGGGACGCGCGGCGGGTGGTCGGCCAGCCACCGCTCGATGGCCAGCCGGGCGGCCGGCGTACGGGCGTGCGCCAGCCACTCGGGCGCCGGGCCGGACGGGCGGGCGGCCGGATCACCCTGCTCGGTGAGGATGGCCACCCGGTCGCCGTCCTGGAGGACGGTGGAGAGCGCGGTGAGCCGGCCGTTGACCCGGGCGCCGATACATCGGTGGCCGGTCTCCTCGCCGAGCAGGTAGGCCGCGTCGACGCAGCTGGCACCGGCCCGCAGCTGAAGCGTTTCGCCGGCCTCGGTGACGACGGTGATCTCGCGGTCCCCGGCGAGGTCGGCGGTCAGCGCGGACCAGAACGCGTCCGGATCGGGCGTCTCCTGCTGCCACTCCAGCAGCCGGCTGAGCCAGCCGGGTCTGGCCGGGTCGGTCCGGTCCAGCTCGTCCGCGCCCGGCTCGGTGCCGGGCTGGCGGGGGTCGCCGAGGGCCACCACCCCGGTCTCGGCGATCTCGTGCATCCGCCGGGTGCGGACCAGCACCTCGACCACCTCGCCGCCCTCCAGCGCCACCGCGGTGTGCAGCGACTGGTAGAGGTTGAACTTGGGAGCGGCCACGAAGTCCTTGAACTCGCCCGGCAGCGGTGTCCAGCAGGTGTGCAGTTCGCCGAGCACGGCGTAGCAGTCCGCGTTCTCCTCGACCACCACCAGCACCCGGCCGAAGTCGGCGGGCTGGGGCCCCTGCGGACGCCCGTCCGGCCCGGCGGCGGCGTCCCGCTTGAGCAGGACCCGGTGCAGCGAGACGCAGTGCCGCGGCCGGACGGTGACCTCGGCGGCCACCCCGGCCTCGGCGAGCTGGCGGCCCAGCGCCAGGGCGAACGGGGCGAGCAGGGCGTCCGGGTGGTCCTCGCGGCCGGCCAGCAGCGCCCTGGTCCGGGCGTACTCCTCCGGGTGCAGGGTGGCGAAGACGATGTCCTCCAGCTCCGCCTTGAGCACCTGGATGCCCAGCCGCTCGGCCAGCGGGATCAGCACGTCCCGGGTGACCTTGGCGATCCGGACCCGGCTGGCGGGCTTCATGTGGCGGATGGTGCGCATGTTGTGCAGCCGGTCGGCGAGCTTGATGACCATCACCCGGACGTCGTCCCCGGTGGCGACCAGCATCTTGCGGAAGGTCTCCGCCTCGGCCGCCGCACCGAAGTCGACCTTCTCCAGCTTCGTCACCCCGTCGACCAGGTAGGCGACTTCGGGCCCGAAGCCCGCCCCCACCTGGTCCAGCGTCAACTCGGTGTCCTCCACGGTGTCGTGGAGCAGCGAGGCGACCAACGTGGTCGTCCCGGCGCCGAGTTGGGCCAGGATCATGGTGACGGCCAGTGGGTGGGTGATGTACGGCTCGCCGCTCTTGCGCTTCTGCCCGCGGTGGCTGGCCTCGGCGAGCCGGTAGGCCCGGCCGAGCAGGCCGAGGTCGGCCTGCGGATGGTGGCGGCGGTGGGCCTGCACCAGCGGTTCGAGCGCGTCCGGCACCGGCGTGCGGCCGGTGGCCAGCAGGGCGGCGCGCCCGGCCCGGCCGAGGGCGGCCCGGCCGAGGCCTCCCAGGGGCCGCTTGGGCCCGGCCTGCCGTGCGGACGTCGGCTGCCCCGCCAGGGGCTGCCCGGCTTCGATGGTCATCGGCACCTCCGGCAGCGGTCACCGGGAGCATTGGCCGACCCGGTGGTCCATGCTACCGAGCAGAGCACGTTCCGCGACGCCCTGCTCCCCGTCGGTCATCGGGATCACCCGAACGGGGGGATTCATCACCGCACGAAATGGGCAAACCGGCCGCCCTGCCAGGGCCTGTTCGAACCGGACCTACCGGTGGGCGGTGGCGAGCCACCCCGGGTCGAGCTCGCCGCGGGCCACGATGACCGCCGGACCGGTCTTCTCCACCCGGCCGTCCGGGTACTCGGTGATCACCAGCCGGCCCCCGAGCACGTCCACGGTGTAGGTGACGGCCTCACCGGTGACCGACGGGTCGACACCGTCCCGCCGGGCGGCGGCCACGGCGACGGCGCAGGCCCCGGTGCCGCAGGAGCGGGTCTCGCCCGAGCCGCGCTCGTGCACCCGCATCGCGACGTGGCGCGGACCGCGGTCCACCACGAACTCGACGTTGACGCCCTCCGGGTAGGCGTTCGCGGGGCTGGTGAGCGGCGCGCTCAGCAGGTCGCCGGCCTGGTCGAGGCTGTCCACGAAGGCCACCGCGTGCGGGTTGCCCATGTTCACGTTGCGGGCCGGCCAGCGCCGCTCGCCGACCGCCACCTCGATGCCGTCCGGTCCGGGCAGCACCGCGTGGCCCATGTCCACGGTCACCTGACCGGGCGTGCCGTCCCCGGCGTCCGCGCCCACCCGCACCCGCCGCACGCCGGCCCGGGTGGCCACCGCCAGCTCGCCCGGCTCGGCCAGCCCGGCCTCGACCAGGTAGCGGGCGAAGACCCGGACCCCGTTGCCGCACATCTCGCCGATCGAACCGTCGGAGTTGCGGTAGTCCATGAACCACTCGGCCTGCTCCGCCTGGTCGGCCGCGACCGGGTCGGCGGCCGAGCGCACCACCCGCAGCAGCCCGTCCCCGCCGATGCCGGCCCGGCGGTCGCAGAGCGCGGCGACCGCCTCGGGGCCGATCGTCAGCAGGCCGTCCGGATCGGGCACGATGACGAAGTCGTTCTGGGTGCCGTGCCCCTTCAGGAAGGGCAGGCCGACGGGGGTCACGGAGGATTCGCTCACCCTCCCGATCATACTGAGCGGGCCCGCTCCGCAGCGCCGCGGACCAGCAGGCGGACCGCGCCCGCCGAGGCGGCGGGCGGTGGCGGTCAGCGCAGGTGGACGACCCGCCACAGCGCGAGCGCGCAGGCGACCAGGGCGACCAGGGTGTAGATCACGATCGCCTTCCACCCGGCGCGCCGGCCCGAGCCGCGACGCGGCAGCCCCGGCCACTTGTACCCGGCGTGCCGGGCGGCCATCGCGCCCCAGCCGACCGAGGCCGCGGTGAGCAGCAGACCGAGCATGCCGACCATCGCGGAGCCGGCCCCGGCCGAGCCGAAGGCGAGCGGGAAGGCGAACATCAGCGAGCCGGCGGTGCCCAGCAGCGCGATCGGCAGGGTCTGCCACCAGCGCAGCCGGCGGCGCGGCCGGATCTCCCGCTCGTGCACCGCTCCGGCCGGGGCGCTGGTGTCCAGGGCGGGCAGCGCGAGCGCGTAGGAGGTCGGTCCGTCGAGACCCGCCAGCACCGGCAGGTCCGGCAGGGAGGAGGCGTCGGGGCCGTCGGCCTGAGCCGTGGCGCTCCCGCTCTGACCGCTTTCGGGGCCGGTACCCGTTGACACGCGGCCTCCCCTGACAGTTCGACACGAGTGCGGACTCGCGGCCGGGCAACGGTCGACCCGCCCGGGGCCGACCCTTATGGCATCGATGATGGCATGTCCAGGGGGGCGTTCCGGGCCTGACCGGGGCCATCGGGTGATCCGTGGCCATGACGTGATCCGGCCGTAACCGCGGGTTCGTCCTGCACGCCCACCTGCGCGCGCAGCTGCACCGCCGGATTGGCCGGATCCCGTCCACGGCCCGTCCGATTACTGACGCTCGATCAGCTCCATGGAGCGGGAGAGCAGCTCGGCGGGGTCGGCGCCGGCCGGCCGGGAGAGCCAGTGGATCCGTTCGTCGCGCCGGAACCAGGACTCCTGGCGGCGGGCGAACCGCTTGGTGGCCCGGACGGTCTCGGCACGGGCCTCGTCCTCGGTGCACTCGCCGGCGAAGTGGTCCAGCACCTGCTGGTAGCCGAGCGCCCGGGAGGCCGTCCGGCCCTCACGCAGGCCGAGCCCCTCCAGCTCCCGCACCTCGTCCAGGAGTCCGGCCCGCCACATCCGGTCGACCCGCAGGGCGATCCGCTCGTCCAGTTCGGGCCGGGGCACCGCGACGCCGATCTGGACGGCGTCGTAGACGGCGGTGTTGCTCGGCAGGTTGGCGGTGAAGGGCTGCCCGGTGATCTCGATGACCTCCAGCGCCCGGACGATCCGTCGGCCGTTGCCGGTCAGGATCGCCTCGGCGGCGGCCGGGTCCAGCTCCGCCAGCCGCCGGTGCAGCGCGTACGGGCCGGCCTGCGCCAGCTCGGCCTCCAGCCGGGCCCGGACCTCCGGGTCGGTGCCGGGGAACTCCATCTCGTCGATCGCCGCCCGGACGTACAGGCCCGAGCCGCCGACCAGGACGGCGGTCCGGCCCGCCGCGAGCAACCGGTCGATCTCGGCCCGGGCCAGCCGCTGGTACTCGGCGACGCTGGCGGCCTCGGTCACGTCCCAGATGTCCATCAGGTGGTGCGGGACGCCCTCGCGCTCCGCCAGGGTGAGCTTGGCCGTACCGATGTCCATGCCCCGGTAGAGCTGCATCGAGTCGGTGTTGATCACTTCGCCGCCCAGGGCCCGGGCGAGGGCGACGGCCAGGTCGGACTTGCCGGCGGCGGTCGCGCCCACCACCGAGACGACGCGCGGCGGGGCGGCATGGGGCTGGACGGTACGGGAGCTGCTCACCGGACCAGTCTCGCAAAACCGTCGCCGCGCCGGTGACCTCCCCGTCCGTCCGGCCCCACCGGGCGACGATATGAGCGGTTCCGGCCGTTTGCACCGGGCTGCGAACGGTTCGGCCACGACGGACGTTGAGCAGGAAACAGAAGGAACGGTGAGACCACCATGGGTCTGATGGACAACCTCAAGGGCAAGGCCGGCGAGCTCAAGGGGAAGGCGAGCGAACTGGCCGGCAAGCACAGCGAGCAGATCGAGCAGGTGGTGGACAAGGCCGGCGGCGCGATCGACAAGGCGACCAAGGGCAAGTACAGCGACAAGATCGAGCACGGCGCCAGCAAGGCCAAGGGGGCGGTCGACGACTTCGCCCACAAGCCCGGCGACCCGGGCGCTCCAGGGGCTCCCGGCGCTCCCGGTGCCGGCGGCCCGTCCGCCTGATCCCGGCCCGCTCCCGGGTCGCTCGCCGGGCCGCTCGCCGGGCCCGGTCTCAGCTCCAGGACGCGACGAAGTACCCGACCCCGTACGGCGCGTCCCGGTAGCCCAGCCGCGCGGTGAGGCCGGCGCCCCCGGCGGCGCCGGCCAGCACCTGCCAGGGGGCCCGGCCCTCGGCCAGCAGCTCGCCGGCCAGGCCCGGGTCGACGGCGGCCAGCGCCGCGGTGTCCGCCGAGCCCAGCGCGTCCGCGATCACCGCGTCGAAGCCCTCGGCCCGCTCGTCCAGGTAGCCCGGCGCCTTCAGCGAGCGGCAGGCGCTGCCGTCGCCCATCACCAGCAGCCCGACCCGGTCGGCCAGCCCGGCCAGCCCCTGGCCCAGCCCGAGCATCCGGTCGGCCGGCGCGTCGGCGGGCACCGCGCAGGCGTGCGTCGGCACGGTGGCCCCGGCCCGCTCCAGCAGCCAGGCGCCGACGGTCAGCGCGGGGCTCAGCTCCGGCCCCTCGACCCGGCCGGACGGCAGCTTGGCCGCCAGCGGCACGCCGTACCGGTGGAAGGAGCCCGCGCCGCCCTCGGTCCAGACCTCGGGCTCGGGACCGGTCCCGACCACCAAGACCAGCTCCGGTCCGGCCGCGAGCAGCGCGGCGAGCGCCTCGTCGCAGGCCGCGCGCAGCGGCTCCAGCTCGGCGGCGGCGCCGGCGGCGACCTCCGGGACGAGCAGCGGCGGACAGGGGCAGACGGCGGCGGCAACCAGCATGTGGATCACTCTAACGAAGAAGGACGGCCGTTCGGCCGGGGACGACGGCGGCCCGGCGGGATCCGAGATCCCGCCGGGCCGTCGAAGGAGCGCCGGTCAGTCGCCGCAGCAGCCGCCCGCCGCGGGGGCCGCCACCGGCGCCGGGGCGCCGATGGTGGGCAGGCCGAGCATCACGCCGGCCGGCTTGGCCGCCGGGGCCGCCTGGCGCTTCTCCCAGGCGTCGCCGGCCCGGGTGCGGCGCACCCCGAGGGTCGGGCCCTCGGCCAGCAGGTGGTGCGGGGCGGCGTAGGTGATCTCGACGGTCACCGTGTCGCCCGGGCGCACCGGCTCGGCGGGCCGGGTGAAGTGCACCAGCCGGTTGTCGGGCGCGCGGCCGGAGAGCCGGTCGGTCCGGTCGTCCTTCTTGCCCTCGCCCTCGGCGACCAGGATCTCCAGGGTGCGTCCGACCTGCTTCTTGTTCTCCTCCCAGGAGATCTCCTCCTGGAGCGCGATCAGCCGGTCGTAGCGGGCCTGCACGACGGCCTTCGGCACCTGGTTCTCCATCTCGGCGGCCGGGGTACCGGGGCGCTTGGAGTACTGGAAGGTGAAGGCGTTGGTGAAGCGGGCCTCGCGCACGGTGTGCATGGTCTGCTCGAAGTCCTCCTCGGTCTCGCCGGGGAAGCCCACGATGATGTCGGTGGAGATGGCCGCGTCCGGCATCGCCTCGCGCACCTTCCGGATGATGCCGAGGAAGCGCTCCTGCCGGTACGAGCGGCGCATCGCCTTGAGCACGGTGTCCGAGCCGGACTGCAGCGGCATGTGCAGCTGGTGCATCACGTTCGGGGTCTCGGCCATCGCGGCGATCACGTCGTCGGTGAAGTCCCGCGGGTGCGGCGAGGTGAAGCGGATCCGCTCCAGGCCCTCGATCTGCCCGGCGGCGCGCAGCAGCTTGGAGAACGCCTCGCGGTCGCCCAGGTCGGAGCCGTAGGCGTTGACGTTCTGGCCCAGCAGGGTGACCTCGATGACGCCCTCGCCGACCAGCGCCTCGATCTCGGCGAGGACGTCGCCCGGGCGGCGGTCCTCCTCCTTGCCGCGCAGCGCGGGGACGATGCAGAACGTACAGGTGTTGTTGCAGCCGACCGAGATGGCCACCCACGCGGCGTACGCGGACTCGCGGCGGGTGGGCAGCGTGGACGGGAAGGTCTCCAGCGACTCCAGGATCTCGACCTGGGCCTTGCGCTCGACCGCGGCCCGCTCCAGCAGCGCGGGCAGGTGCCCGATGTTGTGGGTGCCGAACACCACGTCGACCCAGGGGGCCTTGCGGACGATGGTGTCGCGGTCCTTCTGCGCCAGGCAGCCGCCGACGGCGATCTGCATGCCCCGGTGGCGGCTCTTCACCGGCGCCAGCTGCCCGAGGTTGCCGTACAGCTTGTTGTCGGCGTTCTCGCGCACCGCGCAGGTGTTGAACACGACCAGGTCCGGGTCGCCGTCCTGCCCTGCCTTCACGTACCCGGCGTCCTCCAGCAGCCCGGACAGCCGCTCGGAGTCGTGGACGTTCATCTGGCAGCCGTACGTGACGACCTTGTAGCTCTTCAATCCGCTCTCACCGCTCACCCAACCAGGGTACGGGCACCCGCGAAGGGCTTTTCCCCGCCCGCCCGGGCGCCGCCCGCCCGCTCTCCGGGCGCCGGCCGCCACCCGCCCCGGCCTGCGCCCCTCCCGTTCGCCGCCCGCGCCTGGCACTATCCCTGCATGGCCCCCTCCCCCGATCCCCGCCCCGGCGGCGCCCTCCGCGCCGCCGCCCGCAGCCCGCTGTGGCGGACGCTGCTGGTCCTGGTGCTGGTGGCGGCCGGGTTCGGCGGCTGGTGGCTCTCGGCGGGCCGCACGCCCGACTACCCGCGCGGCGAGACCGGCTTCGCCACCGGGGTCCAGCGCGGCGTCTACGACCGGTACGGGCAACTGCTGCAGACCCACGTCGCCAGGGCGATGCCGGGGGTGCGGCTGCGGCTGGACAACTCGCAGGGCTCGATCGACAACCTGGCCCGGGTCACCAGCGGCCAGGACGACTTCGCGATCGCGACCGCCGACGCCGTCGCCGAGTACTCCGGCCCCGGCAAGGACCGGCTGCGGGCCATCGCCCGGCTCTACGACGACTACCTCCAGCTGATCGTCCCCGCCGACTCGACGGTGCGCCGGACGGCCGACCTCAAGGGCAAGCGGGTCGGCGTCGGGCAGGCCCTGTCCGGGGTGAACCTGGTGACCAGACGGCTGCTCTCCTCGGCCGGCCTCGACCCGGACCACGACATCACGCCGGTCATGCTGGGCGTCGGCGACGCCGCCGACCAGCTGCGGGCCGGCAAGCTGGACGCCTTCTTCTGGTCCGGCGGGCTGCCGACCAGCGCGCTGACCGACCTGTCCGACCACATCGGGATCAGGCTCGTACCGCTCGGCGACCTCGCCGAGGCCGTGCACAAGGTCGAGGGCGGCGGCACCGACGCCTACCGGGCGGCCACCATGCCGAAGGGCACCTACCCCAACGCCGAGCCCAAGGACGCCGTCGCCACGGTGGCCGTGCCCAACCTGCTGATCACCCGCGAGGACGTGGACACCGACCTGGTGCAGGGGATGACCCGGGCGGTGATAGACAGCCGTGACCAGATCGGCGCCCAGGTCCACGCCGCCCAGCTGGTCGACCTGCGCACCGCCGTCTACACCGACCCGCTCCCGCTGCACGAGGGCGCGATGCGCTACTACCGCTCGGTGAAGCCGTGAGGTCCTGACACCGCGAGGCCCGGACCCCCGGGGCCCCGAACCGCCCCGGCCCCGGCCCCGGCCGTCAGAGCTTCTTGCCCGCCCGCGGCACCGCCAGCGTCACCGCGAGGCCGGTCGGCCGGACCGGGGCGAAGGTGAGCGAGCCGCCGGCGGCCAGCAGCAGGGTGCGGGCGATCGAGAGCCCGAGCCCCGAGCCGTCCACGTTCTGGTGACGCGCGCTGCGCCAGAACCGGTCGCCGGCCCGGGCCAGCTCCTCCTCGGCGAGCCCCGGCCCGGCATCCGAGACGGTCACCGCGACCTCGTCGCGCCGCACCGCCACCAGCACCCGGACCCGGCTGCCGGCCGGGCCGAACTTGAGCGCGTTGTCGACCACGGCGTCCAGCGCGCTGCCGAAGCCGATCGGGTCGGCCATGCCGAGGGCGAGCGCCGGGCCCTCCCAGCCGAGCTCGATCCCGCGCTGCTGGGCCACCGGCCGCCAGGCGTCCGCCCGGGCCAGAGTGAGCGCGACCAGGTCGGTCGGCTCCGGCTCGGGGCGGGCGTGCTCGGCGGTGGCCAGGCCCAGCAGGTCGTCCAGCACCCGGGCCAGCCGGACGCCCTCCTCCCGGACCCTGCCGAGCTCCTCGTCGTGCCCCTCGGGCAGCTCCAGGCCCAGCACCTCGACCCGCAGCAGCAGCGCCGCCAGCGGGTTGCGCAGCTGGTGCGAGGCGTCCGCGACGAAGGCCTTCTGCTGGTCCAGGGCGAGCACCACATGGTCGGCCATGTCGTTGAACGAGCGGGCCAGGCGCTGCAGTTCGGGCGGCCCGCCGCCGGGCGCCACCCGGGCGTTCATCCGGCCGGTGGCGATGTCGTGGGTGGCCCGGTCGAGAGTCCGGACGGGCCGCAGCACCCACTCGGTGAGCCGGACGGCCAGCAGCACCGCGACGATCATCGCGGCGGCCTCGCCGGCCCCGATCACCAGCCAGCGGTGCAGCACCCGGGTGCGCATCGGCCCGGTCGGGGACTCGCTGAGCACCACGGCGACCACGTCGCCGTCCCGGACCACCGGGGTGGCGATGGTCAGGGTCCGGTCGGGGGTCCACGGCCAGACCTGCGGCGGGTTGTGGCTGCGCCGCCCGTCCAGGGCCTCCTGGAAGGCCTGCTCGCCCCAGCCGCCGGCGGGTACCCGCCAGTCCTCGGGGGCGGTGGCGATCGGCAGGCCGTCGCGCTGGAAGATGCCGAGCCGCACGCCGTAGAGGTCGTGGTAGCGCGCCACCTCGGCGTCCAGCGCGTGCCGACGGCTGAGGTCGCCGGGAGCGGGCTGGGACTCCCCCTTGAGGGCGGACTCCAGCCCGGAGACGCCCGAGGTGGGCAGGTCCTGGGCGAACCGGGCGGCGTCGTCGAGCCGGTCGACGACCACCCGGCTCTGCTCGGCGGCCGCGACCGCCGCGGCGAGCGGCAGCCCGAGAGCGGCCAGTACGCAGAGCATCAGGGCGAGCAGGATCCCGAGCAGGCGGGTACGCACGTGCGGTCAGTGCTCCGCGCGGGCCTGGGGGGCTTGCGCCGCGGCCGTCGCGGCGGACCCGGCGGCGGCCGGGCTCTCGGGGATCAGCCGGTAGCCGACGCCGCGGACGGCCTCGACCAGCCCGGGCAGCGCGAGCTTGGTGCGCAGCGAGCCGATGTGCACCTCCAGGGTGCGGCCGTTGCCCTCCCAGCCGCTGCGCCAGACCTCGCTGAAGATCTGCTCGCGGCGGTAGACCACGCCGGGGCTCTGCGCGAGCAGCGCCAGCAGGTCGAACTCCTTGCGGGTGAGCGGGACGTCCCGGCCGTCCACGCTGACCCGGCGGCGCTCGCGGTCGATCAGGATGCCGCGGGACTCCAGCGGCCCGCCCTGCTGCGGTACGACGTCGGGGGCGGGCACCGCGGCGGCTGCGGGTGCCGCGCCGCGCCGAGCCACGGCGTGGATCCGGGCGAGCAACTCGCCCATGTCGTAGGGCTTGGTGACGTAGTCGTCGGCACCGAGGTTGAGGCCGTGGATCCGGGAGCGGATGTCGGCGCGGGCGGTCACCATGATCACGGGCACGCCGCTGCCGGCCCGGATCCGGCTGCAGACCTCGAAGCCGTCCCGGTCGGGCAGGCCGAGGTCGAGCAGGACCACCCGGTACGGGTCGTTGCCGTCCGGCACCAGCGCGTCGAGCGCCTCGTGCCCGCTGCGGGCGTGCCTGACCTGGAAGCCGTGCCGGCCCAGGACCGCGACCAGCGCGGCGGCCACACGTTCGTCGTCCTCGACGAGCAGCAGTCGCATCGTTCCTCCTCCCCCCGACGTTCCCCGGGGTGTCACGTGGTGTTCACGGGCCCCACCGGGCAGGTCCCGGTCCTGCGCAGTATGGGCCAGCGGAGCGCCGGACGCCAGGCTCGGCCACGCCCCGGGACCGCCGGGGACGGCGTGCGGCGGTGCGGGTGCCCGCTGTCACGGTGCCCTCCTGTTTCCCGGTGTGAACGGCACTTGCCGGGCATGTGGCCGGATCGTGATCCTCAAGTTCCGCTCAGATCGGCTGACGTGGCATCGTCATCGCTCCTATGGTCACCCCACCGGGGGCCGAGGCTCCGCCGGCCGAGGCCCCCGGTTCCTACCATCACTGCCGCCCAAGGGAGTTCGACTCCGGGGGCCGACACGAGGAGCAGGCGCGATGACCGAGAGCCTGATCAAGGACTCCAGCGCCGCCGCGACCGCTCCGCTGGTGGTGCTGAACGGGGTGAACAAGCACTTCGGTGCCCTTCACGTCCTCCAGGACATCGACCTGGAGATCGCCCAGGGCGAGGTGGTGGTGCTGATCGGCCCCTCCGGCTCTGGCAAGTCCACGCTCTGCCGGACGATCAACCGGCTGGAGACCGTCGACTCCGGCACGATCACCATCGACGGCCGGCCGCTGCCCGCCGAGGGCCGGGAGCTGGCCAAGCTGCGCGCCGAGGTCGGCATGGTGTTCCAGAGCTTCAACCTCTTCGCGCACAAGACCGTGCTGGAGAACGTGGTGCTCGGCCAGGTCAAGGTGCGCGGGATCGCCCGTGAGAAGGCGGTGCGGACCGCCCAGGAGCTGCTGGAGCGGGTCGGGGTCGGGGCGCAGGCGTCGAAGTTCCCGGCGCAGCTCTCCGGCGGCCAGCAGCAGCGCGTCGCGATCGCCCGGGCACTGGCGATGAACCCGAAGGTGATGCTCTTCGACGAGCCCACCTCGGCGCTCGACCCGGAGATGATCAACGAGGTGCTGGAGGTCATGCGCCAGCTGGCCGCCGACGGCATGACGATGGTCGTCGTCACCCACGAGATGGGCTTCGCCCGCTCCGCCGCCAACCGCGTGCTCTTCATGGCCGACGGCCGAATCGTCGAGCAGAACACCCCCGAGGCCTTCTTCACCGCGCCGCGCAGCGACCGCGCGAAGGACTTCCTCTCGAAGATCCTGCACCACTGAGCTTCCGGACGGACCACCGGTCGGCGACGGCAAGGTCGCCGGCGCCGGTCACGTCCGCCCGGCCACCTTCCTGTCGCCAGAGCCCGGTTGAACCGTGGCCCAGCCCCGAGGAGAACCACCCTCATGAGGACTCGTCGCACCATCGCCGTCGCGCTCTGTGCCATCGCGCTCACCGCCACCGCCGCCTGTGGCAAGGACGGCACCCCCGGTGACGCCGCCGCCAGCGGCAGCACCGCCCCCAAGCTGCCCACCTACACCGTCAAGACCGACGCGAAGGTGGACTCCGCGATCTTCGCCGAGGCCAAGAAGCGCGGCCAGCTGATCATCGGCGCCAAGTCCGACCAGCCGTTCCTCGGCTTCGAGGACCTCGCCAGCGGCGACCGCAGCGGCTTCGACATCGAGATCGCCAAGATGGTCGCCGCGGACCTCGGCTTCACCCCGCAGCAGATCAAGTGGCAGACCCTGGTCTCCTCGCAGCGCGAGCCCGCGATCTCCAAGGGCCAGATCGACTTCTACGTCGGCACCTACAGCATCAACGACGAGCGCAAGAAGACGGTGTCCTTCGCCGGCCCGTACTTCATCGCCGGCCAGGACTTCCTGGTCAAGGCGGACAACACCTCAATCACCGGCCCGGAGTCGGTCAACGGCAAGAACATCTGCACCGCCACCGGCTCCACCTCGATCAAGAACATCCAGCAGTACTCGCCGAAGATCACCCAGTTCGACACCTACTCGGCCTGCGTCGAGAAGCTGCTGTCGGGCGAGGTCGACGCCGTCACCACGGACGACGCCATCCTCAAGGGCTACGCCTCCAAGTACGCGCCCAAGCTCAAGGTGGTCGGCAAGCCGTTCACCAAGGAGAACTACGGCGTGGGCCTGAACAAGGACGACGCCGCCCTGCGGGGCGCCATCAGCGACGCCCTGAAGGCGCACCAGGACAACGGCGACTGGAAGAAGGCGTACGACGCCACCCTCGGCCTCTCCGGCTCGGCCGCGCCCACCCCGCCGGCCCTTGAGCGGTACTGACCGCCCGCCGACCACCGTTCCTGACCACTCCTGAGAGGAGGGCCGCCGGATGGGTTTCCTGTTCGAGGACGGCAACTTCGCGCTGTTCCGCGACGGCTTCCTGCAGACGATCGAGCTGAGCGCGCTCAGCGCACTGCTCGCCCTGCTGCTGGGCACCCTGCTGGCGGCCTTCCGGGTCTCCCCCATACCCGCGCTGCGCGGCTTCGGCACGGCCTGGGTGACGCTCTTCCGCAACACCCCGCTGACGGTGCTGTTCTTCGCCGTCACGTTCGGGCTCCCGCCGCTCGGCGTGCACTTCAGCCACCTCACCTTCGCGGTGCTGGCGCTGGGCAGCTACACGGCCTCGTTCGTCTGCGAGGTGCTCCGCTCGGGCATCAACACCGTGCCGCTCGGCCAGGCCGAGGCCGCCCGCAGCCTCGGCATGACCTTCGGTCAGACCCTGACCAGCATCGTCCTGCCGCAGGCCGCCAGGACGGTGCTGGCACCGCTGAGCAGCGTCTTCATCGCCCTGCCGAGGAACTCGGCGATCGCCGGCGCCTTCAGCGTCAGCGAGCTGTACAGCGCGCAGCAGTCGTTCTCCGAGGACGGCTACTCGATCTTCGCGATCTTCTTCTGGGTGGCCTGCGCCTACCTGGTGATCAGCGCCGTCGTCGCCCTGCTGTTCCGCTTCCTGGAAGACCGACTGGCGGTGGCCCGATGAACGCCCTCTTCACCCGCTCCTCCACGGCCAGCGTCCTCTACGACGCCCCGGGCCCCCGGGCCCGCACGCGGTACCGGCTGTTCGGGGTGCTGTCGCTGCTCGCGATCGCCGGCCTGCTCTGGTACGCGATCGCCAGCCTGGCCTCCAACGGCCAGTTCGACGCCCAGCTCTGGGACGCCTTCCAGTACAACACCGTCCAGCAGCGGATCGTCGACGGCCTGCTGGCCACCCTGGAGGCCTTCGGGCTGGCCGCGGTCGGCTCGCTGGCCCTGGGCGCGCTGCTGGCGGCCGGACAGCTCTCCGACCACAAGCCGGTCCGCTGGGCGGCGGTCTCCTTCGTCCAGTTCTTCCGGGCGATGCCGCTGCTCATCCTGATCGTCGCGCTCTACTACGCCTTCTTCGCCAAGGAGCCGATGTGGGCCCTGGTGATCGGGCTCACGCTCTACAACGGCTCCGTGCAGGCGGAGATCATCCGCAGCGGCGTCAACGCCGTGCCGCGCGGTCAGGGCGAGGCCGCGTTCGCGCTCGGCCTGCGCAAGACCCAGGTGATGACGACCATCCTGGTGCCGCAGGCGGTCCGCTCGATGCTGCCCACGATGATCGGCCAGCTGGTCGTCACCCTCAAGGACACCTCGCTCGGCTTCATCATCACGTACCACGAGCTGCTGTTCGTCGGTAAGGCGATCGCCAGTCAGCCGCTCAACGCCGCGGGCTTCCCCTACATCCCCGTGGTCCTGGTGATCGGGCCCATCTACATCGCGATGTGCCTGCTGCTCACCGCGCTCGCCCGGTGGATCGAGGCACGCGGCCGCCGCGGCGCGAACCGGCGCACATCAGCTGCTGCTTGACGGACACGCAGGCGAACTGTTGCATTGCTCTTCGTGACACCATCCGGGACCATCCTCGCGGCATATGACGCCCCCTCGTCGGCCTGCCCGGCCCCGGGGGTGCGCGGCTCCGCCCGCCCGGCCGGCCGCTGCGCGGAGGGCCCGGCATGGACCCGGTGATCGTGGTCGGGGCCGGACCGGTCGGTCTGGCCCTGGCCCTCGCCCTCGCCCGGCACGAGGTGCCGACCGTCGTCCTGGACGAGGGCTCCGGGCTCTGCCCCGAGGGCCCTCGCAGCGTCGTGCTCGGGGCCGACACCGCCGCCTTCCTGACCAGGATCGGCTACCCGCGGGCCGTCTCGGACGCCGCCCGGTGGGACGCCTTCACCATCTGGCGCCGCCGCCAGGAGGTGCTGCGGATCGACCTGGCCGACACCCCCGTCCTCCACCTGCCCCAGCACCGCCTCCAGCGCGGCCTGCGCGACGCCCTGACCGGCACCCCGCTGGTGCGGCTGGTGCCGTTGAGCCGCGTCACCGAACTCGCCCAGGACCGCGACGGCGTCAGCGTCCGCACCCGCAACCCGCAGGACGGCACCGAGACCTGGTGGCGCGGCAGCCACCTGGTCGGCTGCGACGGAGCCCGCTCCGCCGTCCGGAAGCTGCTGCGAATCCGCTTCCCCGGCCGGCCGGCCGTCGACCGCAACGCCGTCGCCACCGTCCGGGTCGACCTGCCCTTCACCGAGGCCCGGCTGCACCGCGAGCCCCCGTGGCGCGGCGACCGCGAGGCCTCCGCCCGACCGCTGCCGGACGGCGTCTGGCGCCTCGACTGGCGGCTGCCCCCCGGCCGGCCGGTCCCCAGCGAACCCGTCGACCCGCACGCCACCTGGCCCGGCGTCGTCACCGGCGACACCCTGCTCACCCGAGTCACCGCGACCCTGACCGGCTGGTGCGGCGAGCTGCCCCGGTACGAGCTGCTCGCCGCCGCCGACCACACCGCCCAGCAGCGCCTCGCCGCCCGGTTCCGCAGCGGCCGCTGCTTCCTCGCCGGCGACGCCGCCCACCTGCACGGCGCCCTCGGCATGCAGAACCTCGCCGACGGCCTGCGCGACGCCGACAACCTCGCCTGGCGCCTCGCCCTCGCCTGGCATCTGCACACCGGCGGCCCCCAGCCCGGCGGCTCGCTGCTCGACGGGTACGAGGCCGAGCGGCGCGGCGCGGTCGGCGCCCGGCTGCGCGCCGTCGACCAGGCCATGCCGCTGCTGCGCCCGCTGCGCGGCTGGCAGGCCACCCGGCGCTCGCTGCTCTCCGGCTCGTTCCGCAAGCACGCGCCGCTGCTCGCCGACGGCCAGCTCGGCACCGGCCGCTTCGGCGGCGCTCCCGCCTACCCGGCGGCGCCCAGCGGCGTGCCCGGGCGGGTCCCGGTGCAGCGCGGCCGGCGCGACGCGACCTCGCTCAGCGAACTGCTGCCCGCCACCTCGCCCGGCGTGCTCGTCCCGGACCTGCCGGTGCTCACCGCCGACGGCACGCCGGACCAGCTGCACGCCCGGCTCGGTGCCTCCTTCCTGCTGCTGCTGGTCGCCCCCGGCACCGCCGTCTGGTCCGCCGAACACTGGCTCGGCGCCGGGCTGATGCCCCGGCTGGCCGAGGTCGCCGCGGCCCTGCCGGTGCCGGCCGAGGTGCTGGTCACCGAGGAGTACCCCGGAGCCGGACCGCACACCGTGCTGCTGATCCGGCCGGACGGCCATCTGGTCGGGGTCACCCAGGGCGCCGCGGCGGACGAGCTCCTCGCGCTGGCCGAGCGCGCCCGGGGCGGGCCGCCGACCCTGGCCGGCGGTGCCGAGCCGGACCAGGAACCCGATCGTCCCGGCCGCGACACCGGCACCGAATCCGCCCGCGGGACCGGCTCCGGTCCCGGGGCGGGCGCCGGGGCCGCCGCGCCCCGACAGGTCTCCGGCGCGACGCCGCGCCCGGCGGACTCGCCTAGCGGGCCACCTCGGTGACCCTGCTCTCCCGCACCACCGTGACCCGGATCTGGCCCGGGTAGGTCAACTCCTCCGCCACCTGCTTGGCGACCTCGCGGGCGATCACCTGCGCCCCGAGGTCGTCCACCACCTCCGGCCGCACCATCACCCGCACCTCGCGGCCGGCCTGCATCGCGTACACCTTGGCCACCCCTTCGTGCGCCCGGGCGATCTCCTCCAGCCGCTCCAGCCGGCGCACGTAGACCTCCAGCGACTCCTTGCGCGCCCCCGGACGGCCGCCCGAGCAGGCGTCGGCGGCCTGGGTCAGCACCGCCTCGACCGTCCTCGGCTCCACCTCGCCGTGGTGCGCCGCGATCGCGTGCACCACGTCCGCCGACTCGCCGTACCGGCGGGCGAAGTCCGCCCCGATCGCCGCGTGACTGCCCTCGACCTCGTGCGTCAGCGCCTTGCCGATGTCGTGCAGCAGCGCCGAACGGCGCACCGGCGCCGGGTCCACCCCGAGCTCGGCGGCCATCATCCCGGCCAGGTGCGCCGACTCCACCAGGTGCCCCAGCACGTTCTGCCCGTACGAGGCCCGGTAGCGCAGCGTCCCCAGGGTGCGCACCAGCTCCGGGTGCAGCCCGCCGACGCCGGCCGACAGCAGCGCGTCCTCACCGGCCCGGACGCAGCGCCGCTCGACCTCCTCGCGGCTGCGCTCGTGGACGTCCTCGATCCGCATCGGGTGGATCCGGCCGTCCTCGACCAGCTGCTCCAGGGTGAGCCGGGCGGTCTCCCGGCGGACCGGGTCGAAGCAGGACAGCTGCACCGAGACCGGGGTGTCATCGATGATCAGATTGACGCCGGTGACCGCCTCGAAGGCGCGGATGTTGCGGCCCTCCCGGCCGATGATCCGCCCCTTCATCTCCTCGTTGGGCAGCCGGAAGAGCGACACCGCCGTCTCGGCCGTCTGCTCGCTCGCCAGCCGCTGGATCGCCCCCGCGACGATCTCCCGGGCCCGCTGCTCGCCCTCCTCCTTGGCCGCCCGCTCGATCTCGCGGACGGAGACGGCCGCCTCCCGCCGCGCCTCGGCCTCGGCCTCCCGGACGAGTTGGGCCCGGGCCTCGGGGGCCGAGAGTCCGGCGGCGCGCTCCAGCTCCGCCGCCCGGCGCCGCAGCAGTTCGTCGGCCTGGATCCGGGACCGCTCCAACGCGGTCGAGCGGTCGTCGAGTTCACCCTCGCGGGCCCGGAGGCGGCTCAGCTCCTCGGTCAACCGCTCCTCGCGCCGGTCGAGTTCGGCCCGCAACCGCGCGGACTGCTCCTCGGCCCGGCGCCGGGCCCGCTCGGTCTCGGCCGTGGCCCGCCGCTGCGCGACCCGCAGGCGCCCGACCGTCAGCCAGGCCGCCGCCACGACGGCGACCAGCACCGCGGCCGACAGCAGGGGGACGACCGGTCCGGCGCTCAGCGCGATCCTCATCCTGCCCACTCCCCGTCCTGCGCGCCACGCCGCCCGGGACCAACCGAGACCGGGCCCGGGCATGCCTGCCCGCGGCACGGCCGGGGAGTGATCGACGCGTTACCCGCACTGAGTGCGAGGCTAAGCGCAGGTTACGAAACGGTCAAGACTGGCCAGGTAGTTGGCGAACTCCTCCACAGCGGGGCCGTCATTCCCACCCGGAACCGGGTCCTCCGTCCACGTCCTCTCCATCCGGACCGCCGTCGGCCGCCTCCGCGTCCAGGACCTCCCGGACCACCCGGAAGGCCAGCCCCTCGGAGTAGCCGCGCCGGGCCAGCACGCCGACCAGACGCCGCGTCCGGGCCTGCCGCTCCAGGCCCCTGGTCACCCGCAGCTTGCGTTCGACCAGGGCCCGGGCCGCCTCGGTCTCGTCGTCGTAGTCCAGCTGCGCGACGGCCTGCTCGACCAGGTCGCCGGCGACCCCCTTGGTCCGCAACTCCTGGGCCAGCGCCCGCCTGGAGAGACCGCGAACGGCGTGCCGGGACTCCACCCAGGCCTGGGCGAACGCCGCGTCGTCGATCAGCCCGACCTCCTCCAGCCGGGTGAGCACCCCGTCGGCGACCTCGTCCGGGATCTCCCGCCGGCGCAGGGCGTCGGCCAGCTGCTTGCGGGACTTGGCGGCGCCGGTGAGCAGGCGCAGGCAGATGTCCCGCGCCCGGGCCTCGGGGTCGACCGACTCCTCGGGCTTCGCCGCCCGGGCACCCCGGGCGCCCTTGCGCCCTTCGCCCTCGGCGCGCTCCCCCCGCGCGCGTCCCCGCGTGCGACGGGCACCTGCGCCCCGCCCGGCGCGCCCGCCCTCCTCGGCCGCGTCGGCCGGGTCGGCGAGATCGGCCGGGCTGGTGCGGGAGACAGGGGCGGCCGCACCCCCGTGACCGGCCGCCCCTCCCCCGGCCGGATGGCCGGGAGCCGTCTCCTCCACCAGCGCCGAACGGCGCCGGCGCCGACCCGTCGGCAGCTCGGACGCGGACACCAGCCCGAGCGCGTCGTCCAAGCCGTCCGGACCGCTCGCGCCGTCGGGGGCACCCCGCCGCCCGACCCGGCCGGGCGGCACGCCCCGCCCGGGCCGCGGTCCGGGCCCCGGGGCCGGATCCGGTTCGAACTCCGGCTCCGGCCCCGGTTCCGGCTCGGCCACTGCGGCGAACCAGTCCGGCGGGCCGTAGTCGTCGTCCTCCGGGCCCGCCGGGCCGCCGTCCACCGCCCTGCTGTGCTGCATCAATGACTCAGGCCTTGGCCGCCGCCGTCGTCTTCTTCGCCGCGGCCGTCTTGGCGGCGGTCGCGGTGATCGGCTTGGCCCCGCCCTCGGCAGCGGCGTCGGCACCGGCGGCCGGCGCCTCGCCCTCGGCCGGCTCCGCCGTCTTCGGGCCGATGCCGAGCTTGGCCTTGATCTTCCGCTCGATCTCGTCGGCGAGCTGCGGGTTGTCCCGCAGGAAGTTGCGGGCGTTCTCCTTGCCCTGGCCGAGCTGGTCGCCCTCGTAGGTGTACCAGGCGCCCGACTTGCGGATGAACCCGTGCTCGACGCCCATGTCGATCAGGCCGCCCTCGCGGCTGATGCCCACGCCGTACAGGATGTCGAACTCGGCCTGCTTGAACGGCGCGGCCACCTTGTTCTTGACGACCTTCACCCGGGTGCGGTTACCGACCGCCTCGGTGCCGTCCTTCAGGGTCTCGATCCGGCGGATGTCGAGCCGGACGGAGGCGTAGAACTTCAGCGCGCGGCCACCGGTCGTCGTCTCCGGCGAGCCGAACATGACGCCGATCTTCTCGCGGAGCTGGTTGATGAACACCGCGGTGGTGTTCGACTGGTTCAGCGCACCGGCGATCTTGCGCAGCGCCTGGCTCATCAGACGGGCCTGCAGACCGACGTGCGAGTCACCCATCTCGCCCTCGATCTCCGCGCGCGGGACGAGCGCCGCGACGGAGTCGATGATCACCAGGTCGATCGCGCCGGAGCGGATCAGCATGTCGGTGATCTCCAGGGCCTGCTCACCCGTGTCCGGCTGGCTGACCAGCAGGGCGTCGGTGTCCACGCCGAGCTTCTTCGCGTAGTCCGGGTCGAGCGCGTGCTCCGCGTCGACGAACGCGACCGTGCCGCCGGCCCGCTGGGCGTTGGCCGCCAGGTGCAGGGTCAGCGTGGTCTTTCCGGACGACTCGGGGCCGTAGATCTCGACCACCCGGCCGCGCGGGATGCCGCCGACCCCGAGGGCGACGTCCAGGGCGGTGGACCCGGTGGGGATCACGTCGATCGGCTCGTTGGCCTTCTCGCCGAGGCGCATCACCGAGCCCTTGCCGAACTGCCGCTCGATCTGGGCGAGTGCGGTCTCAAGAGCCTTCTCGCGGTCCGTACCTGCCATGGCTTCCACCCTCGGGTTCTGTGCTGTGCGCTTCATCGTTCTCGACGCTAGCGCGTCCCACTGACAATCGGCCCCGACCGGGCTCGACCCTGTGGAAAACTCTTCGCCGGAGAGTACAAAGAACACCTGTTCGATTCAAGTGGCGCAGGTGGGCCCGGCCCGACCGGTCCCGTCCGAACGGTCGACCGCCGGCCCCGGCGCTACTCCTCGCCGCCCCGGCCCGGGCCCCCGCCCCGCCCGGAGTCCCGCCCGGCGTCACGGCCGCCCGCGTCCTCCCCGCCCGCGACGCCGTCCGGCCCCACCCCCGCGCCGACCATCCGCCGCAGCCGCCGCGCCGCCTTCCGGCGCAGCTCCCGCCGGGCCCGCCGCTGGGCCCCCCGGTCGATCCGCGGATCGGTGGCCACCTCGTACCGCCGCACGTAGGTGCCGACGAAGCCCTGCAGGGTGGCGGCCGCCGGGATGGCGATCAGCGCGCCCACCGCGCCGAGCAGCGCCGCGCCCGCGATCACCGAGCCGAAGGCCACCGCCGGGTGCACGTCCACCGTCCTGGCGGTGATCCGGGGGTGCAGCAGGTAGTTCTCGATCTGCTGGTAGACGACCACGAACGCCAGCACCCAGAGCGCGTCCACCGGCTCCACGGTGAGCGCGACCAGCACCGGCAGCGCGCCGGCCAGATACGTCCCGATGGTGGGCACGAACTGCGACATGACGCCCACCCAGACCGCCAGCGCCGCCGAGTACGGCAGGTCCAGCAGCGCGAACATCACCCAGTGCGCGAGTGCCGAGGCGACCGCGAGCAGCGCCCGCGAGTAGAGGTAGCCGCCGGTCTTCGCCAGCGCGATCTCCCAGGCCCGCAGCACCTCGCCCTGCTTGGCGGGCGGCAGCAGCGAGCAGACCGTGCGGCGCACCCGGGGGCCGTCCGCGGTGAAGTAGAAGGTGAAGAGCCCGACCGTGAAGGCCTGGAACAGCCCGCCGATCAGGGTCGAGGAGACGCCCCACACGTTGTCGGCGGCCTGCTGCGCGTAGGTCTCGATCGCCCCGGAGTCCTTGAGCAGCTTCTTCTGCAGCTCGTCCAGCGAGAGGTCCTGGTGGAAGGTCTGGTTGATCCAGTGGATCAGGTTGTCGAGCAGGTGCGGCAGGTCCCCGGCGATCTTCGCCACCTGGTCGACCAGCAGGGTGCCGAGCGCGGCCAGGAACCCGCCCACCGCGACCGCCACCGCCACGAAGACCAGGAAGGTGCCGACGCCCCGGCGCACCCCCCGGGCCGCCATCCGGTCGACGGCCGGCTCCAGCGCCAGCGAGAGGAAGAAGGCGACCAGCAGCATCACGAAGAGGTCGATCAGCTGGTGGAAGGCCCAGTCGGCGAGCTGGAACAGCCCGACCATGACCAGCGCCAGCACCATGGCGCGGGGCAGCCAGCGCGGCATGCCGGTCCCCAGGAGCCCGTCGGCCGGGGCCGGCGCGCAGTCGCGGGCGGGCTCCCGGTCGGTGCCGTCGCGGTGTTCGGGCCGCCGGCCCGCGGCCTCGTCGGCGACCTGCGCCGACCTGTCCGAATTCTGCGGTTCTGCGCTGCTTGTCACTCGGACAGTCTGTCCCATGCCCGACACCCCACCGGGCACCGGGCACCGGTTCAGCGGAGCACTGCGGAGACGCCCTGGTTCTCGCAGACCGTCCGCCAGACGTCCTTGGCCTCCCAGCCCGCGTCCAGGGCCTGCCGCACCGTCCGCCCGCCCAGCTCGCTCATCACGTGGTCGGTGGCGAAGGACTCCGCGTACGCCTCCCCGAAGTGTGCGTACATCCGTCGCCAGAATTCGGTCAGCCTCATGCCCACCAGTATCCCGGACCGGACCGGAGGCTTCAGGGCGTCCAGTCGGCCGCCTCCAGCGCGTACTCGACCTCCCCGTGCTCCGAGCCCGGGATCGCCTCCGGGTACTCCTCGTGGAAGGTCCGGACGAAGTGGAGCCCGGCCTTCTCCATCACCCGCCGCGAGCCGCGGTTGACCGTCATCGTGTACGCCACCACCCGGCGCACGCCGAGCTCGCTGAAGCCCCGGCGGATCAGCGCCCGGGCCCCCTCGGTGGCGTAGCCGCGGCCCCAGGCCGGCCGGCGCAGCCGGTAGCCGAGCTCGACCTCGCCGCGGTCCCGCCGGTCCGTCGGGCGGAACTCGAACCAGCCCAGGAAGGCCCCGCCGGCCCGCTCCTCGGCGGCCCACCAGCCGAGGTCGCCGTACCGCCGGTAGTGGTCGAAGTAGAGCGGCAGCAGCTCCCGCTCGACCACCTCGCGCGGGGTGGCCCGGCCGCCGGTGAGGTGGCGCATCACCTCGGGGTCGCCGTCCAGCTCCACCAGGTGGTCGACGTCGGCGGGGGTGAAGCGGCGCAGCACCAGCCGCTCGGTGGTGAGGTGGACGGTCATCCCCCGATCCTCGCCCACGGCGCGGCGCCCGTCACCCGATTTTCGGCGGCCCCCCAGCCCGGCGCGGGCCCGCCGCTCGGCGCAGGCCCCGCCCGCTCAGTGCGGCAGCGCGAGCGTCCCCGCGCCGTAGTACTGGCGGTCGCCGCAGGCGTACGGGCCGGGCGGGCAGGCGGCGGCCGCGGTGGTGGCCAGCAGGGTCGCGAGCCGGTCCGAGTCCCAGTCCGGGTGCAGCGCGGCGGCCACCGCCACCGCGCCGGTCACATGGGCCGCGGCCATCGAGGTGCCGGCCAGCGCGGCGTACTGGCCGCCGGGCCAGTCGGAGACCACCGCCCCCTGCGGGCCGCCGTCCGGGTCGCCGCCGGGGGCGGCCAGCGAGACCTTGCCGCGCCCGAAGTTGGAGTAGGCGGACGGGTGGCCGTCCCGGTTGACGGCGGTCACCGTGACCACCCCGGGGAGTTCGCCGGGGAGCCGGACGCACTCCGTCCCGACGTAGCGGGTCCGGGCCGGGCCGGAGCTGCGGTCGTTGGGGCTGCGGTCGTCGGTGCGGGCGGCCCCGAGGTCCTGCCCGTCGTTGCCGGCCGAGGCCACCACCACCGCCCCCTTGCGCCGGGCGTAGTCGACGGCCCGGGCAACGGCGGCGGTCAGCGCGGCCTGGTCGCCGTCCTCCGGGCAGTTGTACTTCCAGGGGTCGGCGAAGTAGCTGTTGTTGATCGCCTTGGCACCGTGGTCGGCGGCCCAGAGCATGCCGCAGACGATGTTCTCCGCGTAGTACTGCCCCAGCGACCCGAGCAGCCGGACGGCGGCGATCCGGGCCCCTGGCGCGACGCCGCTGACGCCGTGGCCGTCCCGGGCCGCGCCGACGATCCCGGCGACGTGCGTACCGTGGCCGCTCTCGCCGACCCCGGGGTCGGGCCGCCAGGCGCCGGTCCGGGCGTCCGGGCGGCCGTCCGCGCAGGAGGCGGAGCTCTTCGGGTCCACGGCCGCGCGCAGGTCCGGATGGGTGTCGTCGACGCCCGAGTCGAGCACGGCGACCAGCACCCGGCGCAGCGCGTCGGCGGAGGGGGCGCCCGGTCCGGTGCCGGGACCGCGTAGCAGGGTGGCGGTGGTGTCGGCGGACGGGCCGCCGCCGCTGCCGAGCATCGCGAGGTTCCAGGCGTCGCGCTCGCCCGGGTCGGCCACGGTGGGGGTGGCGTCGTCCGCGCTGTCCGACCCCGCCCGGTCGCCGCCGGCCCCGGCGCCGAAGTCGCCGGCGCCGTCCAGCGGGCGGGGCGGGCTCGGCACCGGTGAGGTCCGGGTGGCGCCCACCGCGGCCACTCCGGGCCGGTCCCGGACCTTGTCGGCGAAGCCGCCGGCGGCGTACGCGAGGACCGCCCCGATCTGGGGGTACTCCTGGACGACCTGCCCGCCGGCGGCACGCGCCTCGGCACCGGCCCGGGCGGCGCCGGACGCGTCCTGCCGCTCGGCCAGCACCAGGTAGCTGAAGTACTCCCGCCCGGGCCCGGCCACGTACGGGACCGCGCCGCCGACCACCAGCGCGGTGAGCAGCATCGCGAGCAGTGCGCGGACCGGGCCCCGGGTACGGCGCCGGGGGACCTGCACGGGACCGCTGCCGGCCGTGTGCGCCTGCGCCATCGCACGGTCTCCGCTCGTCGGTCCCGGTGGCCGCGGGGATCCGGCGATCACCGGAGGTCCGATGCCACGAGAGGATCAGGTGTCTGAATTATCACCATATGAGCGGATTATCCTTTCTGCCTTTCCGGTGACCCTTCCGACCCCTCCCGACCCCTCCTGCCCCGACTTCGCGACGGCCCGGCACCCCGACGGCCCGGCACCCCGACCCGGCCCCGCGACGCCCCGCCCTCGCGACGCCCCGCCCTCGCGACGCCCCGGCCGACCGGCGCCGCCGCCTCCACCCGCCCCTTGTCAGTGCCACCCGGCACCATGGGGGCATGGCGCCGAAGACCCACCCCCAGCCGCCCGCCGACCCGCTGGCCGGATTCGCCCCGGCCACCCGGGCGTGGTTCTCGGGCGCCTTCCACGCGCCCACCACCGCCCAGGCCGAGGCCTGGCAGGCCATCGCCGGCGGGACGGACGTCCTGGTGGTGGCCCCCACCGGCTCCGGCAAGACGCTCGCCGCCTTCCTCTCCGCGCTGGACCGCCTGAGCAGCACCCCGCCCCCCGCCGAGCCGAAGCGCCGCTGCCGGGTCCTCTACATCTCGCCGCTCAAGGCCCTCGCCGTCGACGTCGAGCGGAACCTGCGCTCTCCACTGGCGGGCCTGCGCCAGGCCGCCGTCCGGCTCGGCCTGCCCGAGCCGGACGTCCAGGTCGGCATCCGCTCCGGCGACACCCCCGCCGCCGACCGGCGCCGCTTCACCACCCACCCGCCGGACATCCTGATCACCACCCCCGAGTCGCTCTTCCTGCTGCTCACCTCCGCCGCCCGGGAGGCCCTGCGCGGCATCGACACGGTGATCCTGGACGAGGTGCACGCCGTGGCCGGCACCAAGCGCGGCGCCCATCTGGCGCTCTCCCTGGAGCGGCTGGACGAACTGCTGGAGCACCCGGCCCGCCGGATCGGCCTCTCCGCCACCGTCCGGCCGGTCGAGGAGGTGGCCCGCTACCTCAGCCCGCGGCGCGGTGCCACCGTCGTCCAGCCCGCCGGTGCCAAGGAGTTCGACCTCTCGGTGGTCGTCCCCGTCCCCGACCTCGACGACCTGCCGCCCGCCCCCGCCACCGGCGGCGACACCGACCGGCAGAGCGGCGGAGCCTCGATCTGGCCGCACGTCGAGGAGCGGATCGTCGACCTCGTCCAGGCCCACCGCTCGACCATCGTCTTCGCCAACTCCCGCCGGCTCGCCGAGCGGCTCTGCAACCGGCTCAACGAGATCGCCTACGAGCGAGCCGCCGGCGAGCCGCTCCCCGAGGCGCACGCGCCCGCCCAGGTGATGGCCGAGTCCGGCGTCGCCAGGGGCGCCCCGCCGGTGATCGCCCGCGCCCACCACGGCTCGGTCTCCAAGGAGCAGCGCGCCCTGGTCGAGGAGGAGCTGAAGGCCGGCCGGCTGCCCGCCGTGGTCGCCACCTCCAGCCTGGAGCTCGGCATCGACATGGGCGCCGTCGAGCTGGTCGTCCAGGTCGAGTCACCGCCCTCGGTCGCCTCCGGCCTCCAGCGGGTCGGCCGGGCCGGCCACCAGGTCGGCGCCGTCTCCACCGGCGTCTTCTTCCCCAAGTACCGGGGGGACCTGGTGCAGTCCGCCGTGGTCACCGAGCGGATGCGGGCCGGCCGGATCGAGGCGCTGCGCATCCCGCGCAACCCGCTGGACGTGCTCGCCCAGCAGCTCGTCGCCATGACGGCGCTGGACACCTGGCCGGTGGACGACCTGCTCGCACTGGTCCGCCGGGCCGCGCCGTTCGCCACCCTGCCGCAGTCCGCCTTCGACGCCGTGCTGGACATGCTGGCCGGCCGCTACCCCTCGGACGCCTTCGCCGAGCTCCGCCCCCGCCTGGTCTGGGACCGGGTGGCCGGTACCGTCACCGGCCGTCCCGGTGCCCAGCGGCTCGCCGTCACCTCCGGCGGCACGATCCCCGACCGCGGCCTGTTCGGCGTCTTCATCGCCGGCTCCGAGGCGGCCGACTCCAAGGCCGGCCGCAAGGGCACCGGCGGCCGCCGGGTGGGCGAGCTGGACGAGGAGATGGTCTACGAGTCGCGCGTCGGGGACGTCTTCACCCTCGGCACCACCTCCTGGCGGATCGAGGAGATCACCCACGACAAGGTGCTGGTCACCCCCGCGCCCGGGGTCCCCGGCCGGCTCCCGTTCTGGAAGGGCGACACCCTCGGCCGCCCGCTCGAACTCGGCCGCGCGCTCGGCGCGTTCACCCGCGAGCTGGGCGCGCTGGAGCCCGCCGCCGCCACCGCCCGGCTCCGGCAGGCCGGCCTGGACGACTGGGCCGCCGGGAACCTCCTCGGCTACCTCACCGAGCAGCGCGCCGCCTGCGGCCACCTCCCGGACGACCGCACCATCGTGGTCGAGCGCTTCCGCGACGAGCTCGGCGACTGGCGGATCGTCATCCACTCCCCGTTCGGCGCCCAGGTGCACGCGCCCTGGGCGCTCGCGATCGGCGCCCGGCTGCGGGAGAAGCACGGTCTGGACCCCCAGGTCATGCACGCCGACGACGGCATCGTGCTCCGCCTCCCCGACGCCGACCTGCTCGACTTCCCGGTGGAGCAGCCGGCGCCGGACGACGCCCCGGTCGGCGCCGACGCCGCCCTGTTCGACTCCGGCGAGATCGAACAGCTCGTCACCGACCAGGTCGGCGGCTCCGCCCTGTTCGCCTCCCGCTTCCGCGAGTGCGCCGGCCGCGCCCTGCTGCTCCCCCGGCGCAGCCCGGGCAAGCGCACCCCGCTCTGGCAGCAGCGCCAGCGATCCGCGCAGCTCCTGGAGGTCGCCTCGGAGTACGGCTCGTTCCCGATCGTCCTGGAGGCCGTCCGGGAGTGCCTCCAGGACGTCTTCGACGTCCCCGGCCTGGTCGAGCTGATGCGGGACCTCGAATCGCGCGCCGTGCGCCTGGTCGAGGTCACCACGCCCGAGCCCTCCCCGTTCGCCCGCTCGCTGCTCTTCGGCTACGTCGCCCAGTTCCTCTACGAGGGGGACTCCCCGCTCGCCGAGCGCCGGGCCGCCGCCCTCGCGCTGGACTCCCGGCTGCTCTCCGAGCTGCTCGGCCAGGCCGAGCTGCGCGAGCTGCTCGACCCGCAGGTCCTGGCCGAGCTGGAGGCGGAGCTCCAGCGGCTCACCCCCGAGCGCCGGGTCAAGGACGCCGAGGGCGTCGCCGACGCCCTGCGGCTGCTCGGTCCGCTCACCGAGGCCGAGCTGACCGCCCGCGGCGCCGAACCGCTCTGGGCCCTGGAGCTCGAAGCCACCCGCCGGGTGATCGCGGTCCGGATCGCCGGCGAGCAGCGCTGGGCCGCCGTCGAGGACGCCGGGCGGCTGCGCGACGCCCTGGGCACCCCCCTGCCGGTCGGCGTCCCGGAGGCCTTCACCGAGCCGGTCAAGGACCCGCTGGGCGACCTCCTCGCCCGGTACGCCCGCACCCACGGCCCGTTCACCGCCGCCGAGGCCGCTGCCCGCTTCGGCCTCGGCAGCGCGGTGGTCGCCGGCACCCTGCAGCGCCTCACCGCCGCCGGGCGGCTGGTCCAGGGCGAGTTCCGCCCGCCCGACGCCCACCCCCTCGTGCCGGACGCCGCACGCCCGGCCTCCAACGACGGCCACCCCGCCACCGTCGAGTGGTGCGACGCCGAGGTGCTGCGCCGGCTGCGCCGCCGTTCGCTGGCCGCCCTGCGCCAGGAGGTCGAGGCCGTCCCGCCGCGCGCCCTGGCCGCCTTCCTCCCGCAGTGGCAGCACCTGGCCGGCCACCGGCTGCGCGGCCCGGACGGCCTGCTCCGGGTGGTCGAGCAGCTCCAGGGCACCGCCCTGCCCGCCTCCGCCCTGGAGCGGCTGATCCTCCCGGCCCGGCTCGCGGACTACTCCCCCGGCCTGCTGGACGAGTTGATGGCCGCCGGTGAGATCGGCTGGTCCGGCGCCGGCGCCCTGCCCGGCAAGGACGGCTGGATCGGCCTGCACCTCGCCGAGCACGCCCACCTGCTGCGTCCGGAGCCCGTCCCGCCCGCCGTCACACCCGTGCACACCGCGCTGCTGGAGGCCCTGGCCGGCGGCTACGGGCTCTTCTTCCGCCAGCTGGTCGCCCAGCTCCCCGACACCCCCGAGACCGAGGTCGTCGAGGCCCTCTGGGACCTGGTCTGGGCCGGGTACGTCAGCAACGACACCCTCGCCCCGCTGCGGGCCCTGCTCGGCTCCGGCCGGACGGCCGGCGCGACCGCCCACCGGGCGCCCCGGGCCACCCCGCGCGGGCGCTACGGCGGCGCGGGCCGGGCCTTCGGCCGGGCCGGCGGCACGCTGCGCGGCGGACCGCCGACGGTGGCCGGGCGCTGGTCGCTGCTGCCCGCCTTCGACGCCGACCCGACGGTGCGGGCCACCACCCAGGCCCAGAGCCTGCTGGACCGGCACGGCCTGCTGACCCGGGGCGCGGTGGCGGCCGAGCGGATCCCGGGCGGCTTCGCCGGGGTGTACCGGGTGCTCGCCGCGATGGAGGAGCGCGGCCGGGCCCGCCGGGGGTACTTCGTGGAGGGGCTGGGCGGCGCCCAGTTCGCCATGGACGGCGCCGCCGACCGGCTGCGGTCCGTCAGCGGGCGGCTGGAGCGGGCCCGGGCCGCCGAGTGGCCGGCCGGTCCGGCGGCCGAGCCCCCGCAGGTGCTGGTCCTGGCCGCCGCCGACCCCGCGAACGCCTACGGCGCCGCGCTGCCCTGGCCCGACCCGCCGGGCACTGCGGCACCCGGTGCCGAGCGGGCCACCGCGGCCGGGGAGGCGCCGAAGGAGACCAAGGAGGCCCGGGAGGCCAGGGCGCACCGCCCCGGCCGCAAGGCCGGCGCCCTGGTGGTGCTGGTCGACGGCGAGCTGGGCCTCTACATCGAGCGGGGCGGCAAGTCCCTGCTGGCCTGGCCCGAGGACGAGGCCACCCTCTCCGCCGCGACGGCCGCGCTGGCCTCGGCGGTCCGCGCGGGGGCGCTCGGCAGCGTCACCGTCGAGCGGGCCAACGGCGTGCCCGCGCTCGGCTCCCCGCTCGGCGCCGCCCTGGAGGAGGCCGGCTTCCACCCCACCCCACGGGGCCTGCGGCTGCGGCCCTGACCCGCCCCGGGCCCGGGGAACGGCGGGCGCCCACCGCCGGGCACGGCGAAGGCCGCGAGGCGGAGAACCACCTCGCGGCCTTCGCACCGCATCACTGCGCTCACCCGATCGGAGGCTCTGCCTCCATCCGGGCCCTCGGCTCACCCGTTCGGCGCGGCTCCGGTCCGGTGGACCAGCGGTCCGCGTGCACCGGGATCAGGCCGAGCCCCCACCCGCCGGCCGCGAGCAGCCCCAGCGCGGCCCCGTCGGCCGGTTGGCCCCGGAGCACCAGCCAGCCGGCGAGAGCGCCCGCCGACATCGGCAGAATCCTGCGCAGACGCCGGGGAACCAACTGCCCCAGCCGTATTCGGGCCTCGGCGAACGTCGTAGCTGCCTTCCGCACGACCGGCCTCCTTCGCTCGCCCCGGGCACCAGGGGCCCGGGCGTCGAGGCCAGGTCAGGCGGCGACCACGTCCATCGCGGCGGCCTTGGGCGAGAGGTTCGCCCGGTCGTTGCCGGGGGCGGGCAGCGGTACCGGTTCGAGCACCGGCCTCAGCAGTTCACCTTCGGAGAGGCTGGACATCGCCGCAAGTTCGGCGAGCGAGAGTTCGTCACTGACCTCGCGCATGACCTCGGACATTCGAACGTCGAGTGCGTCGCAGATCGCGGAGAGCAGCTCCGAGGAGGCCTCCTTCTGTCCCCGCTCGACCTCGGAGAGGTAACCGAGCGAAACCCTGGCTGCTGCCGACACCTCGCGAAGTGTGCGGCCCTGGCGCTGGCGCTGCCGACGCAGTACATCGCCCAGTAGGCGACGGAGCAGGATCATCGGTGCCTCCCTCCTCGGACTGCGGATCGAGATGTCACGCCCCCACCGTACCGCCTTGCCCGCTTCGCGTGCGGGGACCATGGTCGTGTTCACTCTGGGCTGCAAGGCTGTCCCCTCCCCTGTTTCGGTGTCGCACCCCGGCCCGCGGGCACCTCGTCGTACCCTCCGTGCGGCACCGGGTCACCGCCGCGCCACTCGTTCGCCACCTGGTTTCTGCCCCAGGACCTCCGATGTAACACGATCCTCCGTCGACCTCATCCCCGTACGCCAGTTCGGCAGATCTCGGTTCGGTGGAGATCTGCGCCGACGGACCGGTCCGGACACCGGGGGCGGAGCCTTCGACGGTGCGGGCCGTACGGCGGGAACCGAGGGTGAGCAGCTGGTCAGTGCGTGGACGCACCGGACGGGAGCCGCCCGACGAGCAGCTCCAGAGCGGCGGTCACCGCTCCGTGACGGATTGTGGCACGGTCCCCCGACAGTCGCGGCGAACTGACCCGACTTCCCCCCGGACCGGCCAGTGCGAGGTGTACCGTGCCCACCGGCTGTCCGTCCTGCGGATCCGGGCCGGCCACTCCGGTGGTCGCGAGCCCGTACGTGGCCCCCAGCAGCCGGCGCACGCCCTCGGCCATCTGCCGGGCCACCAGCGGGTGGACCGGCCCGTGCACGGCCAGCAGCCCCTCGTCGACGCCGAGCACCGAGGCCTTCAGCTCGGTCGCGTACGCGGTGACCGAGCCGCGGAAGGTCGCGGACGCCCCGGGGACGTCGACCAGCGCGGCGGCCAGCAGCCCGCCGGTGAGCGACTCGGCGACCGCCAGCGTGGCGCCCTCCCCGCGCAGCGCGGCGTGCGCCTTCAGCGCCGCCGCCTCGTAAGCAGCTCCGACGTCGCCCGCCCCGGAGTTGCCCGCCCCGGAGTTGCCCGCTCCGACGTTGTCCGCTCCGAACCCCACCCCGTCCGCCTCCCTCACCGGCCGGCGCGCTCCGCGGCCAGCCCCTCACGGCGCAGGCGCAGCGCCTGCCCGACGTAGTCCAGCGCCGTCCCGACGGTGAGCAGCACCGCGAGCGCCATCAGCACGGCCCGCGCGGTGGCCAGCCAGCCGGTCAGCTCCAGGACGTACATGCCCACCGCGATGCCCTGGGTGAGCGTCTTCAGCTTGCCGCCCCGGCTGGCGGGGATGACCCCGTACCGGATCACCCAGAACCGCATGACGGTGATGCCCAGCTCCCGGGCCAGGATGACGACGGTGACCCACCACGGCAGGTCGCCCAGCACCGAGAGGCCGATCAGCGCCGAGCCCATGATCGCCTTGTCGGCGATCGGGTCGGCGATCTTCCCGAAGTCGGTGACCAGGCCCTTGCGGCGGGCCAGCTCGCCATCGAACAGGTCGGTGATCATCGCGACCGCGAACGAGGCCCAGGCCACCGCGCGCCACTTGGGGTCGTGGCCGCCGTCGGCGAAGAGCAGCGCCACGAAGACCGGCACCAGCAGCAGCCGGAGCATCGTGAGCATGTTCGCGATGTTCCAGATTCCCGGCGCCGGCGGGGCCGCGGCCGCCGGTCTGCCCGGGTGAGCCGCGGCCGGAGCGCCGGGCCCCTTGGTCATTCCCCGGCTCCCGGGGCCTGGCCGACCCGGACCTGCTCCAGCGCCTCGGCGATCAGGTCGACGCCCTCGCTGGCGACCACGCGGGCCCGGTAGAACCGGCCGACCTGCGGGTCGGCCACCCCGGTGAGCGTGGTGAGGCCGTCCGTCTCGGGGGCCTGGTGGGCGGCGCGGCCCTCGACCAGGTCGCCGTCGACCGACTCGATCAGCACCTCGACCTCGGTCCCGATCCGCTGCTCGGCCCGCTGGGCGGTCATCTCCTCGGCGAGCCTGGAGAGCCGGTTCAGCCGGTCCGCCACCACGTCCTCGGGCAGCTTGCCGTCGAAGGTCGCCGCCTCGGTGCCGTCCTCGTCCGAGTAGCCGAAGACGCCGATCGCGTCGAGGCCCGCGTGCGTGACGAACCGCTCCAGCTCGGCGAAGTCCTCCTCGGTCTCACCGGGGAAGCCGACGATGAAGTTGGAGCGGGCGCCGGCCTGCGGGGCCTTGCCGCGGATGGTCCCGAGCAGCTCCAGGAACTGGTCGGTGGAGCCGAACCGCCGCATCCGGCGCAGCACCGCGGGTGCCGAGTGCTGGAACGAGAGGTCGAAGTAGGGCACCACGTCGGCGGTGCCGGTCATCGCGTCGATCAGCCCCGGCCGCATCTCGGCGGGCTGCAGGTAGGAGACCCGGACGCGTTCGACGCCCTCGATCGCGGAGATCTCGCCGAGCAGCGTCTCCAGCAGCCGGATGTCGCCGAGGTCCTTGCCGTAGGAGGTGTTGTTCTCGCTGACCAGCACCACCTCGCGGACGCCCTGCGCGGCCAGCCACTGGGCCTCCTGCAGCACGTCGGAGGGGCGGCGCGAGATGAACGAGCCGCGGAAGGCCGGGATGGCGCAGAAGGAGCACCGGCGGTCGCAGCCCGAGGCGAGCTTCACCGAGGCGACCGGGTTGTCGTCCAGCCGCTTGCGCAGGGTGCGCGGGCCGGAGGCCGGGGCGAGGCCCTCGGGCAGGTCCTCGGGGGCCCCGTGGCCCGGCAGGGCGACCTCGGCGGCGGCGGCCTGGCGCTCGACCGGGCTCAGCGGCAGCAGCTTGCGGCGGTCGCGCGGCAGGTGCGGGGCGTGGTGGCCGCCGGACAGGATGGTCTGCAGGCGGTCGGAGATGTCGGAGTAGTCGTCGAAGCCGAGCACGCCGTCCGCCTCGGGCAGCGCGTCGGCCAGCTCCTTGCCGTACCGCTCGGCCATACAGCCGACCGCGACGACGGCCTGGGTGCGACCGTGCCCCTTGAGGTCGTTGGCCTCCAGCAGGGCGTCGACGGAGTCCTTCTTGGCGGCCTCGACGAACCCGCAGGTGTTGACGACGGCCACGTCGGCGTCGGAGGCGTCGTCGACGAGCAGCCAGCCGTCGGCCTCCAGTCGCCCGGCGAGTTCCTCGGAGTCCACCTCGTTGCGGGCGCATCCGAGCGTGACAAGGGCGACAGTACGGCGTTCAGGCATAGGGCCAAGATTAACGCGCGGCCTCCGGTGCCGTTCGCCCCGGAGGCCGCGCGCCTCGGATTACCAGATCTTCACCGGGGCGCACGGCCCCTGCCATCAGCCCGCCTGCGGGTCGCCGGGGGTGTACGTGACGTGCACCACCTGGCCGTTCTTCCCGGCCGGACCGAGATCCTTGCCGTTGACGTACACATGCACGGCACCCGCGTTGCCGATCACCAGCTTGATCTGCTTCGGGTCGGTGAAGGTCTGGTCCTGGCCTTCCTCGATGTTGTTCTGGAACAGGGACTTGCCGCTGCCGTCCAGCGCCGAGACCCAGCTGGTGTCCTTCTCGGCGACCAGCTTCACCGTGACCTTGTCGGCCGGGGCGGCCGCGATCGCCTCGGCGCTGGGCGCCGGGGCCGGCGGCTGGACGCTCGGTGAGGCGACGGGCGCGACCGAGCCGGTGCCGGACCCGCTGGGCAGCGGCGCGCTGGCCGAGCCGGTGGTCGAGCCGCCGGTCTTGCCGCTCACCAGGTTGAAGCCGATCAGGGCGACCACCGCGAAGATCGCGGCCACCATCGCGGCCGTCCAGTTCGGGCGGCCGCGGCCGGGCACCTTGATCGGCCCGCTGTCGATCAGCTGGGTGGGCCGCTTGCCGGCGGGGGCCCCGCCGTGCGCGGCGTCGTACCGGGCGACCAGTGCCTCGCCGTCCACGCCGACCGCCCGGGCGATCGCCCGGATGTGGCCCCGGGCGTAGAAATCGCCACCGCATCGGGCGAAGTCGTCCTCCTCGATGGCATGCACGATCGGCACCCGGACCCGGGTGGCGGTACTCACCTGATCGACCGTGAGTCCGGCGTCGATCCGGGCGACGGACAGCACCCGGCCGATGCTCGGGGCATCGGCCGCGTGGTCCGGCTCGCCGGACAGCTCGGCGGAGGACGGAGCGTTCTCGCGATCGGGGGACTTGCCGATGGTCACGGTGCACGCCTTTCGAGCGGATGGCCACCTGCTGGAGAACAGTCTAGGGGCGGAGGAGGATCGTTTCTCAAGCGGAGCAGGACCGAATGCGCACGCCCATCCGGGCACGGTTCCGATCGTCCACTGACCGACAGTCAGGACGGGGGCCGACGAACCCGGAGGCCGCTCTTGCGCCCTGTGACGCGGTGCACGTTCGATCGGTTCCGCGCACCGCGCCTACCCTCCTCCGAACGAGTGAACACCCGCAAGGGCACGCACCGTCCGGGGCGGCCGGTCAGCCCCGGATGGCGATGAGCACGCCGTCCAGCTCGTCCGGTTTCACCAGGACGTCGCGGGCCTTGGAGCCCTCGCTCGGGCCGACGATCCCGCGCGACTCCATCAGGTCCATCAGCCGGCCCGCCTTGGCGAAACCGACCCGCAGCTTGCGCTGGAGCATCGAGGTGGAGCCGAACTGGGTGGAGACGACCAGCTCGGCGGCCTGGATCAGCAGGTCCAGATCGTCGCCGATCTCCTCGTCGATCTCCTTCTTCGGCCCGCCGCCGACCGTCACGTCGTCCCGGTAGACCGCCGTCAGCTGATCCTTGCAGTGCTGGACGACGGCGGCGATCTCGGCCTCGGTGACGAACGCGCCCTGCATCCGGACGGGCTTGCTCGCGCCCATCGGGAGGAAGAGCGCGTCGCCCTTGCCGATCAGCTTCTCCGCGCCGGGCTGGTCGAGGATGACCCGGGAGTCGGCCATCGCCGAGGTGGCGAAGGCCAGCCGGGACGGCACGTTGGCCTTGATCAGACCGGTGACCACGTCCACCGAGGGCCGCTGGGTGGCCAGCACCAGGTGGATGCCGGCCGCGCGGGCCAGCTGGGTGATCCGGACCACCGAGTCCTCGACGTCGCGCGGGGCGACCATCATCAGGTCGGCCAGCTCGTCGACGATCACCAGCAGGTACGGGTACGGGGTCAGCTCGCGCTCGCTGCCCAGCGGGGCGGTCACCTTGCCGGCCTTCACCGCCGCGTTGAAGTCGTCGACGTGCCGGAAGCCGAACGCGGCCAGGTCGTCGTAGCGCAGGTCCATCTCGCGCACCACCCACTGGAGGGCCTCGGCGGCCTTCTTGGGGTTGGTGATGATCGGCGTGATCAGGTGCGGGATGCCCTCGTACGCGGTCAGCTCGACCCGCTTGGGGTCGACCAGCACCATCCGGACCTCGTCCGGGGTGGCCCGCGCCAGGATCGAGGTGATCAGGCAGTTGATGCAGGACGACTTGCCGGCGCCGGTCGCGCCGGCCACCAGGATGTGCGGCATCTTGGCGAGGTTGGCCATCACGGTGTGGCCCTCGACGTCCTTGCCCATCCCGACCACCATCGGGTGGGTGTCCTCGGCGGCCGTGCGCGAGCGCAGCAGGTCCCCGAGGTTGACCATCTCGCGGTCCCGGTTGGGGATCTCGATGCCGACCGCGGACTTCCCCGGGATCGGGCTGATGATCCGCACGTCCGGGCTGGCCACCGCGTACGCGATGTTCTTGGCGAGCGCGGTGATCCGCTCCACCTTGACGGCCGGGCCCAGCTCGACCTCGTAGCGGGTGACCGTCGGCCCCCGGGTGAAGCCGGTGACCTTGGCGTCCACCTTGAACTCGCCGAAGGTCCCGGTGAGCTGGGCCACCACCTCGTCGTTGAGGGCGCTGCGGGCCTTCGCCGGGCCGCCGCGCTCCAACAGGTCGAGCGGGGGGAGCGCGTAGGTGACGTCGCCGGAGAGCTGGAGCTGCTCCATCCGCACCGGGGCCGGGCCGTGCTCCTCGGGGGCCGCCTGGCCGCCGCTGCGGGCGGGCGGCACGGCGGCCTCCTCCGGCGGGGCGGTGCGGTCCTGCACCTGGTGCATCATGTCCGCCACCGCCGAGGAGGCGGGCACCCCGTAGACCAGCGCGCCGTCCAGGTCCGCGGCGGCCCCGGCGGCGAGGTCGCGGGTGGCGTACGGGTCCACCGGGTCCTCGCCGAACGGGTCCTTCGCGAGCAGGTCGGGGACGCCGGAGGCGAGCTCCGGGTCGTCCAGCTGCTTGCGGCGGCGCCGGCGACGGCGGGCACCGACCTCGTCCGGCGGAGCGAGACCGTCGATCTCGACGCGGTACGGCAGCGCCGAGGGGTCCGCGTCCTCCGGCGGCTCGGTGGAGAACTCGCGCTCCGGCGCACGCCCCTCGGCGAAGGCGTCCTGCGGGCCGGGCTCGACCACGCCGAGCCGCACCCCGGCGGCGCGCAGCCGTTCGGGGATCCGGTTGACCGGGGTGGCGGTGGTCACCAGCAGGCCGAAGAAGGCCAGCAGCAGGAGCAGCGGCACCGCGAGCGGCGGCCCGGCGGCGGCCATCATCGGGGTGGAGACGGCCCAGCCGACGATCCCGCCGGCCGCCCTTATCCGGGTCGCGCCGCTGCCCATCATGGGCGCGCCGCAGCCGATGTGGACCAGTCCGAGCACGCCGACCACCAGGGCGCTCAGACCGATCATGATCCGCCCGTTGGCCTCCGGCAGCTCCGGGTGGCGCATCAGCCGGACCGCGACCAGGGCCAGCAGGAACGGCACCAGCACGTCCAGCCGGCCGAAGAGCCCGGAGACCACGTTGGTGGCCGCCTCGCCGAGCCAGCCCTGCGGGCTGAACCAGGTGCCGGCGGCGGTGACCAGCGCGAGCGCGAACAGCAGCAGGCCCACGCCGTCCTTGCGGTGCGCCGGGTCGAGGTTCTTGGCGCCGTCGCCGAAGCCGCGGAAGACCGCGCCGACGCTGTGCGCCAGGCCGAGCCAGACGGCCCGGACGGCCCGGAAGAGTATCGGCCTCGGTGCCGGCGGGGCGGGCGGCGCGGGCTTGGCCGCCGCCTTCTTCGCCGGGGCGGCCTTCTTGGCGGCCGCCTTCTTCGCGACCGGCTTGGCCGGAGCCTTCGCCGCGGCCTTCTTGGACGGTCCCGGACTCGGGTTGCGTGCCGCGCTTCCGGGCGTACGTGTGGCCATGGCTCAGCAGCCTACCGGGGCCGACCAGCTGTGCCCACGTGCCGAGCCGGGGCGCCCCGCCGTGTCGCAGACACACCGTCACACCGCCCCGGTTTCACCCGGACGGGTGCGCGCGGGCGGCCGCTACTCCACCCCGGGACGCAACGCGTCCAGGGCCCGCCGCAGACCCGCCAGCTTGCGCTCCAGATGCGCCGCGGTGGCGGCGACCCCGCCGTCCTCGGTGCCGTCCAGCTGCTTGACGAGCGCCTCGGCCTGCTCCTCCACCGACGCCAGCCGCGCCGACAGCTCGCCGAGCAACGCACCGCCGAGGGCAGGCTGCTCGCCGCCCGCCTCCAGTTGCAGGCGCAGCAGCGCCGCCTGCTCCTTGAGCTGGCAGTTCTTCATGTAGAGGTCGACGAAGACCGAGACCTTGGCGCGCAGCACCCACGGGTCGAAGGGCTTGGAGATGTAGTCCACCGCGCCCGCCGCGTAGCCGCGGAAGGTGTGGTGCGGCCCGTGGTTGAGCGCGGTCAGGAAGATGATCGGGATGTCCCGGGTGCGCTCGCGCCGCTTGATGTGGGCGGCCGTCTCGAAGCCGTCCATCCCGGGCATCTGGACGTCCAGCAGGATCACCGCGAAATCGTCGGTGAGCAGCGCCTTGAGCGCCTCCTCGCCGGAGGCCGCCCGTACCAGCGTCTGGTCCAGCGCCGAGAGGATCGCCTCCAGCGCCAGCAGGTTCTCCGGCCGGTCGTCGACCAGGAGGATCTTCGCCTTCTGCATTACGGCCCGCCCTCCTGTCGCCTGCCTGCCTGGGGAAGGCACTCGCACACTGCCCACCACTACCCCGGTCATGCTAGCCGCACCCCCTCGCCCGGCACACCGCCCCGTCGCAACCTGGTCCGGGGCAACGCGCACCCAGTGCCCCGGCGCACGCTCACCAGCGAGTCGCCATCCGGTCACTGTTCGCAACGATCGGTGACCCTACCGGGTTCCCGGCCCTCCCCGCCAGCAAAGCACGCCCCGAAAGGCGCGAACCCCGGAGCGGACTCCGAGGTTCGCGCCCCCACGACCCGGTGGGGCACCGGGCGGCGGGGGCGGGCCCGGCCGCGGAGGGCCGCGTCAGGACTTCCGCGCCGACAGCCACTCGTGCATCACGGTGAGCAGGTGGTCGGTCTCCACCGGCTTGGTGATGTGGTCGGTGGCACCGGCCTCCAGGGACTTCTCCCGGTCGCCCTTCATCGCCTTGGCGGTCAGCGCGATGATCGGCAGCCCGGCGAACTGCGGCATCCGGCGGATCGCCTCGGTCGTCGCGTAGCCGTCCATCTCCGGCATCATGATGTCCATCAGGACCAGCGCGACGTTCTCGTGCTGCTCCAGCATCTCGATGCCCTCACGGCCGTTCTCGGCGTACAGCACGGTCAGCCCGTGCTGCTCCAGGACGCTGGTGAGCGCGAAGACGTTGCGGACGTCGTCGTCCACGATCAGCACCTGCTGACCGTCGAAGCGGGTGTCCACCCGGGACGGCTGGTGGGCCGCCGGGCCGCCGGACGGCGGCCGGCCCTCGATCGGTGCCTCCAGGGCCGCACGACGGCGCTCCACGGCGCCGCGGCGGCGCTCCTCCGCGAGTTCGCGGACCTCCTGGGCCCAGTGGTCCGCCGGGTTCTCGCCGACCGGGACGGGCGTGCCCGCCGGGGTGACGCCGACCGCGGCGCGGAGCGTCGGGGCGTTCGGCGCGGACGGCGGCGCGACCTCCCCGCCGTCGGTGCGCAGCGGCAGGTAGAGGGTGAACGTCGAGCCCGCGCCCAGCTCGCTCTCGGCGTGGATCTCGCCGCCGAGCAGCCGGGCGATCTCCCGGCTGATCGAGAGCCCGAGACCGGTGCCGCCGTACTTGCGGCTGGTGGTGCCGTCGGCCTGCTTGAACGCCTCGAAGATCTCCCGCAGCTTGTTCTCCGGGATGCCGATGCCCGTGTCGGAGACCGAGAAGGCGATCAGCGGGTCGTCCGGGCCCTTGATCGCGCCAGCCTCCAGCAGCCGCTCGCGGACGTGCTGCGGGACGTCGGGACCGGCCGGGCTGATCGAGAAGTCCACCGCGCCGGAGTCGGTGAACTTGACCGCGTTGGAGATCAGGTTCCGCAGCACCTGCTGGAGCCGCTGCTCGTCGGTGTGCAGGGTGACCGGCAGCGCCGAGGAGACCCGGACGGCGAAGTCCAGGTTCTTGTCCAGCGCGACCGGCTGGAAGGTGGCCTCCACGTAGTCGACCAGCTGCACCAGGGCGATCCGGGACGGGCGGACGTCCATCTTGCCCGCCTCGACCTTGGAGAGGTCCAGGATGTCGTTGATCAGCTGGAGCAGGTCCGACCCGGCGCCGTGGATGGTGTCGGCGAATTCGACCTGCTTGGGCGAGAGGTTGCCCTCGTTGTTGTCGGAGAGCAGCTTGGCCAGGATGAGCAGCGAGTTGAGCGGGGTCCGCAGCTCGTGCGACATGTTGGCGAGGAACTCGCTCTTGTAGCGGGAGGCCAGGGCGAGTTGCTCGGCGCGCTCCTCCAGGACCTGCCGGGCCTCTTCGATCTCGCTGTTCTTGATCTCGATGTCGCGGTTCTGCTGGGCGAGTTGCTCGGCCTTCTCCTGCAACTCCTCGTTGGTCCGCTCCAGTTCCTCCTGACGCGCCTCCAACTCGGCCGATCGCATCGAGAGTTCGGCGGTGAGCCGCTGGGACTCCAGCAGCAGGCCCTCGGTCTTGGTGTTGACGCTGATGGTGTTGACCGTGACGCCGATCAGATCGGCGATCTGGTTGAGGAAGTCCAGCGCGACGGTGGTGAAGGAGCTGAAGGTGGCCAGCTCGATCACGCCCAGCAGGCGGCCCTCGAACAGCACCGGCAGCACCACGATGTGGGCCGGCGAGGCCTCCCCGAGGCCCGAGGCGATCTTCAGGTACCCGGGCGGGGCCTCCTTGAGGATGATCGAGCGCTTCTCCACCGCCGCCTGGCCGATCAGCGACTCGCCGGGCCGGAAGGTCGTCGGCATCGCCCGCCGCTGGTAGCCGTAGCTGCCGATCAGCCGCAGCACGGTGTCGTTCTCGTCGTCGTCCTCGGTGATCAGCTCGGCGGTCCGGCCGGCCGGCTGGGCCAGGAAGAACGCGCCGTGCTGGGCCGAGACCACCGGGGTCAGCTCGGTCATGATCAGCGAAGCGACCGCCTCCAGGTCCCGGCGGCCCTGCAGCAGGCCGGAGATCCGGGCCAGATTGGTCTTCAGCCAGTCCTGTTCCTGGTTGGTGCGCGTGGTCTCGCGCAGGTTGGCGATCATCTGGTTGATGTTGTCCTTGAGCTCGTCGAGCTCACCGGACGCGTCCACGTCGATCCGCAGCGAGAGATCGCCCCTGGTCACCGCGGTGGCGACCTGGGCGATCGCGCGCACCTGCCGGGTCAGGTTGTTGGCCAGCTCGTTCACCGACTCGGTGAGGTCCTGCCAGGTGCCGTCCACGCCGGGGACGCGGGCCTGCCCGCCGAGCCGCCCGTCGGTGCCCACCTCGCGGGCCACCCGGGTCACCTCGTCGGCGAACGCCGAGAGCTGGTCGACCATGGTGTTGATGCTGGTCTTGAGCTGCAGGATCTCGCCGCGCGCATCGACGTCGATCTTCTGCGAGAGGTCGCCGCGGGCCACCGCCGTGATCACCAGGGCGATGTTGCGGACCTGCCCGGTGAGGTTGTTGGCCATCAGGTTGACGTTGTCGGTCAGGTCCTTCCAGATCCCGGCCACGCCCGGCACCCCGGCCTGGCCGCCCAGGATGCCGTCGGTGCCGACCTCGCGGGCCACCCGGGTCACCTCCACCGCGAAGGCGGAGAGCTGGTCGACCATCGTGTTCAGGGTGCCGGCCAGCGCGGCGACCTCGCCCTGCGCCTCGATGTCGATCTTCTTGGAGAGGTCACCGCGGGCCACCGCGGTGGCGACCTCGGCGATGTTGCGCACCTGGCTGGTCAGATTGGACGCCATGAAGTTGACGTTGTCGGTCAGGTCCTTCCAGATGCCCGACACCCCGCGGACCCGGGCCTGGCCGCCCAGGATCCCCTCGGTACCCACCTCGCGGGCCACCCGGGTCACCTCGTCGGCGAACGCCGAGAGCTGGTCGACCATCGTGTTGACGGTGGTGACCAGCTCCAGGATCTCGCCGCGGGCGTCGACGGTGATCTTCTTGGAGACGTCGCCGCGCGCGACCGCCGTGGTGACCTCCGCGATGTTGCGGACCTGGCTGGTCAGGTTGTTGGCCATCAGGTTGACGCTGTTGGTCAGGTCCTTCCAGGTGCCGGAGACCCCCGGCACGCTCGCCTGACCGCCGAGGATGCCCTCGGTACCGACGTCCCGGGCGACTCTGGTCACCTCGTCGGCGAAGGCGCCCAGCTGGTCCACCATCGTGTTGATGGTGTTCTTCAGCTCCAGGATCTCGCCCCGCGCGTCCACCTGGATCTTCTGCGACAGGTCGCCCTTGGCCACCGCCGTCGTCACCTGCGCGATGTTGCGCACCTGATCGGTGAGGTTGTTCGCCATGAAGTTGACGTTGTCGGTGAGGTCCCGCCAGACCCCGGCGGCGCCCGGCACCTGTGCCTGACCGCCCAGGCGGCCCTCGGTACCGACCTGGCGGGCCACCCGGGTCACCTGCTCGGCGAAGCCGGAGAGCTGGTCCACCATCGTGTTGATGGTGTTCTTCAGCTCCAGGATCTCGCCCCGCGCGTCCACCTCGATCTTCTGCGAGAGGTCCCCGCGCGCGACCGCCGTCGTCACCTGCGCGATGTTGCGCACCTGGCCGGTCAGGTTGTCGGCCATGAAGTTCACCGAGTCGGTGAGGTCCCGCCACACCCCCGCGACGCCCGGGACCTGCGCCTGGCCGCCCAGGCGGCCCTCCGTGCCCACGTCCCGGGCCACCCTGGTGACCTGTGCCGCGAAGCCGTTCAGCTGGTCCACCATGGTGTTCACGGTGTTCTTCAGCTCAAGCATCTCGCCGGCCACCTCGACCGTGACCTTGCGCGAGAGGTCGCCCTTGGCCACCGCCGTGGTCACCTGGGCGATGTTGCGCACCTGCGCGGTCAGCCGGCCGGCCATCGTGTTGACCGAGTCCGCGAGGTCCTTCCAACTGCCCGAGACGCTGCGCACCTTGGCCTGGCCGCCCAGCTTGCCCTCGGTACCGACCTCGATGGCCACCCGGGTCACCTCGTCGGTGAACTCCGACAGCTGGTCCACCAGCCCGTTGACCGTCCGGCCGATCTTCAGGTACTCGCCGCGCAGCGGGTGGCTCACCCCGTTGCTGTGCAGCGAGCGCAGCTCCATCTTCTGGTCCAGGTCGCCCTCGGCGATCGAGGCCAGCACCCGGCCCACCTCGGCCATCGGCCGGGCCAGGTCGTCGATCAGCGCGTTGCAGTTGTCGACGGCCGCCATCCAGGCGCCCTCGCCCGCACCCGTCTCCAGCCGCTCGTTCAGCCGGCCCTCACGGCCCACCGCGCGCCGGACCCTGGCCAGCTCACCGGTCAGGTGCTGGTTCCGCTCGGCGACCTCGTTGAACACGGCGGCGATCTCGGCCAGCGGACCGTCGCCGGGCACGGTCAGCCGCCGCCGGAAGTTGCCGTCGCGCATCGCGGTCAGCGCGGCCAGCAGCTTGCGCAGCTCCGCCGGCTCGGCTCCGCGGCTGTGGTTCGCTCGCCGGCCGGCCGCGCTCCGCGGCGCGGCCCCGGGCCGCACACCGCGCTGGGCAGGCGGCGTCGTACCGGTTGCGTCCTTGGTGGCCGAACTCAACGGGCCCCTCCCAGATCGTGAACTGTCCGGTGATCCCCCGTGCCCCGTTTTCGGGGCGCGAAGCCACACCGGTCGGCGCTACAGCGTCCCGGTGACCTCGCGGACCACCGGAACCCGCATCGACCGTACTGCTCCCACGGGCGTCACGGACCCCCCAGTCTGGCAGCACCGGCGCCGGGTATACGGCCGGTTGCGCTCGGTTGGTACCGCCCCGACCGAAACAGGTGGGCAGAATCACCCTCAGGTGCCTGTTTCGGCGCCCCGCCCCCACGGGGAACCAACCGGAAAGTAGGGTGGGGCGCTGCACCGGGCCACGACCCGCCCCAGCGCCGCCGCTCACCCCGCCGGCGCCCACGGGGAGGTCGCCGCCGCACCCGGGCAGCCAGGCCAGAGCAGAGGAGAAGTGGCAACGTGGTCACCGCGCGCGCAGCCGCCACCTTCGAACCGGTCGGCCGGTCGGCCTCGGCCGCCCGCTCGTTCGTCCGGGACGCGCTGCTGGGCTGGGGCCTGCCCGAGATCGTCGACGACGCCGTGGTCCTGGTCAGCGAACTCGTCACCAACGCCGTGGTGCACGCCGGCACCGCCGCCGAGGTCTGCTGCCTGCGCGAGGAGGAGACCGTCCGGATCGAGGTGACCGACCACCACCCCGAGCGCGGCCTGCCGTCCTTCGCCGACGTCCCCGTCACCGCCTCCGAGCGCTACGCCGACCCCGACGGCGAAGGCGGCCGCGGCCTGTTGATGTGCTCCGCCCTCGCCGAACGCTGGGGCGTCGAGTACTCCGCCGGCCGCAAGACCGTCTGGTTCCGGCTCGCCCTGCCCGCCCACGTCACCGGCACCCGCTACGCCGTCCCCGCCACCCCGGGCAGCGAACTGCCCAGCAGCGCCGGACCGGTCCACGTCGCCGTCGTCCAGCTCGACGACGACGGCCGCGTGCTCGCCTGGAACCCGGACGCCGAGGCGCTCTTCCAGCACCCCGCCGACACCGTGCTCGGCCGCCCCTGGGCCGACCTCACCGTCTGGCCACAGGGCCCCGGCACCGGGCTCGGGCTGGCCGCGACGCTGCGGCTGGCCCGCTGGGAGGGCAGCTACGGCCTGCGCCACGCCGACGGCCGGACCGTCGAGGTCTACGGCCTGCAGGTCCGCATCCGCGACACCGAGGGCGTCCCGTCCACGCTCTGCCTGCTCGTCCTCGAACCCGACCGCGCGGTGCTCCGCTCGCCCGCCCGGGCGCTGCCCGGCGACAAGCCCGACCCGACCGGCTCCCGGCTGGACCTGCTCGCCGGTCCCACCGCCACCGACGACCTGGACACCCTGCTCCAGCGCACCGTCGAACGCGCCCGCGACCTGCTCGACGGCGACGCCGCCTACCTGCTGCTCACCACCGACGACGAGACCGAGTTCGAGGTCCGGGCCGCCACCGGCCTCACCTCCGGCCACCGCCGCCACACCCGCTTCCCGGTCGGCACCGGCAACCGCTACGACTCCGCCCGACTGCCGTCCGTCCACGAGGACCTCGCCACCCGGCCGACCGGTCTGCCGGTGCTCAGCGACAGCGGCATGCGCTCGCTGCTCACCGTCCCGCTCAAGGTCGAGGGCCGGCTGATCGGCTCGCTGGGCATCGCCGCCGCCGCGCCCGGCCGCTACGACAACGAGGACGCGCTGCGCCTGCAGTTCGCCGCCGACCGGGTCGCCCTGGCCATCGAGAGCACCCGGCTCACCGAGCTCGAACGGCTGCGCCGCGGCTCGCTCTCCTTCCTGGTCGAGGCCTCCGACCTGCTGGCCGGCACCCTGGAGCACGAGCAGACGCTCGCCCTGATGGCGCAGATGGCCGTCCCCACCCTCGCCTCCTGGTGCGCCGTGTACACCAACGGCGACCACGGCGCCCCGGCCTCCCTCGCCTTCGTGCTGCACGAGGACGAGGACCGCATCGACCCGCTGCGCGCCCTGCTCGACAAGACGCCCGCCCCGGACTCCGGACCCACTCACGGCGCCCGCTTCTGGGCGGCGCCGGCCGAGACCGCGCGGACCGGCGGGCTTTCCGCGAACCCCGAGCTCTCCGGCCTGCTCGGTGAGACGGTGGTCCTGCCGCTGGCCGCCCGCAACCGGGTCATCGGCCTGCTCGCGCTCGGCGTCCCGGCCGGCGTCCGGTTCCGCCAGGAGATCCTGGAACTCGCCGAGGACCTCTCCCGGCGGGCCGCCCTCGCCCTCGACAACTCCCGCCTCTACTCCGAGCGCACCGCCACCAGCCAGGCGCTGCAGCGCAGTCTGCTCCCCCCGGACCTGCCCGAGATCCCGGGCGTCGAGGTGGACGTGTACTACCAGGCCGCCGGCGAGGGCAACGAGGTCGGCGGCGACTTCTACGACCTCTTCACCATCCGCGAGGGCACCTACGGCTTCGCCATCGGCGACGTCTGCGGCACCGGTCCCGAGGCCGCCTCCGTCACCGGCCTGGCCCGGCACTCGCTGCGGCTGCTCGCCCGCGAGGGACTGGACGCCCCGCAGGTCCTCAGCAGGCTCAACGCGGCCATCCTGGACGAGGGTTCGCGAAGCCGCTTCCTCACCCTGCTCTACGGCGAGCTCACGCCCCGACCGGACGGCAGCACCGAGCTGTCCATGGTCTGCGCCGGCCACCCGCTGCCGCTGCGGCTGCGCACCGACGGCCAGGTCGACCGGGCCGCCACCCCGCAGCCGCTGCTCGGCGTGATGGAGGAACTCGACCTGACCGCGGAGCACTTGGTGCTCTCCCCCGGCGAGGTCCTGCTCTGCGTCACCGACGGCGTGACCGAACGCCGCGAGGGGTCGCGGATGCTGGGCGACGACGGCCTGGCCGAGGTGCTCACCGGCTGTACCGGGCTGACGGCCGGTGCGGTCGCCCTGCGCGTGCAGCGGGCGGTCGAACGCTTCGCGCCGGAGCCGCCGTCCGACGACATGGCGATCCTCACCCTGCGCGTCCCCACCCAGCGCCCGGGCTGACCGAGTCTGCTCACCCGGGGTCCAACCATGAGCGTTCCACAGCTGACGACGCCACAAATTGTGTGATTCACAAGGGTACAAGCTGGTCCGGCCGGGTACACCGATCTCACCGGGGAATCCCCCGGCGGGGACACGACCAGCAGTTCTTCGCGCTGGCCCATCATTCTGACCGCAGCCGTCGCACCCTCCTGTGGTGCGCCCTCGGCGCGGTCGCGCGCATCCACCTCATCGAACATCCTCCTGCGGTTCACAGCGCCCTGCGCGCGCCCAGAGTGAAAGGAGCCTCCGGTGAGCAACGAAGCTACCGGGGCACTGAACGCCCGCTCCACCGGAGCCGACGCGGGGAACCTCGGTTACCTCGCCCTCGGCCTGACCCTCCTCGCCTACGGCCTCCTCTCCACTGGCATCTTCAGTGGCACCGGGGTCGGGGACTCCGCCCGTCTCGCCCACCTCCTCGGCGGCCTCACCCTGTTCATCGCCGGCCTCTGGCAGCTCCGGGCCGGCGAGGGCTTCACCGGCACGGCCTTCACCAGCCTGGGCGCCTTCTGGGCCACCTGGTCGGCCGCCGGCGGGGCCGGCAAGAACGCGGCTGGCCTGTTCCTGCTGCTCTGGGCCCTGCTCGCGCTCACCCTCACCGCCGCGAGCTGGAAGGCCGGCTGGTTCAGCCGCGCGGTGTACGGCCTGCTGACCGTCTCCCTGGTGCTCTCCGCCATCGCGACCTTCGCCACCTCCGGCGGGCTCGCCAAGTTCGCCGGCTGGGTCGCCGCGGCCTCCGGGCTGGTCGCCTGGTACTGGGCCACCGCGGCCATGACCAACAGCGCGTGGGGCCGGGTGGCACTGCCGGTCAAGTAACACCCGACACGCGAACGCCGGTGGGCCGGACCTCCCTTCCGGGGAGGTCGGGCCCACCGGCCCGTGCTGCTCACGCCCCGGTCAGCTCCCGGTGGTGACGTGCTCCCCGGCCTGGGCTCCGGCCACTGCGGCGTCCGGACCGGACGCCGCCCGGCGGGCCCGCCGGCGGCCGCAGGCCGCCTGGACCGCGTACGCGAAGAGCAGGATCACCACGGCCACCAGGCCGTCCGCCCAGAAGTGGTTGGCCGTGACCACCACCACCGCGACGGTCAGCACCGGGTGCAGGACCACCAGCCAGCGCAGCGGGCTCGACGACACCCTGATCACCGCGACCGCCGCCAGCACGCACCAGGCCACGTGCACCGACGGCATCGCCGACAGCTGGGCGACCTTGACCATCCCGCCGACCGCGCCGCCGTACACCGACTGCCCGTACTCGGCCGCTACGTCGACGAACCCCTCCTGCGGCAGCATCCGGGGCGGCGCCACCGGGATGAACTGCACCGCCAGGCAGATCGCCGTCGTGATCACGACCGTGTTCCGCACCCACGGGTAGCGGGCCCGGTGCCGCACGAAGACCCAGAGCAGCACCGCGATCATCACGGTGAAGTGCATCGACGCGTAGTAGTAGTTCGCCGCCTTCACCACGGCCGGACACGAGGTCACGGCCGCCTGCCAGGAGGCCTCGTCCGGCAGGCCGATCGCCAGCTCCGTCCGGTGGATCCAGCTCGCCCGGTCCAGCGCGTGCTCGGCGCTCATCAGCGAGAGGTGCCCCACCAGCTGCCAGAGCGCGAACAGCGCCAGCAAGGTGCCGGCCTCCCGCAGCAGCGCCGACAGTGGTGCGCGCCGCACCCGGGCGGCCGCGTACGCGCCTCCGTAGAGAGCGACCGCGGCGCCCCCGGCGGACTGCCAGGTAAGAGTCAGGTTCTGCAACGGTTCGCGCCTCTCCACCGAGCGGGTTGTGCTGGGGAGACGTTAACGCAAAAAGACCCCCTCCCGAACGGGAGGGGGTCTTTTTGGAATGATTGTTCGGCGGCGTCCTACTCTCCCACAGGGTCCCCCCTGCAGTACCATCGGCGCTGTGAGGCTTAGCTTCCGGGTTCGGAATGT